>NZ_JBANRN010000001.1:0-487026 GCF_037154155.1 Alteraurantiacibacter lauratis
AGCTCGCCAGAAACTTCCTATCCGCCGTATGCCTTGCCGCCGCCGTGGCTTTCTGGCTCTGATTGAGTCTCGACCCTAGCGGCGTTTGCCCTCGGCGGCGGCACCACGGGTCTCTATCTGCTCTATTTCTTGCTGACTGAACCGACCGTGGCAAAGGTAGTGGGCAATCACATCGACTATGTTTCTCCACACTTTTACGCCGCGACGGTGCTCACTCTGTATGTTTTGGCGACCTGTGGGAGTTCGCTAGCGTCCAGCTATCGCCGAGTTCGTTGGTTTGGTATCGCGACGTTTGTGTCCTTGGTTGCGGCCGGTGCGCTTTACCAGACCTGGTTTATTTCGATCTGGTGCTTCTTCGCAGCGGCGATCAGCTGGATCGTGTTGCTCCACTTCCTTGAGCCGCGATCGCCTGAGACGACCCGTCTGCCGGCCACGTCGCGCTAAGCCAGACGGGCAGTTCTTATTAATCTGTAAATGCGCGAGCAAGGCGCTGCGCGACGTCCATGCGAACCCCAGCTATCTCCTAACTTGTAGTTTTCGGAGAGGCTGTTCCTCCTGCGAGAGTAGGTCAGATGTGGGTGCTCAGCTGCCCTGGTCGGCAAGAATGCGACGACACTGATCGTGGGACAAGTTCATCGGGTTGCGGCCCTGCTGCTTCATCTCGGCATGGTCGTGCCTGACGCCCACGCCCATATCGCGCTCCATCTCCTGACAGGCCGCAACCTGCTCAGGGGTGGGCGGGACGGTGGCACAGGCGCCAAGAGACAGGGCCGGCACGGCCAGCCATACTGCCAATGACTTCATGTTCGTCTCTCCCTCTTCTGTTGGTATTGTATTGCCTGCGAGGCCTTTTGGCTTCCCGCAGGCTCAACATGACGCGCGGGCGTGCTATGTCCAGACGTTTTCTGTGCGTTGTCCTGCCGGCGGGACTTGATGATGGCTCTTCTCGGTCTCTGCCGCGCGGTGACTTGGGGGCAGACAAGCGCCTCCGGTGCCCACTGAAGAGCAAATTCGGACGAGTGCGACGGGACTGCATTCCTAAAAGAACAGAAATTGGCGTATGACGATGTGACAAGCGGCGAGGGGGATGATCACTTGCGAAACGCGCAATGCTCGCGGTCGACAACGCCGGGCGGTCCCGAGAAGCGGGAACGGGAGATGCTGGCGTGACTCGCCTCGGCGTTGAGGTCATGCACTTGGCCAGGACCGCGGTTCTCGTGGCTGGCGCGCTGATTATTGCCCGCCCTGCCGTGGCGCAGACGATTGCCGAGCATCCCCTCGGATTGAGCGAGGCGCTCCGCATCGCTGCCAGTGAGCGTCCGGAGCTGGTCGCGGCGGAGGCGCAAATCCGTGCGAGCGCACAGCGCCCGGCGATCGTCGGCGCGTTGGACGATCCGATGGTCTCAGCGTCGATAGATCACAAGCCGTTCGGTATGAGCGGCATGGACTGGAGCGTTACGGTCGAGCAGCGTTTTCCGCTGGGCTCGCTCCGCCGCAATCGACGGCAGTCCGCCCTTGCCGAGATCGAGCGCTTTCGCGCCGAGGCCGACGACCGCGAACTTGCCGTCGCGCTGGAAACCATCTCTGCATTTGTGATGCTCCAGCAGCGTAGGCGCTCCGCCGATGTTCTGCGCGAGCGGCTGGAGCTTGCCCGCGCCATCGTCGCGGCGGCCAATGCCCGTTATTCCGGCGGAACCGGCGAACAAGCCGACGTGCTGCGCGCTGAAGTCGAGGTCAGCCGGCTGGAGGCTCAGCTGCAGGCGTCCAGTGGCCAGGTACGCGCTGCGGAGGCCATGCTGAACGCCAGCCTCGGGCGGCAAGTCGACAGCGCCGTGCCGGCGCTGCGGCCGCCAGTCCTCGATCGCCCAGTGCCAACCTTGGCAGCCATCCAGGCGCGCCTGCCGTCGCTGCCCCGCCTTGCCGCCGGACGTGCCGAGATCGCCCGAGCAGAGGCAGATGTGCGCGTAATGCGCAATATGTCCACTCCGATGCTGACCGTACGAACGGGCCCGGCGTACACAATGTCCGAAGGTTATGGCGCCATGGCGATGGTCGGCGTCAGCGTACCGATCTGGGGATCGCGGCTGCGCGCGGGGGTTCGGGAAGCGGAAGAAATGCGCCGCATGGCCGAGGCCGATCTGCAGGCGATGACGCGTATGGCCGAAGGTGAGGCCGCGCAGGCGCTGAACGAGCTGGAAGCGGTGAGCGCGCTGCAGCGCTCTCTCCGCGACGAGATCATCCCGCGGGCACGTTTTGCCATCGAACCTGCCTTGGCCGGCTACGCCGCCGGTCGATTGCCGCTCGTCTCGGTGGTAGAAGCGCTGCAGACGTTGTGGTCGGTCGAGATGGAGCTGATCGAGGCGGACATGCAGGTCGGCCTCGCGTGGGCGCGGCTCGGCCGGGCGATCGGCTCGTTCGAGATGATCACCCTATGACGATCCAGGATCAGTGGTCGAAGATGCGGGGTCGCTGGTTGAAGGCCCCCGATCACTGGCGAGCGCCTGCGCTCGCCGCAGGGGTAACGGCGGCGCTATTCATCGTTGGAGGCGCGATTCAGAATGCGCGCGGAGGATGGCCGTTCGATCGCGGCGAACCGAACGCGGACGCCGTGACTGCAAACGCACGAGCGACGGCGCGGCCGGATCGGGTGCCAATCGAGGTGAGTTCTACGGACATGACTCGGCTCGGCATCCGACTCGTCGCGGCGACGAGCGAGGATACCGTCTCCACGATCAATGCGGTCGCTACCGTTGCTCTCGACGAATCGCGGCTGTCGCACGTGCACACCCGCGTCGCGGGCTGGGTCGAACAGCTCTACGTCAACACGACCGGCGAGTACGTCCGCGCCGGACAGCCGGTGGCGCGAATCTTCTCGCAAGAGCTGCTATCGTCGCAGGCCGAGTACCTCGCAGCGCGCCGTTTTGCGGCGTCCGGCTACGCCACGTCGGTCGTGGCGAGCGGCCGGATGCGTCTGCGCGTGCTCGGCATGACGGACCGCGAGATCGGCGCCATCGAACGATCGGGCAATCCGATCCGCCTGGTCACCGTCACCGCACCAAGCAGCGGGGTAGTCGTCAATCGCGGCGTGAGCGTTGGCACCGCGGTCGACCCATCGACCGAGCTATTGACGCTCGCCAACATGGGCAACGTCTGGGTCTACGCAGAAGTCCCGGAAACCGGGATCAGAGCCATCCGCCCCGGCACGCCGGTACGGCTCGATTTTCCCACCGTGGGAATTGCCTCAATTCGCGGTCGGGTGGAGTTCGTCTATCCCACGTTATCTGAGCGCACGCGCACTTTGCGCGTACGGCTCTCCGTTCCCAATCGAGGCGGGCTGCTCGTTCCCGGCCTTTATGGCACCGCGGCCTTCGAAGTCCCGGGCGGCCGCGGCATTGTCGTGCCGCGCGATGCGGTGATCGACACTGGCCGGCAGCAACACGTGTTCGTCGCCAAGGAGAATATGTTCGAGCCGCGGCCGGTCGTGGTTGGGCTGAGCCTCGGCGACCGGGTCGTCATTCGCGAGGGCCTTGCCGAAGGCGAGCTGGTCGTTACCTCGGGGACCTTCCTGCTCGACTCCGAAAGCAGGCTGCGCGCAACCGGCGGTGGCGGCGCTCATCGCCACGGATCGATGCCAATGCCCGAGGAAACGGCCGGGCCAACCGAGCCGGCCAGCCCGGCGCAGGCCGACCATGCCGGGCATTAGGCCGCACGGCTGTGGTTGAACGCATCATCGAGGCGTCTGCCCGGTACCGATGGGTGGTGTTCGGGGTCGTGCTGGCGCTCGTCATCTGGGCGTTGGACTCGGCTCGCAAGACTCCGCTCGACGCTCTGCCCGACCTCTCTGACCCGCAGGTCATCGTCTATACGGAGTGGATGGGCCGTAGTCCCGATCTGGTGGAGGACCAGATCACATATCCTCTCGTCAGAGCGCTCCAGAGCACGCCAGGCGTGCGCACGGTGCGCGGCTACTCGATGTTCGGAATGAGCTTCACTTATGCGATCTTCGAGGATGGCACCGACATTTATTGGGCGCGCACTCGCGTGCTCGAACAGCTGGGGCGGGCGCAGCAGCTATTGCCTGCGGGAGTTTCCCCGACCCTGGGCCCTGACGCCAGCGGGGTCGGCTGGGTCTATCAATATGTGCTGCAGGATACCACTGGCCGCCTCGAGCTCGCCGAACTTCGGGCGCTGCAGGACTTCGTGGTTCGACCCGCTCTCCAGGCGGCGCCCGGTGTCGCCGAAGTCGCCTCGATCGGGGGTTTCGAGCGCCAGTATCAGATCCTCGCCGATCCGCAGCGGCTGGTGGCGTTCGGCCTCACCATGGCGGATCTCTCCCGCGCGGTGCGCGACGCTAACGCCGAGGTCGGCGCGCGGGTGCTCGAGCTCGCCGGGCGTGAATACGTGCTGCGCGGGCGCGGCTATGTTCGTGACCTTGCCGACCTCGAGAAAAGCGTGGTCACGGTCGGACCCGGCGGAGTGCCGATCCGACTTGGTGATGTCGCCACGGTGCGCTTCGGCCCGGAGATACGGCGCGGTGCCGCGGACTGGAACGCCCGGGGCGAGGCGGTGGGCGGCATAGTGGTGATGCGCATCGGCTCCAACGCGCTCGAAGTCATCGACGGCGTGAAGGAGGCTGCGGCCGAGCTTACGCTGCCGCCGGGCGTGCGGTTGGTGCCGACTTATGACCGGTCAGAGCTGATCCTCAGCTCGGTCGAGACCCTGCGGAACACGCTCATCGGCCAAGCCATAATCGTCACCATTATCTGCCTGGTGTTCTTGTTCCACGCGCGGTCGGCGCTTGTCGTGATGATCGTCCTGCCCATCTCGGTGCTGCTGTCGTTCATCGGCATCCGCTACCTTGGCCTCACCACCAACATCATGTCGCTGGGAGGTATCGCGATCGCCATCGGCGAGCTTGCGGATGCCACGATTGTTCTCATCGAGAATGCGAACACGCGGCTCGCCGGCGCACCCCCGGAGGCCGACCGCCGTCGTATCATCATCGACGCCTGCAAGGAGGTTGGCCGTCCGATTTTCTTTTCGTTGCTGCTGATCACGATCAGCTTCCTGCCGATCTTCACCTTGGCCGGCCAGGCCGGCGATCTTTTTGCTCCGCTCGCCTACACCAAGACCTTCGCCATGTTTGCCGCGGCGCTCCTGTCGATCACGCTCGCTCCGCCCCTGATGGTGCTGTTGCTGCGCGGCCGTTTTCGGGGAGAGTCCGAGAATCCGGTCAGCCGAGCGCTGACCCGCGTCTATCTACCGGTTGTCCGCTTCGTCGTGCGCCAGCGAGTTGCGGTTGTGCTGGCGGCCGCCTTGCTGATGATCGCGACCGTACCTGTCTTCCAGCGGCTCGGCTCGGAATTCATGCCGCCGCTCGACGAAGGCTCGCTGCTGGTCATGCCGACGACTTTCCCCGGCATCGCCATCGAGGATGCACGCCGCGCGCTCGAAGCGCAGCACAAGGTCATCATGAGTTTCCCGGAGGTGATCTCCGTGCACGGCAAAGCTGGCCGCGCGGAGACTGCCACAGACCCGGCCCAGCTCGATATGAACGAGTCCGTCGTCACGCTGCGGCCGCGAGACGATTGGCCCCTGCGCCCGATTTCTCGCTGGCACAGCTCGTGGGCGCCCGACTTCCTCAAGCCGGCGCTGCGAATGGTCTGGCCGGAGCGAGGCCGCTGGACCTTGGCGGAGCTTTCGCAAGCCATGGACGCAGCGCTGCGCATGCCCGGGTATCAGATCGCCATCGCGCCGCCGATCCGCACCCGCATCGACATGCTCACTACAGGCGTGCGGACGCCGGTCGGCGTCAAGGTGTTCGGCGAGAACCTGGAGGAGATCGAGCGGATCAGCGTCGCGCTTGAAGGCATGTTGCGCGATGTTCCCGGCACACGCAGTACCTTCGCCGAGCGCCAGACCGGACGCGAATACGTCGACATTGTGCCCGATCGCGACAAGATCGCCCGCTATGGCCTTACCGTGCGCGACGTGCAGGATACCATCGAAGCGGCGATTGGCGGCGCCAACATCTCGACCGCCATCGCCGGCCGCGCACGCTTCACCATCAATCTGCGCTATGCCGCCGACTTCCGCGGCGATCCCGAAGCGATACGCAACATCCTGATTCCGGTCCAGTCGACGGGACCCGCGGTGACCTACGGCGGCACCAATAGCGGCGCCGGTTCCAGCCCTTCTGCCGGGCCGATGGTCAGCGCCCCATCTGCAAGCGGCGATGGCATGGGCGGCGGCATGAGTGGAGGCAGCGGCGGCGGTGGAGGCGGCATGGGAACGCAAGGTGCGGGCGCCGCCATGGCGCCAGCGCCATCCAGCGCCGGAGCCCTGGCGGCGTCGCCCGATTTCATCGAGCGCTGGCGCCCTCCCGGAGCAGCAGTACCGCTGGGGCAGATCGCCGACGTGAGCGTGGTCACCGGTCCGCCGATGATCAAGGACGAGAACGGAGTGCTGGTCGGCTATGTCTATGCCGACATCGATCCCACCGCGCGCGATCTCGGCGGCTGGGTCGACGAGGCCAAAACGCTGGTTGAATCGCGCCTGGTCTTGCCGGCTGGCTACAGGCTTGAGTGGACCGGCCAGTATGAGTTCCTGGCCGAAATGGAAGCGAGGCTCCGCTACGTGCTTCCGCTCACCTTGCTGCTGATCGTCGGGCTTCTGTTTCTCGCGACGCGTGGCTGGATGCAGACCTTTCTCGTTCTCGCCAGCCTGCCCTTCGCCATCGCCGGCAGCGTCTGGCTCCTGGCCGCCATGTCTTACAATATGTCTGCTGCAGTATGGGTCGGGATCATAGCCGTTGCCGGCGTTGCCGCTCAGACTGGAATCGTCATGATCGTCTACCTCGACGAGGCCTTCGAGCGCCATCTGCGGGAGGGTCGAATCCAGGCACCGGAGGACGTCGACGCTGCCATCATCGAAGGGGCTGCCATGCGGGTACGGCCGCTTGTCATGACCGTGGCGACCACCGTGCTCGGGCTGATGCCGCTCCTGTGGGAGGCGGGCGTCGGCGCGGACGTCTCCGCCCGCACGGCAGCGCCCGTCGTGGGCGGCCTTTGGTCATGCATGGTTCTGACGCTGCTCGTGCTGCCGGCTGCATACTCGATCTGGCGTCGGCGCCAACTGGCCACTCACGCGACGCCTGTCGCGGCCCCGGCGTCGTAGGGCGACAGAGCCCGCGTGCCTGTGCATATCGATGATCTCCTCGCCCGAATGCAAGCGGGCCTCGCTCAGGCGCATGTCTCGTGCTGACTCGTCGGCAACGCTCGCTGACCTGCACTGCGGCGGTGCAAGCCGTTCGACCGCTGCCGCTCGCTGAAGCCGCGACGGAGGCGCCGATGGTGCCACGCCTGAGAACCCGACGACGGTGTGGGCGTCATGGAAGGTGACCCATCTCCTGTCGGCCAGGATTGGTCGCTGCACGAGGCGGTGGCCGTCGCCGGCGCGCTCGCCGTGGACCCTCTCGTGGGCCTCTCCCCGATGGTGGCCGTCCGGCGGCGAGCTGAGTATGGGCCAAATGAGCTGCGCTCAGTCGAAACCCGACCGTGGTGGCGCCGATTCCTCGGTCAATTCCAAAGCTCCCTGATTTACCTGCTGGTCGGTGCGGTGATCGTTGCCCTCGCGGCGTGGTGGATCGAGGGAAGCGGGGGATGGCCGGTCGATGCGCTGGTCATTGCGGCAGTGCTGCTGCTCAACGCGACTCTTGGTTTCGTCCAGGAGAGCAAGGCGGCCAATGCCGTCGCCGCGCTGGGGCGGATGACAGCGGTGATGTCGTCCGTGCTGCGCGATGGTCGACGCCAGCGCATACCCAGCGCAGAGCTTGTCCCCGGCGACCTGCTTCTGCTCGACGAAGGCGACGCCGTGGGTGCGGATGCCAGGCTGCTGGCGGCAGCCGCGCTGCGCGTTCAGGAAGCGTCGCTGACGGGCGAGAGCGAGCCCGTGTTGAAGGATCCGGCCCCCCTGGGCGCACCGGCACCGGTCGCAGACCAGACATCGATGGTCTTCAAGGGCACGGCGGTGGTGCAGGGGAGCGGACGCGCGATTGTCACCGCCACCGGGATGGCGAGCGAGATGGGCGCGATCGCCAAGCTGATTGACTCGACGCGCGAGGAACCGACGCCGCTGCAAACCGAGGTAGCGCGGATCGGCCGCATGCTTGGCGTTGCCGTGGTCGTTATCGCGCTCATTGTCGTAGCGACGATTCTGGCCTTGTCCGAGATCGGCGACATTGGCGACGTCGCAGCCGTGCTGCTGTTGGCCGTTTCGCTGGCGGTGGCCGCCGTGCCGGGGCGCAGGTGAAGCACGCGCGTAGGTGCGGACATCGCGCGCCCGGTTCCCGCGCTGGCGCCGTGCACCGCACGAAGCCAGACGTCGCGATCGCGAAGCGTCACCGGCACGAACGCGAAGGCCGGGCTGGTCACTCCTTCGTAGAGCTCGACTTGCCGGAGCAGGCGCCCGTCGGCGCCGCGCATCACCACATAGAAGCGCCCGCTCGCCGCCGCGATCTCAGGCGGGCTGCAACTGTTCATCGCCATCGGCGGCGCTGGGCCATCCTGCGGGAACAGCCGGCCGGGGCGTTCTTCGTTATAGGGGAATGCGGTCACGCGCCCGTCGTCGCGCGTGAAATGCTCCAGCGGCGCGTTGAAGACGCGCTCGGCGTCGGCGCTCAGCGTGATGCCCGTTCCGAACAGGCTGAAGCGGTCCGCCCCGTTGCCCTTGAGCCGCGCGATGCTTCTGAGCGTTAGTATCCCGGTCGGCGGCTCACCCATCGGGCGGGTTCCGTCGTCCTCGACTAGGACCAGATCGACGTAAGCGGCCTGTTCGACCATGCGCCGGGCGAAGAACTCAGCCGTGGTGTGGCCGACCTGTTCAGGCGGCTCATACTGGCAAGCCAGCGCAGAGGCTGGAAGCGAGACGGCCACGGCCGCGGCGAGAACAGGGAACCACGTCCGGATCATCGGTCGACCAGCCCCGCATCGATCAGCGCCGCCTGCAGCGGCGCAAGCTGCGCGCGCAGCTCGGCGAGCGCGATCGGCTTCTGGTCTAGAAACGGCGCCTGCGCTTCGCCGCCCCGAACCGGCTGCGGCCTGGCGATGGTCATCGGTGTGTACCAGCGGTGATCCCGGCGCGCTGCGCCTTCGCCGCCGTAGATGAACGCCATGCGTTCGTACTGGGCGTCGTTGAGGAACAGCAGCCACTGCCCGCCGGCCTCGAGCGAGCCGGGCAGGCCGGGCAGGACCAGCGGCTCCTCGTTGCTTTGCGCTACCGCCCCGTCCGCTTCTTCGCCCGACACCAGGCGGGTTCTGAGCTCCTGGCCCGGCTTGGCGTCCCCCTTGAAAGTCTCGACCACGCGCCATGTAGCCGAAGAGCGGAACCCGTCGCGACCTGGATCGCGCGGGTCGAGAGACACGAGCTCGGCGACGACAACCTGGCGCGCGAGCAGCGCCTTCGTCAGCCAGGTCGCTCGTCCGTTGATCGCATCGAGAGCGTCGACCGGGTCGAACCCGCGTTGCTTCAGCGCGGCGATTTCACGCGCGGTCTGCCCGTAGCCGACCAGGAACTGCGCCATCTGCAGCGAGCCGGCCCGGCTTGGCCGGGCATAGCGAACCGGCCTTTCGACCTCGGGTGCGCCGGGAGGTCCCATCGGCGGTTCGTGGACCGGCAGCTCGGTCGTTTCCACCAGCTTGCGGATCTCTGCAAAATCCGGCGCGGCCTCGAGCGGCAGCCATATGTCATCGGGATCGCGACCGCGCATCCGGTCGTGCTCGACGAGCGGCTGCGCGGGATCGAACTCGATATGGGTGATGGCGGGAAACCGGATAGACCCGGCTGCCCCGGCCGCCGAAAGCGCACGAGGATCGGCAGGGCGCAGGTGCACGACCCCCTGCAGCGAGTCGGCCGAAAGCTGCGCCTCCACGCCTGCTGCGGCGAGCTGGCGCTCGAGCGAGGCGCGTGCGCTTTCGAGCGCGTATTGCCCCACCGGCGCGACTTGCGCGGTAATGTGCGCCCGAAGCGCCGCTGGAATGAGCGCAGCCGGCTCGACAGCGGCGGTGTGGAACAGGTGGGCGGTGCCGCGTTCGACATCGACGTAAGCGCCCGCGACTACGTCGCCGCGCGTCGCGAGGAGCTCCTCGCGCCACGCCTGCAAAGCAGGAACACGCGCCAGGTCGGCAGCGAAGTCGCGTTCGGCCGCGGCACGGCTGCCGAGTTCGCGCTGGCGTTCCTGGATCGCCCGTTCGCCCTCTTCCGCCTGCCATGCCGCGCGCGCCGTGTAACCCCGCACGACGTGGTAGGGACCGGGGCAGCCCTCGGTGCCGACGAGATCGTCCGGCACCCGGTCCTCGCCCGGCTGCAGGCCCATGAGAACGATGTCCTCGCCCGCCGCGATGCGGGTGCCGGGGAACCTGTCGAGCACGGACACTTTTGTGGGGTCGGAAAGATCGAGCGCGTCGTGCGCCTGCCACAACGCGGTGATCCGTTTGCCCTGTGCGAACTCGAGCTTGAGACACCCACCGTCGAGGACCAGCCGCACCGGCACGTCCTGCACGCCGACCAGCGTTCGCGGATACATGTCGGTGCGGAAGGCGAATTGTGGAAAGCTCCTTACCCGCTTGTCGCCCGGCTTCGGTTGCGGGGGCGCGGCGATAGGGAACGGCCGCGGCTCGACCAGGCGAACATGGTCCGGCAACTCGATGTCTCCGCGCGCCGCGGCGGCGCGAATCGATGCGGCGTCCTGGCCGAGCTGAACCTCGACGACGCCCTGCTTCTCGTCGGTGCCCATACTGGCCCAGCGCACGCCGACCCGCTGCAGCGCCTCGATCAAGCGCTCCTGCGTCGCCCTGAGCTCGGCGTGGGCGGGTCCGGGCCGGTCGAGCGGCACGAACAGAGGGTCCCTTGTGTACTTCGCGAGCGTCTTCGCGCCGTCGCGGGTGAACGCAACAACGACGCGATACTCGGGGCTGTGCTCGATCCACAGGCCGGCAAAGGTCGCCGCTTCCTCCTCGCGCAGGCGCGCGGCCACCGTGCCGATGGCGTTGGGGTCGGGCGCCGGCCGGGGGCCGGGTTCCGTCTTGGGGCCGATCGCGTCGCGTTGCTGGATGGCCATGCGCCGCTCGGCTTCCTCGACGCTGACGCAGTAGGTGCGCGCGTACCACGCGTTCTCGGAGAACTGGCCCTTGTAGTTCTCGATCGCATGGACCTGCTCGGCGGTGAGATTCGGGCAGGTTTCGGTCACGGAGGGCTTGTCCTCCTGCGCGAAAGCCGGGACAGCGGCGGCGAGCATCGCCGATACGAAGATCGCAGCGCGAAAGACCGCCAAGCTCACTGTCCACCCTCCTGCTCGAGGAATTCAGCCAGCCATTTGGGCAGCGGACGGATGTAACCTTCGGGCGTGCGGCACAGGCCAAAGCTGAGCTTCGTGCCGCGCGGGCATTGACTCGCATCCATGACGGGCGGGGGCGGGGCGTTGGCCATGAGACTGGCAGGCACCGGCGGAAAGCGGGTGCCATCGGGGCCGACCTGCGGCGGCTGCGCGGCCTGGCGCCGCTCGAGGAACGCCATCGCGGCCTCGGCCTGGCGGCGGCTTAAGCCGTAGCCTTCGATCAGATGGCGCAGGGCGTTCATGCGGTCATCCGAAGCGTGCTGCGCGTTGCTGGCGGCGGCGCTTTCCAGCCCTTCGATCTTGATGACCTTGCCGGGGCCGCAGGCGGCGTGAATCGGATCGACGAGTGTGGCGGTCGTCACCTCGCGGGGCGAGCCGTGGAACGAGACCGTTTCGCCGACGCGCGCATAACCAGGCGCCTCGGTCTGGCCATAGGCGAGATAGCCCTCGCTATCGACAAACAGGCTTGCGCCATAGGGAAACAGCACGAGCGCGTCGCGGTGCTCGGGAGCGCGGAAGCAGCCATCCCTGAGAACGACCTTCACCTGTGACTCGATGTCGTGCACGGGACCGGGCACACGATCATCGCGCGGGAAAATGCGCAGCAAGCGCGCGATCTCGCGCGGAAGCGCAGGGTCCGAGGCGGCAGCGCGCGGCGGAGCGACCAGCGGGACAACCGGCGCGGCGCCGAAGACCAGGTTGACCGAAGGTGGGATTTCGACGCCCTTGCGCTTCACCAGCGCAAGGAAGTCTTCGCGGCTGACGGCGACGCGCGCCTCGACCTCGTTGCGCCCGATGCCGGTAGACTGGAGCACCCTGTCGTCGCGGAAGGTTGCCCACATGAAATCGGCGGCCGCCATCAGCTCTTCCTGCGAGAAGCGCACCGTCTTGCCGAAGAAGCGGGGATTGTCGCTGTACCGCCGCAGCGTTCCCGGCCCCTCGCGCAGGAACTGGAAGACCACCGAAGGGTCCCCCTCGTTGTCGTAGTACACGGACACGAAGTTGCCCGCCTCGTCGCGCCTCAAGCGCTCGGTCAGCGCGTCGACGTCCTCCCGAACCGCGTTCTGGAAGTCGGCGACCCGCCGGAATTGCTCCTGCGCCGCGACCTGGTCCGGGGTGGGGGGCTCTGGTTCACCCGGAAGCACCGGCGCGAACGGCGCCGGCGGCGCGTCGATAATGGTGGCGTAGCCGTCCGCGCCGATGGTGGCGCCGCGAAGGGGCACGGTTTCGGCGGACGCGCTGCAGGCCGCCAGCACGCAGGCGAGCGCGGCACCGAGGCCGGCAGATCGGTTCATGGTTGACCCCCAAGTGAACTGGTTTCGTTCAGTTATTCAACATCTTGGATGAATGGAGATGGAACACCGCGATGAGCCGGCGTTCAGACCGAGGCAACCAGCTGGGCGATACTCCACAGCCAATGAAACGGATTTTCAGCCGCTGCTGTGAGCTTTTTCTGGGTGGCTGCGCGCACGCAGCGCCCGCGAAGCCGATATCCGGTCCGATGACTGGGGCGAGCCGAGCACGGTCAGAAGAAGGCCTGCGTTCCGCAAGCAACTGCAAGACGGCCGCGCGCGATATCTCGTCACCGATCAAGGCTAGCCAGGTTGCTTTTCCCTTGCTGCTGGCCGTTGCGATGTCCGGTTGCAACACCAGCGAAGCGCCCATCGGCGGACCGGCATCGGCACTTCCGCCGGCGCCGGCCGGCTACCTCGCCCCGCTGACCGATGCGGTGAAGGAGCTTTACGGCGAATGGCGGCCGCTGTCCGGCCCGGGCGTATCTCGGCAGGACCGGCTGACGATCTGGAGCCCGATGTTCTCGTGGGGCTCCGGCTGCGAGCTCACTCAAGGCCAGCTCCGGGATATGGGCGGAGGGCGGTTCGGGCTGGACAATTTCACCCGGCTTTCGCCCCGCTGCGAGCCGCAACGGCGGCTGGCGCCGTTCGATCGCGGCGAGGTGTCGATCACGATGCCGGATAGCGCAACATTGCGCATCGAACGCGGGGGGGAGGCATGGCTGTTCGCAAAGGTCGATGTTGTCGGCACGTATCCCGGCGACAACCTCATTCGCGGCGAATGGTTGCTGGCGGATTCACGGGGACGCCCGTTTCGGAACGACGAGCTGACGCGGGTGACGTTCGGGCCTGAGTATCGTGTCGACGCGGCCAATTGTTCGCTCGCGACAAACGCCTGGTTCGGGGACCGTGACTGGCAGGTTCGGATCGGTGGGTCATACGTCCGCATGAACGAGCCATGCCGCCCTCGCACTCTGGGCGATCGCCTGGCTAAACTCGGCACCGCGGCCGTCTATACCGCCGAGCCGGCCGAGACGCGCATGACAGTGCGGATCTCTGGCCAGCGCGCCACATTGGTGCCCGCCGCCCGGTATCCCGATCTGGCACGAAATGCCGACGCCATTCCACCCCATGGGTGGGCTCAGGAACTTGCCGACGCCGCCGCGAAACTCGAAGGAGAAGCCCGGGAGGGGTTGGCCCTGCGCGCCGTCGCGTTGGGCGGCGAAGCTTTTCCGGGTGTCGGCGCACGCGTCGATCCGCGCCGCCTGGCTTTCGCGGGGCTGACTGCGCGGCAGCATGAGCGGGCGGTCGAAGCGGGGCTGTTGCCGCCGGCGCTCGGGCCGCCGGACAGCTTGAGCGAGCATCTGGCCGCCGCACCGATCGTCACGGTTGCGACACTCGAAGGGATCCGTCCGGTCGATCGCGGCGATGGCTTGTCGCTCGATTACCTCTACCGCGTGCGCGAGGGCTGGCGCGGCGGGCAGCGGACCGGAGACCTGCTGATCGTGCGCATGCCGTCGCTGGAGGTCAGGAGCCGCTCACGCGCGATCACGCCAGCGGCTGGGGACGAGGTGCTGCTGCTGGCGAGCAGGACCGGTTACATTGCGGGTCGTCTGATCGAAGGCATTCCGCCTTCGGCGGATACGCGGGTGGTGCAGATGACACTGCCGTTGATGCGGGTCGTCAATGGCAAGCTGGCCGAACTGGTCGATGGCGCGAACGTGCTGGGGGCGGCAGGTTTCGCCGGAACGAGCGTGGACGAAGCGCGCGAGCTGGCACGTTCGGTGGATGAGCGAATGACAGCCTTCGCACCCCCACGACCGGCCGACAGATTCGGCAACCCAACGGTTCGGCGCTTTTTCATCACCCGGGTCGGCGGCCGGGCATTGCCGGACCCGACCCGGCTGTGGCTCGAGCATGACGGGAGCACGAACTTTGGCAATCCCCGTGGCTACGGCGGCGTCACGGCATTCTTCGACGGCTGCAATCTTACCCAGCGCAGCGGCGAATACTGGGTCACCAATGACGCCGGCTGCACCGATTCCGTCGGCAGGGACCTTGCCGAACCCGTAGTGGAGCGTGTCGCAAAGTGGATCGACGACAACGGCTTCCCTGATATCATCTGTGTCAGCACGTGCCCGGCCGATCCGAACTACACCGTGCCGCTGCGCGATGGCGAGGTGACCATGCGGGCGATGCTGCGATGACGGGGCATGCTTGGTCGCGGCAGGCCTGTGCGCCTGCAAGCCCGCAGCCGCCCACGCCGGCAAAAGCAGCGAATCGTTGATGTAGCGCTACGGCGTACCGATCTGAACTCCCGATGCGCTCCGCCAAAGCTCTTCTTGCCGCCGTCATCCTGCCCCTTGCCGCCTGCAAGCCGCCCGACGGCGCCGCCCCTCGATTGAGGCAGATCGCCAATCCGCTGGCGGAGAACCTCTATCGGGTCGACAGAAACGAGGACGGTACTGCACTCCTAGGGCTCCACGTAGGTCAAGTTCGGCTGCAAGGTCGCTGCCTACTGCTCGACTACGACGGATCGCAGTACACGCCGGTGTTTGTTTATGATCGGGACAACGTAACCGTGTCGGCCAATTCCATCACCATCGGCCGCTTCACCGCAGAATACGGACAACCGTACTACTTTCCTGGATTGATCGTTCGCTCGTTTGATATGCCTCGGCGCGACAACTGCGCAGCGAAGACCGCTTTCATCACTGAAATCGCCGATATAGCGGACTTCTGACACCAGACGTTCCGCCCCAAATCCACGGACTGGGACTCCGCGCTGACGTCACATCAACGGTGAACGCGGGAGATCGAGAACAGCTTCGCAAGGTCCTGGCCGCATCCAAAGTCAAGCGGCCAGCCTACCGCCAGCGTGTCGGCAAGCCCACCGGCGTCGCGGGGGAAGACAATCTCGGCGTCAATCGCGTCACCCGGACGAGCGATGAGGCCGTTCCGCATATCCCGAAGATATGGACCATTCTCCCCGCGCACCGACCTTACGCGCTGCGATCCGGCGATAATGAAGAGGCGGTGCTCGCTACCGGGATCGGCTTGGGTTTTCCCGATGTCCTCCTCGGATCGGGACAGAACCAAGCAATCGCCGTTGCGCAACAACAGTGCTGTGCTTTCGGACAGTCCGTACTGGTCGGACCGAAATCGGTAGACTTGACCGGGGCCAGGAGGACGGACGAGATAGATGGAGATTAAAACCGCCATCAGCAGTCCGGCGATCGCCACCAGAGTAGATCTTCTCATCCGACGTTCCTTGACCTCTTTCGGCGCGACCAGCGAGACAGACACCGGTCAGACCGCAAATGGAACGATCGACGCGTCGTAAGAGCGCTCCCTGGGCACCTTTGCTCCGTCCGCCGATTTGATCCCCATGCGCACGATCCCGGTCAGCTTCTGTGCAGCGGCGGTCGCCGTGCTCGGCGGTTGTTCGGATCCCGGGCTAAGAAAGCACGATGACGGCTGGATCAGCTACGAGCGCGCCCCTAGCGTGAGCAGCGGCAGGGGGATGACACGCGGCCGCTTCGTTCGCGAGAACGGATGTACCATCTTTCGATCACGCGCGGGACAACGGCTTCTATTGCTGATGCCCAAGGGGCAGAGGATATCGGTTGAACCGGAACGCGTGCTGTTCGCGCACGAATGGGGCGCTTTCGGGCTCGACGCTTCGAGCCCCGCAGTCGAAGCGCTTCGGGACGATCCGGTCGCGGTTGGGTGCGGCGCCAGGCCTGCCTTTGTCAGCCACATTGGGCCGCCTGATCCGCCGCCACCTCCGCCCGGACCGAAGGTCGACTAGCTCGCGATATGCGGGCGCACATGTGCACCAAATGCTGTCTGAGCATTTGCCGGACGACAGTCGCGTGACCACCAGAGAGGCGCGTGCGAGCCGGAGAATCTTCACAGGAAACAGCACGAAATCAGGTCGTCGCGGTCCCATAACGGTCCGGCGCAAGGACTCGAATTGGGGGTACCGTTGGGGGTATTTTTTCGGCCTTGGGGGTATCGACGCGAAAAAACCCGCGGTAAATCAATCTGCCAGGGCCAGCGTGTGGATCCCTCCTCCGCTACCATTCACATCTTTCCCCAGCTTCGGTTTTCGGGCGTGCGCTTTCTTCGGGGATAATCGCAGCTCAGGCGCAAAGCTTTATGACTGTCTTGAGTCGAGTGGCGTCAGGCGAGGGATCACGGTCTGTGACTATTTTCCTGATATCTCGTTGTTTACTCGGAATGTGATCGCGGCTCCCACCCTCCCTGATTGCCAGGTCAAACCTGGCAGGGCATGCTGCTGTTGAGATAAATGTTGGGCCTGGGGGGCAGTAGCGCATCTGCCTTGGGAGCAGAGGGTCGCAGGTTCAAATCCTGTCTCGCCCACCACTGGCCTAAATCTGCAGAATTCTCTCGTTCTCTGAAAACGCACTGTGACACTTTCCAGTGACACGCCGCTGAGGAGAATAACGGCTCGTGCAGGTCGCTATATAGCAGCGGTCGGAGCGAGGGGTGCCAGACCAGCCGCCTCAACAGGTGTTTCAACCGGATGCTCTCGGTCCTTGCGTTCGGAGTAGCGATCAACGAGTTGTTCGGCATGTGGACGCAGCAGCACGGTAAATCTTACCAGTTCCTCCATCACATCCACGATCCGGTCATAGTAGCTCGACGGCTTCATCCTGCCCGCCTCGTCGAACTCCTCATATGCCTTGGCGACCGATGACTGGTTGGGAATCGTGAACATGCGCATCCAGCGGCCGAGGATGCGCAAGGTGTTGACGCTGTTGAAGCTCTGCGATCCTGCGCTGACCTGCATCACGGCCAGAGTGCGGCCCTGCGTGGGGCGCAAGCCCTTGTAAGCCAGCGGCAGGTGATCGATCTGGGTCTTCATGATGCCCGTTATCTGGCCGTGCCGTTCCGGGCTGCACCACACCTGCCCCTCTGACCACAGCGCGTGTTCGCGCAGTTCGTGGACCGCCGGGTGGTCGTCGTCCTTCACCTGGTCGGGCAGCGGCAGGTCCGACGGATCGAAGATGCGCGTCTCGCAGCCGAAGAATTGCAACAGGCGCGCCGATTCCTCCACCACAAGGCGCGAATAGGACCGGTCACGCAGTGACCCATAGAGCAATAGAATGCGCGGCGGCGGATCGAGTTTGCCGAGGCCCCGCGCCGGCTGGCGGTGGGCATATTGCGGCTTGAGCGCAGGCAGTTGGTCGGGATCGGCAAGGCTGCGCAAACGCTGAAAGGTCAACTCGGTCATGCTCGTCCTTCCGCCGGAACACTGTCTGGAAACCAGCGGCGGCCGAACCAGAACGCGACATTTACCAGCAGAATCAGCACCGGCACTTCGACCAGCGGGCCGATCACGGCGGCAAAGGCGACGGGCGAGGCGAGGCCAAACGCGGCAATCGCCACCGCAATCGCCAGTTCGAAATTGTTGCCGGCCGCCGTGAAGGCCACAGCCGTGGTGCGCGGATAATCGCTGGCAATCAGCTTGCCCATGACGAAGCTGATCGTGAACTGGACCACGAAATAGATGGTCAGCGGGATGGCAATGCGGATCGCGTCGCCCGGAAGTGTGACGATCTCGTTGCCCTTGAGGCTGAACATGGCGACAATGGTGAACAGCAGCGCGACCAGCGTTACCGGGCCGATCCTGGGAAGGAACGTCTTCTCATACCAGTCATTGCCCTTGGCCTTCGTCAGCCATTTGCGGGTCAGGAACCCGGCAAGGAACGGGATGCCAAGATAGATCAGCACCGCCTCGGCGATCGTCCAGAAGCTGACATCGATGACGCTCCCCTGCAGCCCGAACAGCGGCGGGAGGACGGCGAGGAAGAACCAAGCATAAATACTGAAGAACAGGATCTGAAAGACCGAATTGAACGCGACCAGCGCCGCGACATACTGGTTGTCGCCCTTGGCGAGCTGGTTCCAGACGATGACCATCGCGATGCAGCGGGCAAGGCCGATCAGGATGAGGCCGGTCATGTATTCCGGCTTGTCCGACAGGAAGATCACCGCGAGCGCAAACATCAGCACCGGGCCGATAATCCAGTTCTGGATCAGCGAGATCACCAGCACACGCTTGTCCTCGAACACGCGCGGCAGTTCCTCATATCGGACGCGGGCAAGCGGCGGGTACATCATCAGGATGAGGCCGATGGCGATGGGAATGTTGGTCGTGCCCCAGGAAAGGCTGTCGATCGCCAGGGGCTGACCTTCGAAGGTCGAGCCAAGCCCAACCCCCAGTGCCATCGCGAGGAATATCCACAGCGTGAGGTAGCGGTCGAGAAACGACAGGCGTTCGCGTTTCGGCTGTGCAGTCATGCTTGGTTTTTCACCTCAACTGGTGACACGGTTTCCGGATGCGTCGATGACCTGCTCGCCATCCTCCTTAGCGAAGGCTCCTCGCTGCTCGGCGGGGATCAGGTCCAGCACTTCCTCCGACGGCCGACACAGCTTGACGCCCAGCGGTGAGACCACCAGCGGGCGGTTGATCAGGATCGGATGCGCCATCATCGCGTCCAGCAGCTGGGCATCGGTCAGCGCCGGATCGCCCAGTCCCAGTTCGGCGAACGGGGTGCCCTTCTCGCGCAGCAGCGCGCGCGGTGTCATCCCGGCGCGGGCGATCAGGCTTTCCAGCAGCGCGCGCGAGGGCGGAGTCTTGAGGTATTCCACCACGTGCGGTTCGATCCCCGCATTGCGGATCATCGCCAGCGCATTGCGCGACGTGCCGCAGGCGGGGTTGTGATAGATGATGATGTCGGCGGTCATGCGCTTGCTCCGCTGCTGGCCCCTTCGGAACGACCGATCTCCCTCAGCTTCTGGCGCATGGCCATCTCGTCGATGCTGGCGTGGGGCAGCATCAGAAACAATTCGATCCGCTTGCGCAGGTAGCGCAAGGCATCAACGAAAGCCTGTCGCTGGCCCTCTCCCTCGACCGCAGCGGGATCCTCCAATCCCCAGTGGGCCGTCAGTGGCTTGCCGGGCCAGACGGGGCAGGTCTCGCCAGCCGCATTGTCACACACCGTGAAGATGAAATCGAATTCTGGCGCCCCCGGCTTGGTGAACTCGTTCCAGTTCTTGGACCGCAGCCCCTCGGTCGGAAAGCCAAAGCTGGTCAGCACCTCCAGCGACATGGGGTGAACCTCACCCTTGGGCTGGCTACCGGCGCTGAACGCACGGAAGCGCCCGGCGCCCAACTTGTTCATCAGCGCTTCGCCCAGCACCGATCGGGCAGAGTTGCCGGTGCACAGGAACAGCACGTTGCATATCTTGTCGGACATGGTGACCTCATCCGTTGCAGGTGATTTCGCCGAGCAGGTCGGCGCACATTTGCGGCGCACCTTGGCAGCAATCCTGCATCAGGAATGTCAGCAGGCGGCGCATGGCGGCGTAGTCGGCCCGGTAATGGATCAGGCGGCTTTCGCGCTCCGATTGCACCAGCCCGGCGCGTTCCAGCGTGGCAAGGTGATGCGACATCGTGGACGGAGGGACCTTCGCCCGCTCGGCGATAACCCCCGCAATCAGGCCGTCCGGCCCCGCGGCCACCAGCATTCTGAAGACCGCCAGCCGCGTTTCATGCGCTAGGGCGCCAAGAGCATCGACCGCCCAGACCTGCGTGTTGAGATCATTCATGCCCATACCTTTCGAACAGTGTCGAAATACGGACTGGGGCTTGGCGGTCAAGCGATATTTCGACAAAACGAAAAATGTCGGATCACTGCTTGTTTTGGTCTGCGTCAAAGCGCATATGCGCCTGTGGGCATATTCATGAAGCATAATGCCGATTGACGAACTTCTCGCCGCCCTGTCCGAGCCCACTCGCCTGCGCGCTTTGCAGGCCATCTGGGATGGGGATGAACATTGCGTCTGCGAACTGATGGACCGCCTGGGTGCGACGCAGTCGCGGATGTCGCGGCACATGGCGCGTCTGAAGGCGGCGGGCCTGCTGACCGACCGGCGCGATGCGCAATGGGTGCGCTATCGCCGTAACCCTGATCTCTCGGCAGAATGGCAGGCCATCGTCGATGCCGTTCTCGCCACCCTCCCACCGCTGCCGCCTGCGCAGTGTCAGAAGAACGCTGCCTGACATGAACACGCTTGCCGCAACCTTGGGCCAGGCCCGCAAGTCGCAAGGCATCTGGTTTACCGGCATCGCCGTGTTCGTCGCAGCCTGGTTTGCCATCTACAACCAGCTCCTGCCGTTCGCGCAGTGGTTGGTGACGCAGCTACCCATCGAGCCGGGTAGCCACTTGGCTTCCTCGGTCGAGTTCTTCTTCTACGACACGCCGAAGGTGCTGATGCTGCTGACTCTTGTGGTATTTGCCATGGGCGTGGTGCGCACCTTCTTTTCGCCCGAACGCACACGCGCGCTTCTGGCGGGCAAACGGGAAGGGCTGGGTAATATCGCCGCCGCTCACCTCGGCATCGTCACGCCGTTCTGCTCCTGCTCGGCGGTGCCGCTGTTTGTTGGCTTCGTCTCGGCCGGCGTGCCGCTTGGTGTCACTTTCTCATTCCTGATTGCCGCGCCCATGGTTAACGAGATCGCGCTGGGCCTGTTGTTTGCTCTGCTAGGCTGGAAAGTGGCGCTCACTTATCTCGCCTTCGGCCTTGCCATCGCCATCGTCTCAGGCTGGGTCATCGGCCGCCTGCACCTTGAAGGCTGGCTGGAACCGTGGGTGCGCGAAGTGCGTGCAGGCGAAGTCGAGCTAGACGACCAGCACCTGACGTGGGTTGATCGGTTTGAGGCGGGCTGGGATGCGGTCAAGGAGATCGTTGGCAAAGTCTGGTATTGGATCATTGCCGGGATCGCGGCCGGTGCCTTCATCCACGGTTATGTCCCCGCCGAACTGCTCTCAGGCATCATGGGGGGTGACGCGTGGTGGTCGGTGCCAGCCGCCGTGGTGCTGGGCATCCCGATGTATTCGAACGCTGCCGGGATCATCCCGGTGATCGAGGCGCTGTTGGGCAAGGGTGCGGCGCTGGGCACCGTGCTCGCCTTCATGATGTCGGTGATCGCGCTGTCGCTGCCTGAGATGATTATCCTGCGCAAGGTGCTAAGCCTGAAGCTGATCGCGGTGTTCGTGGCGGTCGTCGGCATCGGCATCCTTGGCGTCGGCTTCCTGTTCAATACCCTCTTTTCATAAAGGGATTTCCCATGAAAGACATCAAGGTGCTCGGACCCGGTTGCAAGCGGTGTCAGACCACGGAAGAGATGGTCAAGGCGGCTGCCAGCGAGCTTGGCATTGAAGCGACCGTCGAAAAGATCACCGACTATGCCGAGATGGCGAAATACGGCATCGCCTCGACGCCTGGCATCGTCATTGACGGCAAGGTTGTCCATGCGGGCGGCCTGCCCAAGGACGATGACCTCAAGCGCTGGCTTCGGGCCTGAAGATGTGGAGACCCACGACATCATCATCATCGGCGGCGGCCAGATGGGCCTGTCGCTGGGTCATTACCTGCGTCGGGCCGGTGCCGACTTCCGATCCTTGATGCCGAGGACGGTCCCGGCGGCGCCTGGCGGCATGGCTGGGAAATGCTGCGGCTGTTTTCGCCCGCTGGCTACAGCTCACTGCCGGGCTGGTTGATGCCGGCTGCCACGCACGAAGGCTATCCGACCCGCGACGAAGTGCTGGATTATCTGACGCGTTATGAGGAAAGGTATGCTCTCCCCATCCGGCGGCCGGTTGCAGTCCAGACAGTTGAACGGGGCAAGAACCGTCTGGAGCTTGTGACCAATAACGGCAGGATCGCGGCGAAGTTCGTGGCCAGCGCAACCGGCACATGGTCGCATCCATTCATCCCTGCCATACCGGGGCGCGATAAGTTCATTGGCACGCAAGTCCACTCGGCACACTATGTCCGGCCCGATGACTATGCCGGGCAGACCGTGCTGGTGGTTGGCGGCGGCAACAGCGGCGCGCAGATCATGGCGGAGGTAGCCCCGCTCGCGCGCGCGCTTTGGGTGACGACCGAGGAACCCTTGTTCCTGCCTGATGATGTCGATGGGCGCGTGCTGTTCGAGCGCGCCGTCGCGCGGATGAAGGCAAACCCTGGTGACGAGCCTGTGGGCGGGATCGGCGCGCGGCTCGATATGCACGACCGAACTCCGGATCGGGCTCTGCTGCCCTGGCAGGCTGACATGGGCCTCCATGCCGGGGCGGACTTCGGCGGCATAAATCTCGTCCGCCTCGGCCGTGACTTCCGGGCTGGAAAGATCCGCCAGCCGGTAGATGATGCTTTCCAGCCCCACGGTCTGTCCGGGGTCCACCAGCCGTTCGAGGATGACGCCGGCAAACGGTGCGCGAGGGTCGCGCTGTTCGCGCGCGCACCACGCCCGCGCGGCGGCGACTCAGTTCGCGCTCACCCTCGACCACGGCCAGCCGCTTCTTCTCCACTTCGCGCCGGGCCACGAATTCGCCCAGCGTCTCGTAACGCGCCAGATCGCGCCGGGCCTGGGCAAGCGTTGCCTCCTGTGTCTGCAACGATGCCTCGGCCTCGGCAATCGCAGCGGTTTCGGGAGCATCGTCGATCCGCGCCAACATCTATCCGGCGGCAACGCGGTTTCCCACATCGAAGGGGAGGGCAACCAATTCGCCGCCCAACACGGGGCGGATATCCACTTGCAAGCGCGGGCGGATGTGCCCGTTGACCGCCAGCAGGCGCTGGGCGGGCGCGGCTTGGGTGACGAATATGGCGACTTCCTTGTCCCGCGGCGCCAGAAACCCGTAGGCGGCCAGCGCGAGGACTGCCAGGGCAAGTAACCCGATGAGAATGTGTCTGGGTTTCGTCTTCATCCGGCCACCGCCTACCCCAGATTGGCAAGGCGCAAACCATCCCAAATCGGGC
This sequence comes from Alteraurantiacibacter lauratis, assembly GCF_037154155.1. NCBI lineage: Bacteria > Pseudomonadati > Pseudomonadota > Alphaproteobacteria > Sphingomonadales > Erythrobacteraceae > Alteraurantiacibacter > Alteraurantiacibacter lauratis. Next base: position 23,542 of record NZ_JBANRN010000001.1, read on the forward strand.
CGTCAAACGATCGCGTGCACGGGTTCTTCACCTGGCTTATGCAAGGCCTTGCATAACTATAATATTTCGATAATTCAGAAGGAAAGGTGTATTTCTGGCTAGATTATGGCTTGGACTAGCGTGAAAGCCCTTGCACGATGACCTTTCGCCGTTAAGATCGCAGGCTGGTTGATCGGCAGACAAGATCAATATCCGGGGGATGGCATGATTTATCGGACGTTTGGTTCCTGTGCGCTGGCGGCGCTGCTGTGCGGTGCATCCGTTCCGGCGATGGCGCAGGCGGTTGCCACTGCGTCGACCGATACCGGGCTCGACGCGATCATTGTTACCGCCGAACGGCGCGAACAGAACCTGCAGGACGTGCCGATTTCGGCCACTGTCCTCAGCGGTGAACAGCTGGCGCAGCGCGGCGTGGTCAATCTGAACGATGTGCAGCAGGTCGCCCCGTCGATTGCGATCAACACATTCAACCGCTCGACCTTCATCAATATCCGCGGCGTTGGGATTGCGCAGTCGGCTCCTACCTCGAACCCAGGCGTCGCCTATTACATCGACGGGCAGCTGATCCCGCACGAACAGTTCATCGGTCACAGCTTCTATGACATCGGCACGATCGAGGTGCTGCGCGGGCCGCAGGGCACGCTGACCGGGCAGAACTCCACCGGCGGCGCGATCTATGTCCGCACACCGTCGCCCGAATTCAACACGATGGCGGCGAGCGGCGATTTCACCATTGGCAATTACGACCGCTACCGCGCGGTGCTGACCGCCAATCTGGGGGGTGAGAACATCGCCTTCCGCGCAGCCTATGTGCATGACGAGCGCGACAGCTTCACCAAGAACATCGCCTCAAACGCGCAAAGCCAGCCGGGCAATATGACGCTGGACGCGGTGCGCGGAAACCTGCTCCTGCGCACTGCCGATGACACCGCGACGATCAACCTGCGCGGCGAATATTTCGACATGCGCAGCGACAACAACGCGGTGAAGCGGCGCGGCGATACGGTCAGCACCGATCCGTTCGAAATTCAGGAAGATGCGGTCTCGTTTCTCAATCAGGCGGGTTATCGCCTGTCAGCCGAGGTCAATTTCGAAGTGTCGAGCAGCGTTGCCGCGCGTGCGCTGGTATCCTTCCAGGATGGCTACACCAGGGATCAGACCGACGGCGACCGCACCGCGACGGCCATCGGCGTTCCGGCCAATCTGCCCACCAACAGCGCCAACACCCGCCTGTATCCGGGCCGCGTCAGTCTGGGTGACACGGTTTTCGAGACCTTTATTGCCGAATTCAACCTGCTGTCCACCGGTGAAAGCCCGCTGCAATGGGTTGTGGGCGCTTTCATGCTGGACGAGGATGTTCCGGTCACGCTGCTGCGCGACAACCGCAATACGCGCGATTTTGTATCCTCCAGCAGCGATATCATCACCGAAGCGACCAACACGTCCTATTCGCTGTTCGGGCAGGTCAATTACTTCCTGAACGAACAGGTCGAAGTGCTGGTTGGTGGGCGTTACAGCTGGGACAAGCAGGTCTACACGCGCTTTGCGGTTCCCGGCCCGCCGATCCCGCTGCCTTTCACCAGCGCGGTGACATCCGAACAATTGACCGGCAAAATCGGTCTCAATTACCATCTCGACACTAACGGGATGCTCTACGCCTCGGTCTCGCGCGGCTACAAGGCCGGCGGCGTCAACCTGACGCCCAACACGCCCGATTTCCTGCCCGAACAGAACACCGTTTACGAGGCTGGCTTCAAGACCGAGTTGCTCGACCGCCACCTGCGCCTGAACGGCGCGGTGTTTTTGTCCGATTATCAGGACATCCAGCTTTCCAGCCTGGTGAATGGATTGCCAGTGACGCAGAACGCGCTTGCCGGTGAAGCGATCGGTGGCGAGCTTGAGGCGCTCGCCCAGTTCGGCGGTTTCCAGGCCAATCTGGGCGTGGGCTATCTCGATGCCGAATTCTCGAACTCGGCCTGTATCTCGGACACCAATGCCCCCGGCACCGATGTGGGTTGCCCCACCAATCTGCGCTTCGTTGCCGAAGGTGCCACCCTGCCGTTTTCGCCCCGTTGGACGATCAATGCCGGGATGCAATACACCTTCGCGGTGGGGGATGTGGACATCACGCCGCGCGTTCAGTGGTCGCATCTGTCAAGCCAGCTCGCCACGCCTTTCCCCTCGGTCAATACCATCGTGCCGGGCCGCGACCTGTTCGATGCGCGCGTCACCTTTGATCTGGGGGATCGCTACAAGCTGGAAGCCTTCGCCAACAATCTGTTCGACAAAACCTATATTGCCTCGCAGATCCAGAACAGTTCCAGCGCCGATGGCGGCATCATATATGGCGCGCCGCGCACCTTCGGCCTGCGTCTGAAGGTCGATATCGGGGGCTGAGTTGACGCGACGCCAAGGCAGAGCGCTTCGATCCGGTCTGGCGCCGCTGCTGCTGGCGGCGGGGGCATTGTGCGGGGCACTGGCTGCTTCGGCCTCTGCCGGGGCAGAGGTTGCGGACGAGCGGTGGTGGGCGCCGGGCGAACAGCGCGTCTGGCCCGAAGTGCTCGAATACCCCAATGCGGGCGGCGTGCTGCGCACGCTGCTCGTTGATGGCCCGCTCGACACGGCCGGGCATCCCTTCTTCGTGCCGCTGGGCACCAATGGCCGGGCCTGCATTTCCTGCCACCAGCCTGCCGACGCGATGAGCCTGTCGGTGGAAACCGTGCAGGAACGCTGGCGGGTGACAGGCGGGCGCGATCCGATCTTTGCCGCCATTGACGGGTCGAATTGCCCAAATCTGCTGCAGGGCGAGGCCGCATCGCATTCCATGCTGCTGAACCACGGCGTGTTCCGCATTGAACGCCCCTGGCCTGTGACCCAATTCAACGGCCAGCCCGTGACCCCTGATTTCGAGATCGAAGTGGTGCGCGATCCGCATGGCTGCAACAGCGGGGCGGAATACGGCCCGGAAAATGGCCGCATCTCGGTCTATCGCCGGCCGCGCCCGGTGGCGAACATGAAATACCTAATCGCGGCCGGCTTCGCCTATGATCCGAAACAAGGCCTGACCTTGCCGCGCGATCCCGACGATGGCAGCTATCTGGCGGGGAATCTCATGTCGGACAACCGCACGGTCAATCTGCGCTTGCAGATGCAGGATGCCGCGCGCAGCCATATGCAGCTGATGGGCGAGCTGACGCCGGAGCAGATTGCCCGCATCCGCGATTTCGAGCTGCGGATCTTTACCGCGCAGCAGGCGGGGCCGGGCGGAGTGCCGCTGGACAGCCTTGCCGCGATGGGCGGCCCGGCCACTCTGCGCGACAGCCAGCCGGGCGCGTTGGGTTCGATCGGCGTGCCGGTGTTCAGCGAATTCACCTCATGGGAGTCGATCCCGCCTGCGGAGGCTGCCCGGCTTTCCCCGGCAGAGCTGGAATGGCGCCGATCGGTCGCGCGCGGGGCGCGGCTGTTTCGCGAACGCACTTTCCTCATCAGCGACAGCGCGGGGATCAATTCGCCCATCGGTTTTGGCAACCCCGTGCGCAACACCTGCGTATTCTGCCACAATATGACGCGCATGGGGAACGATGTCGCGCCGGGGCAGGTGGATCTGGGTACCACCACTTTGCCCTTTGCCGATCCGATGCCTGATTTCCCGCTGTTCCGCATCACCTGCAAGGGCGCCCCGCATCCGCATTACGGCCGGGTAATCCTGACGCACGATCCCGGCTTTGCGTTGACCACGGGGCGATGCGCCGATGTCGGCAAAATCACCTTGCAATCGCTGCGCGGTCTTTCCGCCCGCGCGCCCTATTTCGCCAACGGATCGGCGCGCACGCTGCGCGAGGTGATCGATTATTACGACCGCCGCTACAATATCGGCTATACCGAGCAGGAAAGGCAGGACCTCATCAACCTGATGGGTGCCTTGTGAAGGCGCTGCGCGATCCTGCACTCGCGCTTGTGCTGGCAGGGCTGCCGATGGCAGCGGCGCAGGCAAGCGAGCCGGGCGATGCGGTTCGCTTCATCGCCTGCCCGGTCTACCGCGACACCGATGCGGGGCTGAAATCGGGCTGCTGGCTCGCCACTGATCCGGCCACGGGGGTGCGCTGGGATGTGACCATGTCGCCGCACAAGCCCGACTGGAACCACGCGGTGTTGGTCGAAGGCACGGTGGCGGGCGACGACGGCACGCTGTGCGGCGCGCCCTCGCTCGATCCGGTGCGCACTTCGGTGCTAGATATGCCTTGCGTGCGCCATATGCTGCCCGCCGAAGGCTATCCGGGTCGCCGTTTCGAATTGCCCCCGCGCAACATAAACCCGCGTGCAGTAGCCCCGGTGGTGAGCGAGGCAGAGCGGCGGGACCGCACCTTCGCGCTGTTCTTCGCCTTCGATCAGGACTTTGTGGTGTACCAGTACAGCGATTATCTGCTCGATCAGGCCGCGCACTGGATCCGCGCGGCCGGACCGCGGCGGCTGGTGGTCACAGGCTTTGCGGCAACCGCTCCGGAGGACGTTTCGGGCATGGTCATTGCCGAACGCCCTGACCTTGCGCAGATGCGGGCCGACAAGGTCGCCCTGTCGCTCAGCCGCCTGTTCCCCGGCATGCCGATTGAAGCCCACGCGGTGGCACCGGCAGACGTGACCGGGCATCCCGATGCGGACGGCATTCCGGGCCAGTCGCAAAGACGTGTCGAGATCATCGCGCAGTTCTGACGTCGCGCTGCGCCGCCTCTCTTTCCTACACGCCCAGCCTGGCGGCATCGGCGTTGCGGCTCTTTCTTTCCGTCCGCTTTGCGATCGCTATCCCGCTGCCGCAACCCGCGGCTGTTGGAAATTTTCTTGCGCGGCGGGATAAGAAGATTCTTCTTTTTCTCCGCACACGCAAACCGCAATTCGGTTAAAAATCCTCATAAAGCGAGATACTTATACCCTGTTGCGAAATGGACGCAGAGTCCAGCGTGTCAACCTCGCGCACCCGATGCGGCGGGATAGCAGGCAGGACGGCGGCAGCGATCTGCGCGCCCTGCCACCCTGCATCAGAACTCGGACCAGTCATCCTCCACCGCCAGATTGCCAACAACCTTGGGCACCGGCGCGGGCTTGGCCGCCTTGCGGGGCGGCGGGGGGCATTGCGGCGCGGGGCTGATCGCAGCAACGCGCAAGGGGGCCGGGAAGCTCTGCGGCGTGCTTGCCTGGCTGATCTTGAAGCTGGAGAAGGCGGATGCGAGCTGCCCTGCTTCCTGCGACAGGTTGCGCGTGGCGGCGTGCGTCTGTTCCACCATCGCGGCGTTCTGCTGCGTCATCTGGTCAACCCCGCCGATCGCCTGGTTGATCTGGCGCAGCGCCACGCTCTGCTCGCTGGCTGTCTCCGCAATCGAGGAGATCGAGGTGGTCACCGTGCCCACGCGGGAAATGATCGTTTCCAGCGCTGCGCCGGTGTCGTGCACCAGTGCCACGCCCGCCTGGACATGGCTGGTCACCGCCTCGACACGCTGCTTGATGGCGTTGGCAGCTTCGGTTGCACGCAGCGCCAGCGCGCGCACTTCGGAGGCGACCACGGCAAAGCCCTTGCCCGCCTCGCCCGCGCGGGCCGCCTCGACCCCGGCGTTGAGCGCCAGCAGGTTGGTCTGGAAGGCGATCCCGTCGATCAGCGAGGTGATGTCCGAAATCTCGGCGCTTGCACGGGCGACATTGTCCATCGCCTCGATCGCCTTGCCCACGATCGCGCCGCCATTCTCGGCCTCGCCGCGCGCCTCGACCATCGAGGCGCTGACATCGGAGGCTATCTTGGCATATTCCTCGATCTGGGTGGTGAGTTCGCCCATCGTGGTGGATGAGGCCTGCAGGCTGGCGGCCTGCTGCTCGCTGCGGACCGACAGGTCGGTGGTGGCCTGCTGGATCTCGCTGGAAGTGAGGTTGATCGTCTGGATGCTGTTCTGGACAAGGCCCATCGCCTCGCACAGGCGCTCCAGCGCTTCGTTGAAATCGTCGGCCAGGCCCTTGAAGGCAGGCGGCAGGTCATGGAGGCGGACGGTCAGGTCGGACTGGGCGACCGCATGGAGATTGGCGCCGATGCGGGCCATCGCCTGCTCGCGCTCGGCCACTTCGCGTTCGCGTTGCTGTGCGGCATCGCGAAACACCAGCACGGCCTGCGCCATTGCGCCCAGCTCGTCATGGCGATCGGTGCCGGGAACTGCGATGTCATGCCGTCCGGCGGCCAGTTCCGACATGGTGCGGGTCAGGTCGGTGATCGGGGTGGCGATCGACCGCGACAGCTTGCGCGCGAGGAACAGCGCCAAACCGATCAGCATCGCGCCGCCCACGGCCAGTGCAATCCAGGCGAACAGCTTGGCATTGGCCTGCTTCGCCGTTTCTGCCTCGATCGCGGCGGTCTGGGCATCGCGCACTTCGCGCAAGGGCAGGACTGCATCGCTGACCAGCACGGCTGTGCCGGCGCGGCGAATGGCTTCCTGCGCGGCATCGCGCTGGCCGGCGCGCACGACGGCGATGTAGCGATCGCCCCAGTTCTCGCGCCATTTGAGCGTCTCGGCCCGCGATATGCGCACCAGTTCCTGCAGTGCCGGATCGGTCAGGCGTTCTTCCAGCGCCGCCGATGTCTGGTCGTAATCGTCACGCCCTTCGTAATAGGACTTGAGGTAGCTGTCGTCGCCCGTCACCAGATAGCCGCGCATCTGGCTGTTCTGGCGCAGCAGCGCGGTTTCCAGCGTCAGGACATCGGCAAGGATCGCCTGGCTTTCGGAATTGCGCGCCGTCACGCTGGAAATCATGGCAAGGCTGATGCCGAACACGACCATCATCAGCGCTGCCGTGACATTGAGGGCAACGAAGGAGAGGCCGAGGCGGCGCGGAATGTTCAGGCGGTCGAACACGGCAGCAGGTTTCCTTGATCAATCGTGGGAAAGGGCCGGCCCGCCGAGGGGAGGCGGCAGGCCGGCAGGGTGTCAGTAGCGGGGCATCAGAAGTCGTACCGGAGCGAAGCGGTTACGGTGCGTCCGTTCATCGCCTGCGCGTTGATTACGCCAGAGGGCGGGATGGAAGCAGACGCCAACTGCACGATCGCGAGCTTGTCGAACACGTTGAAGGCGTTCAGTCCCAGCGTCAGACGTTCGGCAGGCCGGAAGTGAACAAACGGGCTAACCAGAACATATCCGGGCTGCTTCAGCACGTTGCTGTCCTGCGCAAAGCTGCTGGTGGTGCCGTTGATCACGGTGCCCAGCGTGAAGCTGCCCAGATTGACTTCCGGGCGTGCCTGGAAGGACAGCGTGGGGATATGGCGCGGCCGGTTGCCGTTAAGCGTCGGATCCGCGACGTCATTGCTGATGGTCGCATCGGTCCAGGTTGCACCCAGCGTTAGCGCGAAGGGGCCGCGCCGCACTTCGCCTTCGAACTCGATGCCCTTGGCGTTGTATGTGCGATCCACCGGGATCACGATCACCTGGCCGTTGGCATCCGCGCCGATCTGGAAGTTGCGCTCGCCAGAGGAGGCCCAGAAAGCGGTGACATAGGCGGTGAGGCCGTTCCGGCGGAACTTCACGCCGCCTTCGGCTTGCTTGACCGTGCTGAAGGCCGTTGATGGATCGGCCAGCGCGCCGGTTGCAGGGTTGAGCGAGCCTGCACCCAGAATACGCTCGGCATTGGCGCGGCCACCACGGCTGTAGCGGACAAAGGCGGAAAACGGTTCGGCAAAGCGGTAATTGATGCCGCCCGAATAGGAGACATAGTCGTAATTATAGTCAACGAGGGCAGGCTGGCCCAGCGGCAGGATCGCGATCTTTGTCTCCGCCACCGACACGGTGCCATCGCGGTTCAGGTCGAACGCGGTTTGACCCACGCGCCCGCCGCCATAGCTGGCCGCCAGAACATTGCCCGTCACATTGCCGCGATCCCAGCGGATGCTGGCGCCAACTGCCAGACGCCCGATCTGGTAATTGACCGAGCCATAGGGCGCGACAATGTCATATTGCAGGTCGTAGCGGTCGTGATAGGTGGGCAGCGCAACGGCAAAGCCGAAGCCATAGGCATGCATCCCCGCATCTGTCAGCGGCGTGCCTTCGGCATCGAATAGGTTGACCGGCGCGTTTCGCCCGCCACCAGCCAGATCATTGATCGAATTGGCAAAGTTCCAATACATATCGACCGACTGCGCGGCGTTGTATACGCCGACCGTCGTCGTCAGGCGGCCTTCGCCCACATCCCATACACGGCTGGCGCGCAAGTCGTTGGTGACGTTGTCAAGCGAATTGAGCGTGGCGTTGATGCGGATCGAATAGGCAAGCAGGCGGGCATCGTTGATCGCCTGTCCGGCATTGGGGCCACCGGCATATTGCAGCGTCGCGCCGGGGCCGCCAAACAGCCCGGCAATCGCGGGCGCGGGCGCGGTGACCATCGGGATGCTTTCGTTATACTCGCCGCTGATATCGGCAAACCGGAAACGGTTGGTGACGGTAAATCCCGCGACATCGAACTGCGCTTCCAACCCGACCGAACGGGTAATGCCGCGAAGGCCGTTGCGCGCATCGAAGGTGGTCGGGTTGTTGGTTTGGTCAACGCCAAGATACCGCACCGTCAGCGCGGATTCATAGGCATCGTTCTGCAGCGAATTGCCCGGCAGGTCGCCGATTACAGGGGCATCGTTGGTGCCCGAAATGGTGATCGGGAACAGCGAATAATTGGGCTGCCGGTCGTCCATGTATTTGGCGTAGAGGCGCAGATAGCCGCCATCGAATTCGCGCGTCACATTGGCCTTGAACTGGCCGCCGTGGAATGCGTTGTAGCCGATGTTGCGCGGGCCCTCGCCCTGGCGATAGAAGCCGCCGACATGGAAGCGCCAGCCATCGCCCAGCGGGCTGCCATAGGCAAAGTCCACGCGCTTCATGTCAAAGCCAAGCCCGCTCGACACCTGCAACAGGCCGCCTTCCACCTCACCCGTGCGCGAGATGAAATTGACCACGCCGCCCGGCGAATTGGAAGCGAAGGTGGAGGCGGAGCCGCCACGGATCGCCTGCACCTGCGACAAGGTAAGATCGGCGCGCAGAAACTGGTCGACCGAGGCAAAATGCAGATCGCCGAATTCCAGCACCGGCAGGCCGTCCTCCTGCAATTGCAGGAACTTCGACCCGTCCGCCGACAGCGGCAGACCGCGCACGGTGATGGCGGAAAAGCCGTCCACATCGGACGTCTCGGCACGGATGCCGGGAATGTTCTGCATGATGCCTGCGATCGAGCTCACCGAGAGCTTGGGCAGATCGGCTTCGTCGATAACACTGGCGGAAATGGCAGTGTCGAGCAAATCGCGGCCGCGGGCCACACCGGTGTTGAACGCCTTCGCGGCAGGCGCTTCCGATGCGGCAGGTGCGGCGTCGGCCTGTTGATCGGTGGATGCGGCATCAGTGGCCGTATCTGCGGCATAGGCGACCTGGTGGGTGGTGGTGGCAAGCAGGGTAGCGACAAGGAACGACAATTTACGCATGGTGGACCCTCATTATTTCCCGTGATTGGGCGTGAGTTTGAGGGCGCTCTAAATCGTGGGCCTTGAATCAGCCCCTTTGGTCGTCTTCCGTAGAAATGCGGAGACACAGAAACCAAGGTGTTTCCATTAACCAACCCTTCCGGGATTACCCCTAGGCCGAGGCAGCGTTGCGTTGACCTTGCGCGGCTAACGCTGGGTGAATGGCGGCCCAATACGGGCTGTGACCTATCGATCATCTGGCAGAAGAAGCGCCCGCGCCCATGTTCATGTCCTCGCTTGCCGCGCCCTTCGCGGACCACGTCGCCAAGCCGGGACGGGCCGAGCAGCAATTGCTGGTCGAGGCGGAAAAGGCGCGTTCCTTCGGCAAGCTCATGGTGGCATCCGTGTTCGAAAGCGTTGCCCGCGTTCTGCCCGATACGCCGGTCATGCGTGACCAGATGGATCAATGGCCGGACGACATGGCGGGTGCCGGGGTCATCTTCCGGCTCAATGCAGGGCTGCATGCTCTGGCCCGATCTGGCCGCGATCCCGCCTTGCAGCGGATTTACGGCGCGGCGGCAAAGGGCGATATGCCAGCACCCCATGTGATTGACCTGGCGCTGCGCGATGCGTTGAACCACCGGGCGCAGGATCTGCTGGAATGGATGGCCCGGCCGACACAGACCAACGAGGTCGCCCGCGTGGCAGGCCTTGCGGGCGTCCTGATGGAACTCAATGCCCGCTTGGCCTTGCCGGTGGAACTGCTGGAACTGGGAGCGAGCGCCGGGCTCAACCTGAACCTTCCCCATTATCGCTGCCATATCGGCGCAGCGCGGTGCGGTCCGGATGGCAGCCCTGTTCAGATTGCCCCGCGCTGGATTGGGCGTGCGGTTCCACAAGTGCCTTTCGCCATCGCGCGGTCAATCGGGGTCGATCCCAATCCCCTCGACATCGGCAATGCGCAGGATTGCGAGCGGCTGCACGCCTATATCTGGCCGGGAGAGCGGGAACGCAGCGCACGGCTGGCGGCAGCGCTGGAACTGGCGCGCCGCCTGCCGCCGCGCGTCGATCGGGGAACGGCAAGCGAATGGCTGCCTCGGCAGCTTGCGCGTGTGCAGCCACCGCAGACACGCCGCGTCGTGTTCCATTCGATGGTCGTACAGTACATGTCCGCGCAGGAGCGGCAGAAGGTCGATGCGGCGCTGTGCGATGCGGGCCAGCGCGCCACGCCCGATCAGCCGCTGGTGCGGGTCGGCCTCGAATGGACGGCAGATCGTTCGCAAGTCGAACTCCATGTGACGCAGTGGAGCGGGGGCGATCCCGAAGACCGGGTTGTCGCACGGTGCCACCCTTATGGCGAATGGTTCGACTGGGTGGGACTCGTCTGATCGCCAGCAGTGCCGGTCAGGAGGCCTCGGCGACCCGATGCACCAGCACCGGCTTTCGTGCGGCCTGCGTTTCGTCGAGCCGGGTGCGCGGCGCAAAATGCGGGGCGCTGGAAAGTGACGGGTCGCCTGCCTTGGCGCGCAAGGCGACCGATCGCAGCGCGGCGATGAATTGGTCTAGGGCGGCCTTGCTTTCGGTCTCGGTCGGCTCCACCAGCATCGCGCCGTGCACCACCAGCGGGAAATAGACCGTCATCGGGTGGAAGCCTTCGTCGATCAGCGCCTTGGCAATGTCGAGCGTCGAGACCCCCGGCGCCAGACCCGCATCGCTGAACAGCGCCTCGTGCATGCAGGGGCCGCTGGCGGCAAAGGGCGCATCGAGCACGTCCTCCAGACTTCGCAGGACATAATTGGCATTGAGAACGGCATCGCCCGATGCCGCAAACAGCCCGTCGGCCCCGTGGCTGAGAATATAGGTTAGCGCGCGGGTGAACATACCCATCTGCCCGTGAAAAGCGCTCATCCGGCCCAGCGTTTCGGGCAGATGATCGGCGGCGTTTTCTTCCTCCACCAGCATCAGCGAACCGTCGGCACGGCGGGTGACGCAGGGCAGCGGGGCAAAGGGGGCGAGCGCTTCGGACAGCACGACCGGGCCCGACCCCGGACCGCCGCCGCCATGCGGGGTGGAGAAGGTCTTGTGCAGATTGATGTGCATGGCATCCATGCCCAGATCACCGGGCCGCACCCGGCCCACGATGGCGTTGAAATTGGCCCCGTCGCAGTAAACGAAGCCGCCCGCCGCGTGCACCGCATCGGCAATGGCGCGCAGATCGCGTTCATACAGGCCGCAGGTGTTGGGATTGGTAATCATCACGCCGGCGACATCGGGGCCAAGCCGTGCGGTCAGCGCTGCCATGTCGATCCGGCCATCGGCCGTGGCGGGGATCGATTCCACGCGGTATCCGGCAAAGGCAGCGGTGGCGGGATTGGTGCCATGCGCGCTTTCGGGCACCAGCATCACCTCGCGCGGATCGCCGCGCGCCTCCAGCGCGGCACGGATGCACAGCACGCCGCACAATTCACCATGCGCGCCCGCCTTGGGGGACAGCGCGACGCCGTGCATGCCGGTCAGCTTAATCAGCCAGTCGCCCAGCTCCTCCATCACCGCCAGCGCGCCCTGCACTGTGCCTTCAGGTTGCAGAGGGTGAATATCGGCAAAGCCGGGCAGGCGGGCGATTTTCTCGTTCAGGCGCGGATTGTGCTTCATGGTGCACGAACCCAACGGAAACAGGCCAAGGTCAATGCCGTAATTCTGGCGGCTGAGCCGGGTGTAATGGCGCACCGTTTCGGGTTCGGACAGGCCGGGCAGGCCGATTGCTGCGGCGCGGGCCAGTCCGCCAAGCCGGTGCACCGCATCGGCGGCAGGTTCGGGCAGATCGACGCCGCAGGTTTCGGCGCTGCCAATGTCGAAAATCAGCGCTTCTTCCAGGTGAAGCCCGCGATTGCCCGTGCTGGTGGCGGGTTCATCCCCCGCATCGGCATCGGGAAACCGGGGGCGCCAGCCGGCGGGATTGAGGTTCATGGCCAAAGCTCCTTCAGGCCTGCGACAAGAGCATCGATATCGTCTTCGCTGGCGGTTTCGGTCACTGTCACCAGCAGGGCGTGGGCCAGTTGCGGCTGATCGGGATACAGCCGCCCCAGCGATACGCCCGCCAGCACGCCGCGATCCGCCAATGTGCGCACCGCCACGCGCGCATCGCCGGGCAGAAGCACGGTGAACTCGTTGAAGAAGCCGGTGTTCAGCACTTCCACGCCGGAAATTGCCGCCAGCTTGTCCGCGGCAAGGCAGGCCAGCCGGTGGTTCTCCGCCGCCAGCGCGCGCAGGCCTTTCTCGCCCAGCAAGGTCAGGTGGATGGAAAAGGCCAGCGCACACAGGCCCGAATTGGTGCAGATATTGCTGGTGGCCTTTTCGCGCCGGATATGCTGTTCGCGTGCCGAAAGCGTCAGGACGAAGCTCCGGCGGCCCTTGGTATCCACCGTCTCGCCGCACAGGCGGCCGGGCATCTGGCGCACATGGCGCGCATCGCGCACGGCGAACAGGCCGAGATATGGCCCGCCAAATTGCAGGCCAACGCCCAGCGCCTGCCCTTCGCCCACCACGATATCCGCGCCCATCTCGCCGGGGCTGGTCAACGCGCCCAGCGCCACTGGCTCCGTCACCACCGCGATCAGCAGCGCGCCTGCGGCATGCACCGCATCAGCCAGCGCAGCCATGTCGCCCACGCGGCCCAGAATATCGGGATATTGCACCACCACGCAGGATGTTTCGGGCGTCATCTGCGCCGCCAGCGCCGCGTAATCGGTTTCGGCCATCAGAACCGGCGCCTGATAGGTAATGGCATCGCCGCTAAAGCGCGCCATGGACTGCACGAGGGCCGCATAATGCGGGTGCAGGCCCGAAGACAGGATCGCGCTTTTTCGCCGCGTAATCCGCCCCGCCATTTGGATCGCTTCCCAGCACGCGGTGGAGCCATCGTAAAGCGAGGCATTCGCCACCGCACATCCGAACAGACGCGCCACTTGCGTCTGAAACTCGAACAGCATTTGCAGCGTGCCCTGCGCGATTTCGGGCTGGTAGGGCGTGTAGGAGGTGAGGAATTCGCCGCGCTGGATCAGGTGATCGACACTGGCCGGGATATGATGCCGGTATGCGCCTGCACCCAGAAAGAACGGCCCCGCACCAGCCGGACGGTTCTTCCCTGCCAGCCGCGTCATGTGGCGTTCCACCTGCATTTCGCCCTGGTGCATCGGCAGGCCCGCAATGGGGCCGGATTGGAGGTGATCGGGATGCACATCGGCAAACAGCGCGGCGATGGACGGCGCGCCCACCGCATCGAGCATTGTGCTGCGGTCTGCATCGGTCAGCGGCAGGTAGCGCATCGGATCAGCCCCTTTCCGCCAGAAAGGCGCGGTAGGCGTCCTCGTCCATCAGGCCCTCCAATTCCGCCGGGTCGGACAGGGTGATACGGAAGAACCAGCCATCCTCTTCGGGCGATGTGTTGGCAAGCGAGGGGTCGTCCTCCAGCGCGGCATTGCCCGCCAGCACCGTGCCGCTCACGGGGGTGTAGACATCGGAGGCGGCCTTGACCGATTCCACCACCGCCGCATCGCCGCCTTTCGCAAGCACAGTGCCCGGCGCGGGCAGTTCCACGAACACGATATCGCCCAATTGCGACTGGGCGTAGTGGGTGATCCCCACAGTGGCTTCCTCGCCATTCACGGCGATCCATTCGTGATCCTTGGTATACAGCAGCGACATGTCAGGCGGTTCCTTTGCGGACATAGCGATGGGGGACAAACGGCAGGGGCGTAACGCGCGCAGGCAGATCCCTGCCGCGCACCTGCACGGCGAGCGAGGTCCCCTCCTGTGCCAGTGCGGGCGGGACGAAGGCGAGTGCGATTGGGTAGCCCAGCGTGGGCGAAAACCCGCCGGAGGTTACGCGGCCCACCGGCGCGCCGTTGTGAAGCACCGGGGCGCCTTCGCGCGCAGGCTGGCGGCCTTCGATGGCAAGGCCCACGCGCAGGCTGGCCGGCTCGTTTGCCCCAATACTTGCCAACGCCGCGTGGCCTTGGAAACCGCCCGCCGCCATGCGTTTTGGCGACAGGGCAAAGGCTAGCCCTGCGCTGATCGGATCAATGCTCTCGTCCAGATCGTGGCCATACAGCGGCAGGCCCGCTTCCAGACGCAGCGAATCGCGCGCGCCAAGCCCGGCGGGGCGGCAGCGTTCATCCGCCAGCAGCGCACCGGCAAAGGAAGGAGCCATGGCGGCCGGCAGGCTGATTTCAAAGCCGTCCTCCCCGCAATAGCCTGACCGGCTTATCCACAGGCGCGCGCCTTCCCATGCAAAAGCGGCGGCGGTCATGAAGGAAAGTGCGCCAACACCCGGCACCAGCACATCCAGCACTTCGGCCGCCAGCGGCCCCTGCAGGGCAAGCAGCGCCTGATCCTCTGCAAGCTTCACTGCCGTGTCGGGTGCGGCAAAGCCTTGAATATAGGCGAGATCGGAATGCCGGGTGGCTCCGTTCACGACCAGCAGGAAGTCCTCATCCCGCCGGGTAAGCATAAGGTCGTCGATGATCCCGCCCGCATCATTGAGCAGCAGCGAATAGCGGATACGCCCCGGCGCCAGCGCACTGATCGCGGTAGGCAGCAGCGCTTCCAGCAGGGCATCCGCGCCAGCGCCCGATACGCTGATCTGGCCCATATGGCTGACATCGAACAGGCTGGCGCTGGTTCGCGTCCATTCGTGTTCGGCCAGGATGCCGGCGAATTGCAGCGGCATGGCAAAGCCTGCAAACGGCACCATGCGTGCGCCTTTTTCGCGGTGCCAGGCATCGAGGGGGAGGGCGAGCAGTTCGTTATCGGTCATGGTATGCGCGCCTCTCAATCCAGATTGGGCCGCAGCCAGCGGCGCGCTTCGTCCAGCGGCATTCCGGCGCGTTGCGCGTAATCGGCCAGCTGGTCTTCCCCGATGCGCGCCACGCCGAAATACTGGCTGTCGGGATGCGCGAAGTAGAACCCCGACACCGCCGATGTGGGCAGCATGGCCAGGCTTTCGGTCAAGGTGATCCCGGCGGTAGCGGGCGCATCGAGAAGCGAAAACAGCGTGGATTTCAGCGTATGATCGGGGCAGGCGGGATAGCCGGGCGCCGGGCGGATGCCTTGATAGGTTTCGGCAATCAGCTCGGCATTGGTCAGCGCCTCATCGGGGGCATAGCCCCACAGGGTTGTGCGCACATGCTGGTGCAGCCGTTCGGCAAAGGCTTCGGCAAAGCGGTCGGCGAGCGCTTTGAGCAGGATGTCGTTGTAGTCGTCATGCGCGGCGCGGAACCGTTCCAGATGCGGTTCGATCCCGTGAATGCCCACGGCAAAGCCGCCGATCCAGTCGTCATTGGGCGCGATGAAGTCGGCAAGGCAGAAATTGGCGCGATCCCGGCTTTTGCCCACCTGCTGGCGCAGGAAAGGCAGGCGCCTGCCACTATCCAGCAGCACGTCATCGCCCTCGCGCCTGCAGGCCCAGAACTCGCACACACCGCGAGGCACGAGCCAGTTTTCCTCCACGATCCGCTCCAGCATGGCCTGCGCATCGGCAAACAGCGCGCGGGCGCTTTCCCCCACCACGGGGTCATCAAGTATAGCGGGGAAGACGCCCGCGAGTTCCCACGCGCGGAAAAACGGCGTCCAGTCGATACATTCGCGCAGATCAGCCAGATCCCATGCCGGGAACACATGGCGGCCGGGCTGGCGAGGTGGCGGCGCTTTCAAGGCAGGATCGGCGGCAAACGCGTTGGCGCGCGCATCGGCCAGCGGCAGCAGATCGGACTTGCCCTTGCCTTCGCGTGCAGTGCGCAGCGCCTGATACTCGCCCTTGGTATCGGCCACGATGGCGTCACGCTGCGTATCCGACAGCAGGCGCGAGGCAACGCCCACGGCGCGGCTGGCATCCAGCACATGCAGCACCGGCCCGGAATAGGCCGGATCAATGCGCAGCGCAGTATGCACCTTGCTGGTGGTCGCCCCGCCGATCAGCAGCGGAATGGTGAAACCGGCGCGCTGCATCTCCTCGGCCACCGTCACCATTTCGTCGAGCGAGGGGGTGATAAGGCCTGACAGGCCGATCATGTCGGCATTTTCGGCTCGCGCGGTGTCGAGGATTGTGGCCCACGGCACCATCACGCCAAGATCGATCACCTCGTAGCCATTGCACTGCAAGACCACGCCCACGATGTTCTTGCCGATGTCGTGCACATCGCCCTTCACCGTGGCCAAGACGATGCGACCCTTGGCGTTCGCGCCAGCTTCTTTTTCTGCCTCGATATAGGGGATCAGGTGGGCGACCGCCTTTTTCATGACGCGCGCCGATTTAACGACTTGGGGCAGGAACATCTGGCCCGATCCGAACAGATCGCCAACCACGTTCATCCCATCCATCAACGGGCCTTCGATCACTTCGATCGGACGGTCGGCTACCTTTCGGGCCTCCTCGGTATCCTCCACCACATGCGCGTCGATCCCGCGCACCAGCGCATATTCGAGGCGGCGCCGGACATCCCAGCCGCGCCATTCGGCAGCCTCGGCTTCCTTTGCCGCATCCTTGCCGCGATAGCTTTCGGCCAGATGGATCAGCCGCTCGGTCGCGCTGGCAAAACCGCTTTCCGCAGGCGGCGGGCGCATCAGGATCACATCCTCGCATGCATCGCGCAGCACGGGGTCGATCTGGTCGTAAATGTCGAGTTGCCCCGCATTCACGATCGCCATGTCGAGCCCGGCGGGGATCGCGTGATACAGGAACACCGAATGCATGGCGCGGCGCACCGTCTCGTTGCCGCGAAAGCTGAACGACAGGTTCGACAGGCCGCCCGAACAATGCACATGCGGGCAGGTCGCGCGGATTTCGCGCACCGCCTCGATGAAATCGAGGGCATAGCGGTCATGCTCCTCCATCCCCGTCGCCACGGCGAAGATATTGGGATCGAAGATGATGTCCTGCGGCGGAAAGCCGATCCCGGTGAGCAGGGCATAGGCCCGCTGGCAGATTTCCACCTTGCGCGCGCGGGTATCGGCCTGTCCCGCCTCGTCAAACGCCATGACGACAACCGCCGCACCCAGATCCATGCAGGTGCGCGCCTGCGTCAGAAAGGGCGCTTCGCCCTCCTTCAGGCTGATCGAATTGGCCACCGGCTTGCCCGATACCCATTTCAACCCTGCCTCGATCACATCCCAGCGCGAGGAATCGACCATCACCGGCACGCGCGCAATATCGGGTTCGGTCGCGATCAGTCGCAGGAAGGTCGTCATCGCCTCCACCGCGTCGAGCAGGCCTTCATCCATGTTCACATCGATGATCTGCGCGCCGTTTTCGACCTGCTGGCGTGCCACTTCGATTGCGGCAGCGTAATCGCCTGCTAGGATCAGCTTCTTGAAGGCGGCGGAGCCGGTCACATTGGTGCGTTCGCCCACATTGATGAAGCGCGCGCTGGCGGCGGGAGAGGCCGCTTCCCGTTCGAGAGCTGGAGTGCTCGCCATGGTCAGGCCGCCAGCACCAAGGGTTCCAGCCCCGCAAGGCCGGTAAGGAGTTCCGGCGCAGGCAGGGCGCGGGGAGGCAGGCCGCTTACCGCCTTTGCCATTGCGGCAATGTGAGCCGGGGTCGATCCGCAGCATCCGCCCACGATGTTGACCGTTCCCGCGCTGGCCCAGCCTTGCAGATGCGCGGCGGTCGTATGGGGCGCTTCGTCATATTGGCCCAGTTCGTTGGGCAGGCCCGCATTGGGGTAAGCCAGCAGCAGGCAATCGGCAATCTGCGCCAATTGCTGCACATGGGGGCGCAATTGTTCCGCGCCAAACGAGCAGTTGAGGCCCACGGTTAGGGGCTGTGCATGGCGCACGCTGTGCCAGAACGCCTCTACCGTATGGCCTGACAAATTGCGGCCCGACAGATCGGTCAGCGTCATGGAGAGCATCAGCGGAATGTCACGGCCCAGTTCGCGTCCCAGTTGCCGCACGGCATAGATCGCCGCCTTGGCATTTAGCGTGTCGAACACGGTTTCCACGAGGATGAAATCCACCCCGCCTTCCGCCAATGCTGCGGCTTGTTCGCGGTAAACCTCTGCCAGATAGTCGAAACTTATCTCACGGTAGCCGGGGTCTTCCACGCGGGGGGAAAGCGACAGCGTCTTGTTGGTCGGCCCCATGGCGCCTGCGACATAGCGGCGCCTGCCATCGGCGGCGGCGAACCTGTCTGCTGCGGCCCGCGCGATTTTCGCGGAGGCGAGGTTGATATCCGGCACCAGCCCTTCGGCTCCGTAATCGGCCTGGCTGATGCGGTTGGCGGAGAAGGTGTTGGTGGACACGATATCCGATCCGGCGGCCAAATAGGCGCTGGTAATGGCATCGATCACATCGGGCCGGGTAAGGGCGAGAATATCGTTATTGCCCGTCTGGTCCTGCGCCAGCGCCAGATCGCCAGCAAAATCGTCCGCCTGCAAACGCTGCGCCTGAATTTCGGTCCCGAACGCGCCGTCGAAGATCAGCACGCGGCGCGCGGCTTCGGCCAGCAGAGCCTCGCGCGCGGTCACGACGCCTGCTCCAGCACGGGTCCGGCCCGACGTCCCAGAAGATGGCACAGCGCCGCGGTCATGTCCGCGCGGTTGAGCGTGTAGAAATGAAACTCGCGCACGCCGCCGGCGTAAAGCTGGCTGCACAGCTCGGCCGCCAGCGTAGCAGCGACGAGCTGGCGTGTTTCGGGCATCTGGTCGAGCCCGGCAAACAGCTCTGCCATCCAGCCCGGCACCTCGGCACCGCAGGCCTGCGCGAACTTGCAGGTCTGCGCAAAGTTGGTGACCGGCAAGATTCCCGGCACGATCGGCGCGGTGATGCCCGCCGCTGCCGCCCGGTCGCGGAACCGCAGAAAGGCATCGGCGGTAAAGAAGAATTGCGTCAGCGCGCGGGTGGCCCCGGCATCCAGTTTCCGCTTCAGATTGTCGAGATCGGCCTCGGCGCTCAGCGCGTCGGGATGCACTTCGGGGTAGGCGGCGACCGAGATTTCAAACGGAGCAAGGCGGGTTAGCCCCGCCACCAGTTCCGCCGCGTTGCGATACCCGTCGGGATGCGGCGTGAAGGGCGCACCGGGTTCCGCACCATCGCCGCGCAGCGCCACGATGTGCCGGACACCGCTTTCGTAAAACCGGCGCGCCTGCGCATCTACCTCTGCACGGCTGGCGCCCGCGCAGGTCAGATGCGCCGCCACCGGCACGGAGAAACCGCGCAGCAGCGCTTCCACCGTGGCGAGAGAACAGTCGCGCGTGGTGCCGCCCGCTCCATAAGTCACCGACATGAAGGACGGGCCGGCAGGCACGAGGCGGGCAACGGTTGTCTGCAGATCCGCTGCAGCCTTGGGGTTGCGCGCCGGAAAGAATTCGAACGACACCGCAATATCGCTCAACGGGCGCGCATAGATCGACGAAGGGCCCGCGCTGCAACGGTTGAGGTCGAAACTAATCACGGGCAGCTTCCTCGCCGGCAGATGCACCCTCGGCAGATTGTGCGCCGGTCGCGGCAGGCTGGCGGGTGGCGATCCAGATTTTGGTCGTCAGCCCTCGGCCGGGGAGCACAAGCGGTGCCTGCGCGGCAAAGCCGCTGGCACTGAGCCAGCCGAGCATCTGTTCGTCGGAAAAGCCCAGCCGCGTATGCGCATGGCGTTCGCGCAGTTCCTCGCGTTCGTGCGCGGCAAGATCGACTATGGCGATGCGCCCGCCGGGGCGGCAGACGCGGCCCGCCTCTGCCAGCGGCAGCGCAGGATTGGCGGCGTAATGCAGCACCTGGTGCAGCGTGATGGTGTCGAAACTGGCGGCAGGGAAGGGCAGCGAGGAGAAATCCCCCTGCACCAGCTCCCATCGCTCGACCGGCTGATCCTGCAGGCGCGCGCGGGCAAGGCCGAGCATTTCCGGGCTGCGGTCAAAGCCCACCACATGGTCGGCCTGATCCGCCAGCAGATCGGCAATGCGGCCCGTGCCGGTCCCGATATCGAGCAGGTGTCCAAGGCTTCCTGCTCCTAGCGCGGCCTTCAGGGCGTTTTCCACCTTGCCCGGCGGACACAGCATGGCGCGCATCGCATCCCATTCCCCGGCATGGCGCGCAAAATATTGCGCGGCGCGCTCCTCGCGCGCGGCGCGAATTGCGGCGAGGTGGCGGCGGTCTTCGGCGCAGCGGGCGGCAAATTCGGCATCCTGCGCCTCACACGCGTCCAGCAAACGCGCAACCGCGGCGTGGGTGCCGAGCGGAGAATTGGATGAAACGGCATGGCGCAGGAAGATCCAGCTTCCTTCGCGCCGCCTTTCCGCAAGGCCGCTGGCGCACAGAATGGCGATATGGCGCGAAACGCGCGGCTGGCTTTGCCCAAGCACCTGGGCCAGTTCGCCCACCGCCAGATCGAGATGGGCGAGAAGCCGCATGATGCGAAGGCGGGTCGGGTCGGCAAGTGCGCGGAAAAGTGTTTCGGTTTCCATGACTTGAGCACATATAAGGATATCATTATATCCGCAATGTCAAATCGTGATCCTTCCGGAGATATCCCCCGGAGGCCGTGCCTGCGGCAGGTGCATCGCCCCAAAACCGCAGAATTGCGCGGATTGCGGCAATTCGGCGCGCATGGTAAGCAATACAGCATGGGATCCTGTGACACCTGCCTTGTGCGCAATCGTGCCATTTGTTCGGCTCTTGATGACGAAGAAGTCCAACTGCTTAACACCATTGGCCGCCGTAAAGTTCTGGCCGCAGGCGATCCGCTGATCTGGGAGGGGGATGATTCTCTTCTGGTCGCAAACGTGATCGATGGGATGCTCAAGCTCACCAACTCGACCGAGGACGGGCGCGAACAGATCGTGGGCGTGGTCTATCCGTCCGATTTCATCGGCCGCCCCTTTGGCGCAAGGGCGAACCATTCGGTTACCGCGCTGACCGATGCGCGCGTGTGCATTTTCGCACGCAGCGATTTTGACCGCTTTGCCGCGGAGCATCCCGCGCTGGAGCACAAATTGCTGGAGCGCACGCTGACCGAACTCGATCGCACGCGCAGCTGGATGCTGCTGCTGGCGCGCAAGAGTGCGGAGGAGAAGGTCGCCACCTTCCTCCTCGATATGTCGGCGCGCCTTGTCGATAGCACCTGCACCACGCCGCATCACGGTCCGCTGGATGAGTTCGAATTGCCGTTTTCGCGCCAGCAGATTGGCGATATCCTGGGCGTCACCATCGAGACGGTCAGCCGCCAGATGACACGGTTGAAGCGTGACGGCGTGCTCGACCTGCCCACGCGCCGCTCGGTTCGCATTCTCGATCGCGGCGCGTTGGAGGCAATGGCGGGCTGATTGCCGCAAAAAGGGCGGGCCAGCCCAGGCCGACCCGCCCCTGTAATTGCCGGGATCAGCCGATCAGAAGCGGAAGCCGACGCCTGCGCTCAGCACCCACGGATCGAGCTTGTGTTCGGTCTCGATCACCTTGGTATTGCCTGCAAACCAGCGTGCTGTGGTGTCCACAAAGTAACGCTTGGCATCGAGGCTGACGAGCAGGTTCTCACCCACCGGCACGTCCAGACCGGCCTGCAACGCGAGTCCCAGTTCGTTGCTGAGCGACTGGCGCGTCACACCCAGCGGAATAGTCTGCGCGCCCGGTTCGTCCTTGATCCAGATGAAATAGGTCGGGCCTGCGCCGACATAGGGCGAGACGCCGCCGGGATTGAGGTGGTATTTCAGCGTGAAGGTAGCGGGGATGACCCGCGCGTTCGACACAGCTTCGGCGCCCGTCAGTGGGCCTGCCACCACGTCCACATCGTGCTGAGTCACGCAGCAGATCGTTTCCAGCGAGATATTGGGCGAGAAGAAATATTCGATCGCCACCGTCGGCACGACATTGTCGTTGGCAGCAGTTTGCGTGGTGGCAGGAAGCGGCCCCAGCAGCGGCGCATCGGTGATCTTGCCATCGGGCAGCACGGCGGTGGCCAGCACCTTGACCTGAATGTCGCCCGCATCCTGAGCCATGGCGGGGGAGGTGCCAAGGCCGCACGCCAGGGCCAGTGCGGGTGCGATGATAGTGCGCGAGATATGGCGCATTGTTCTTCTCCGTCATGCCGGCGGCGGCTGCCCCTTGCAGCCAGACTTCTGCGCGGCATGGCGCCCCATGAACCCGCCTGCGCCACCGAACATTGATTGAACGCAAATCCGGCCATGAACGCATCACATCCGTGAAATCAGCGATTTGATGCCAGTCAATGTCCGCCCAGACGCAAACGTCCATTGGCCGACCATTCGAAGGGGAAATGGTCAATGGAAACTCTGACGACTCGCGCCGGCATGTGGTTTGCGCTGCTGGTTCTGGCGATCATGGCGGCCGCGCTTTCGCGCGATGCGGCCTTTGGTATTCATATGTCCATCGTCGCAATCGCAGTGGGTATCGCGCTGTGGTGGACGCTGGCAAAAACGAAGGTGGACGCCGCCGGCACCTGGCTGCGTGCCCCGTATGACGAGGGAGCGTATGACGATGGTCCCATCCGCTGGGGTGTCATCGCCACGCTGTTCTGGGGCATTGCGGGCTTTGCCGCCGGGCTGTTCATCGCGCTGCAACTGGCATTCCCCGCGCTCAATCTGGAGCCGTACCTGAACTTTGGCCGGGTGCGCCCGCTGCACACCAGCGCAGTGATCTTTGCCTTTGGCGGCAATGCGCTGATCTGCACGAGCTTCTATGTGGTGCAGCGCACCTGCCGCGCGCGGCTCGCCTTTCCCGGTCTCGCCCGGTTCGTGTTCTGGGGATACCAGCTGTTCATCGTGCTGGCGGCCACCGGCTATCTGCTGGGCGTTACCCAGTCGAAGGAATATGCCGAGCCGGAATGGTATGTCGACTGGTGGCTGACCGCCGTGTGGGTTGCCTATCTGATCGTGTTCGTCGGCACGATCATCAAGCGCCGCGAGCCGCATATCTATGTGGCGAACTGGTTCTACCTCGCTTTCATCCTGACGGTGGCGATGCTGCACATCGTCAACAATCTGGATATGCCGGTGCATCTGCTGGGCAGCCGTTCCTATCCGCTGTTCGCCGGGGTGCAGGGCGCGCTGGTGCAGTGGTGGTATGGCCACAACGCGGTGGGTTTCTTCCTGACTGCTGGCTTCCTGGCGATGATGTATTACTTCGTTCCCAAGCAGGCGGAACGGCCGATCTTCAGCTATCGCCTGTCGATCATCCACTTCTGGTCGCTGATCTTCCTCTATATCTGGGCGGGCCCGCACCATCTGCATTACACGGCGCTGCCCGACTGGGCGCAGACGCTGGGCATGGTGTTCTCGATCATGCTGTGGATGCCAAGCTGGGGCGGCATGATCAACGGCCTGCTGACGCTGAACGGCGCGTGGGACAAGATCCGCACCGATCCGATCATCCGGATGATGGTGTGGGCGCTGGCCTTCTACGGCATGAGCACGTTCGAAGGCCCGCTGCTATCCATCAAGGCAGTCAATTCGATGTCGCATTACACCGACTGGACGATTGGCCACGTGCATTCGGGTGCGCTGGGCTGGAACGGCATGATCACCTTTGCCGCCATGTATTTCCTCGCGCCGCGCCTGTGGGGCCGTCAGCGGCTCTATTCGCTGCGCATGGTCAACTGGCACTTCTGGCTCGCGACGCTGGGCATCGTTTTCTACGCCGCCAGCATGTGGGTGGCCGGCATGATGCAGGGCTATATGTGGCGCGAATACGGTGCCGATGGCTACCTGGTAAACAGCTTTGCCGAAACGGTCAGCGCCATGTGGCCGATGTATGTGGCGCGTGCCTTTGGCGGCCTGCTCTACATCGCGGGCGCGGTCATCATGGTCTACAATATCTGGATGACCATCGCCGGCAAGCAGCGCGACGAAGCGCCGCTGGAAACCGCCCGCTACAATCCCGAAACCGACCGCCCGCTGCCGCGTGCGCCCATTGCGCAACCGGCCGAGTAAGGGGGACGATCAATGACTGACGTAACACACAAAGAGGCGCTTTCCGGCCACAAGAAGCTGGAACGCAATGTCACCCTGCTGGGCGCGGTGGCGCTGGTAACGGTGGCGATCGGCGGGATCGTGGAAATTGCTCCGCTGTTCTGGATCGACAACACGATCGAGCCGGTGGAAGGGATGCGCCCCTACACCCCGCTGGAGCAGGCCGGGCGCGACATCTATGTGCGCGAGGGGTGCTATACCTGCCACAGCCAGATGATCCGCCCCTTCCGCGACGAGGTGGAACGCTATGGCCATTACAGCCTCGCGGCGGAAAGCATGTACGACCACCCGTTCCAATGGGGCTCGAAGCGCACCGGGCCCGACTTGGCGCGCGTCGGTGGGCGATATTCGGATGCCTGGCATGTCCAGCACCTGACCAATCCGCAAAGCGTGGTGCCCGAAAGCGTTATGCCGCAATACGGGTTCCTCGCCAGCCAGCCGCTCGACTTTGCGCATATCAGCGATCACCTTGCGGCGCTGCGCCGGGTGGGTGTGCCCTATACCGATGCCGATATCGAACAGGCGCGGCAGGACATTCTGGGCCAGGCCGATCCGGACGTTGCGCCGGGCGATCTGGCAGAGCGCTATCCCGGCGCGCAGGCGCGCGATTTTGACGGCAATCCCGACGAAGTGACCGAGATGGATGCGCTGGTCGCCTATCTTCAGGTGCTGGGCACGATGGTCGATGTGAACGCGGCCGCGGCGCAGGAAGTGCTGGCCGGGGAGCGCGGACGATGAGTTGGCATTCTACCTACGACTTCCTGCGCCACATGGCGGACAGCTGGGGCCTGCTGGCGATGATGCTGATGTGGATCGCCTTTGCCCTGTGGCCTTTCCGGCCCGGCGCAAAGCACCACAATGACCGCGCGGCCAACATGATTTTCGAGGACCAGAACGATGGCAAATGAGCACGAGGCACCTGCCGCCCCTCATCCGGGCCGCCGCATCGACGAGCCGACCGGCGTGGAAACCGTCGGCCATGAATGGGACGGGATCGAGGAGCTGAACAATCCGCTGCCGCGCTGGTGGCTGTGGACTTTCTACCTCACCATCTTCTGGTCGCTGGCCTATGTCATCGCCTATCCGGCTTGGCCGCTGATCGAGAAAGGCACCGAAGGCGTGCTTGGATGGAGCAGCCGAGGTCAGCTGGCTGACGAACTGGCAGCAGAGGAGGCGCGGCGCGCCCCGCTGATGGAAGCAATAGCGGCAACGCCGATCGAACAATTGCCGCAGAACAGCGAGCTGATGATGCAGGCGGTGGCGGGCGGCGCGGCGGCGTTTCGGGTGCACTGTGTGCAGTGCCACGGCGCGAATGCAGCGGGATTTGAAGGCTTCCCCAACCTGACTGATGACGAATGGCTGTGGGGCGGCGACATGCCCGCGATCGAAACCACGCTGCTGCACGGCATCCGCCATCCGGGCGACCCGGCCACGCGCACCAGCCTGATGCCCGCTTTCGGGCAGACGGGGATTCTGGACAGCGCGCAGATTTCGCAGGTCACCGATCATGTCCTGTCGCTGACAGGCCGGGCCAAAACCAATGCCGCAGGGGCGGAGATTTACGCCAACAATTGCGCGGTGTGTCATGGCGCGGATGGCGGCGGCCTGCGGCAATTTGGCACGCCCAGCCTGAACGATGCCGTTTGGCTCTATGGCAGCAGCCGTGAGGCGATCCGCCAGCAGATCTTTGCCCCGCGCCACGGC
Source organism: Alteraurantiacibacter lauratis (assembly GCF_037154155.1). Lineage (NCBI taxonomy): Bacteria > Pseudomonadati > Pseudomonadota > Alphaproteobacteria > Sphingomonadales > Erythrobacteraceae > Alteraurantiacibacter > Alteraurantiacibacter lauratis. Next base: position 49,678 of record NZ_JBANRN010000001.1, read on the forward strand.
GTGATGCCAAGCTGGGGCGACCGGCTTGACCCGGCAACCATCCGGATGCTCGCCGCCTATGTCCATTCGCTGGGCGGGGGCGAGGATTTTGTGGAGCCTGTTGTTGCCGATGCCGGCGCAACACCCTTGGCCGCAGGCGATGGCGCAGAATAACCCCCTCATCCACCACAGCCCGCTCGGCGATTACGAAGCGCGGCGGGCCGTTCATCCCAAGCGGATCGACGGCCCTTTCCGCCGCTTCAAATGGCTGATCATGGCGGTGACGCTGGCGATCTATTACGGCACGCCGTGGCTGCGCTGGGACCGGGGGCCTTATGCACCCGATCAGGCGGTGCTGATCGATGTCGCCAACCGCCGCTTCTACATGTTCGACATCGAGATCTGGCCGCACGAATTCTATTTCGTGGCAGGGCTCCTCATCATGGCGGGCATTGGCCTGTTCCTGGTGACCAGCGCGGTGGGCCGGGCGTGGTGCGGCTATGCCTGCCCGCAAACGGTGTGGACCGACCTGTTCCAGCATGTTGACCGCTTCTTCGACGGGGATCGCAACGCCCGGATGCGGCTCGACGCCGCGCCGTGGACCTGGGGCAAGGTTGTGCGGCGCCTGTCGAAATGGACGATCTACCTCGCCATCGCCTTCTGGACCGGCGGCGCGTGGATCATGTATTTTGCCGACGCGCCCACGCTGGTGCGCGATTTCTGGGCGGGTGAGGCCGCGCCTGTCGCCTATATCACCGTCGCCGTGCTGACCCTGACGACCTTCATCTTGGGCGGCTTCATGCGCGAACAGGTGTGCATCTACATGTGCCCCTGGCCGCGCATCCAGAGCGCGCTGATGGACGAACATTCGCTGATGGTCACCTACAAGGACTGGCGCGGCGAACCGCGCGGCAGCGTGAAGAAGGCAGAAAAGAACCCCGGCGCCTTTGGCGACTGCGTCGATTGCAACATGTGCCATGCGGTGTGCCCAACCGGCTGGGACATCCGCAAGGGGCCGGATATTTCCTGCATCACCTGCGGATTGTGCATCGATGCCTGCGACCGGGTGATGAGGGATGTGGGCCGTCCGCGCGGGCTGATCGATTACATCACGCTGGAGGATGCCAAGGCCGAAGCCGCCGGCGCACCGGTGCGGTCACCCTGGCGCAATCTGGCGCGTCCGCGCACGATCGCCTATTTCCTCATTTGGGGCAGTATCGGGGCCGGGCTGTTGTTCCTGCTCGGCACGCGCAGCCATACCGATATCTCCGCCGCACCTGATCGGAACCCGGCCTTCACCGTGATGCGCGATGGCAGCGTGCGCAACAATTTCACTGTAAAGCTGCGCAATATGGAAAACCGCCCGCGCGCAATGGAAGTCTCTTTGCAGGGGCTGGAAGGCGGCCGGATGTGGACCGACACCATGCCCGCCGAACGCGCCGCGCGCACCCTGCGCTTCACCGTGCCTGCTGACGCGACCGAGAGCGTCCGCTTCTATGTCGTCTCTCCGCAAGGCACCGCGTCGCAGGATTTTGCTTTCCGCCTCGTAGCGCTGGACGAACAGGGCGAGACGGACACCGCCGAGACACGCTTTGAATCGCCTGTCGGATCAGCAGGAGAATGACGATGACAGATATGCGCGCACCAATCTCGCCCGACCGCCGCTTTACCGGCTGGCACATGCTGGCGGTGATGGTCGCCTTTTTCGGCGTCATCATTGCGGTCAATTTTACCATGGCGCGTATCGCCATCGGCAGCTTTGGCGGCGTGGTGGTCGAAAACTCCTATGTCGCCAGCCAGGATTTCAACGGGTGGCTCGAACAGGCGCGTGCGCAGGAGGAACTGGGCTGGCAGGTGGATAACACGCTTTCCGCCGACCGGCGCGTGGTGCTGCGCATTGCCGGGGCGCCGGAAACGCTCTCGATCACCGGCAGCGCGCGTCCACCGCTGGGCGGGCATCAGGGTGAGCAATTGACCTTCATCCGCACCGCACCGGGCGAATATGTCTCCACCCGTGCGCTGGAGAATGGCCGCTGGGTGGTGCGTCTGCAGATCATGGGCGACGGGCATGTCTGGCGCAGCGAGGAAGAAGTGCGGTGAGCAGCCTGCCTGCCCCCGCCAAGGAGCTGGAAACCAGTGTGCTTGCCGTGCCCGGCGCGCATTGCGCGGGGTGCATGAGCAAGATCGAGCGCGGCCTTGCCGCTTTGCCCCAGGTTGTAACTGCGCGGGTGAACCTGACATCGCGCTTGGTCACCGTGATGCACGATCCTGCGCTGGACGAAGGACGGATCGTGGCGGAACTCGCGCGCATCGGCTTTGAAGCGCAGCGCCGCCCGCGCGAGGTGGCCAAGCCATTTTCGGCGGTGAAGCCGCTGCTCGGCCCGTTGGCCGTGGCGGGCTTCGCGATGATGAATGTGATGCTGCTCTCGGTCAGCATCTGGTCGGGCGCGGACGGCTCGACGCGCGAGCTGTTCCACTGGATTTCGGCTGCCATTGCCCTGCCGGCTGTCGCCTATGCCGGGCAGCCGTTTTTCCATTCGGCATGGGGCGCGCTGAGGAACGGGCGCACCAATATGGATGTGCCGATTTCCATCGGCGTCATCATAGCCTGCGGCCTCAGCGTGTACGAGACGATGACCGGCGGGCGCCACGCCTGGTTTGACGGGGCGCTGATGCTGCTGGCGATCTTGCTGGCGGGCCGGGTGCTCGACGCGATGATGCGCGACCGCGCGCGTGCCGGTGTCGATGCGCTGCTCAGCCAGGCGGCACAGGGTGCACTTGTAGTCCGGGCGGGCGGGGCGCTGGAATGGGTTGCCGCCGAAGCGTTGCAGCCGGGCATGGTGATGCGTGTTGCCACCGGGGAAAGATTGGCGGCGGACGGGCATATCGTCAGCGGGGCGAGCCGGTTCGACCAGGCCTTGTTGACCGGGGAAACACGCCCGATTGCCTGCGTGCAGGGGGACAAGGTGCTGGCAGGCACGCTCAATCTCGACGCGCCGGTGGATGTCGAAGTCAGCCATACCGGGCAAAATACCACACTAGCCGAAATCGCCCGGCTGATGGAGGCGAGCAGCCAGAACCGCAGCCGCTATGTGCGCATTGCCGATCGCGCCAGCCGCCTTTACGCGCCTGCTGTCCATACGCTGGCCGCGCTCTCGGTGGTCGGCTGGCTGATCGCGGGCGCATCGCTGTATCAGTCTCTGGTGATTGGCGTGGCGGTGCTGATCATCACCTGTCCCTGTGCGCTGGGGCTGGCGGTTCCTGTGGCGCAGGTGGTCGCCAGCGGATCGCTGCTGAAGGCCGGGATCATGGTCAAGGACGGCTCGGCAATCGAACGGCTGGCGAGCGTGGATCGCGCGCTGCTTGACAAGACCGGGACGCTCACGCTGGGGCGACCGGTTCCCGATGCCGCAGCACTTGATGCGATGAACGCCGAGGAAGCCGCTGCCGCCTTGGCGCTCGCCTCGCACAGCCGTCATCCGCTCAGCCGTGCGCTGGCTGATGCGCTGATGCAGCGCGGGGTCAGGCCTGCTGCCGTGGCGGCGGTGCGCGAGGAAGCGGGCGTGGGGCTTCACGGCGTGCTGGATGGCAAGGTGGTGGCCTTGCGCCGCCCGGAAAGCACCACCAGCATGGGCGTGGCGCTGGTGATTGCCGGAAATCCCACGCGCCTCATCCCCTTTGCCGACCGGCTGCGCGATGATGCGCAGGCTGCCTTGGCCGATCTCAAGCGGATGGGCATACTTGCTTCGATCCTGTCGGGCGACAATGCCGATGCCGTGGCGCAGGTGGCGCGCGAGACGGGCCTGACCGGGCAGGCAGGGGCTTCCCCGGCGGACAAGCAGGCCGCGATTGCCCGCCTGCAACGCGCCGGGCACAATGTCCTGATGGTGGGGGATGGGCTGAACGATGGCCCCGCTCTGGCTGCCGCCGATGCCAGTATGGCACCCGGCAGCGCCAGCGATGTGGGGATGCAGGCGGCCGACATGGTGTTCGTGCAGCCCTCGCTTGCCAGCCTGCCGCGCGCAATCCGCGCCGCGCGGCGCACGATGGCGGTGGTGCGGCAGAACTTTGCGCTCGCCATCGGCTACAATGTGCTGGCGGTGCCGCTGGCGATTGCCGGCTATGTCACCCCGCTGATCGCGGCGCTTGCCATGTCGCTGTCCTCGCTGATCGTGGTGGCCAATTCGCTGCGGCTGATTCGGGCGGCACGATGACGGGGGTGCTGATCCTGATCCCCATCGCGCTGGGGCTGGGCTTGCTGGGGCTGGCGGCGTTCTTCTGGGCTGTGCGCAGCGGACAGTTCGAAGATCCCGATGGTGCGGCCAGCCGCATCCTGATGGAAGACGACGATAGGCCTTCTGCATGAGCATGGGCACATTCCCCGCACTGATCGCGCTGCTGCCTGCGATGGTCGGCCCGCTTCCGCTTGAAGAAGGGGCGGGGCGGGTCATGCTGGCGCTGTGCGGCGGGGGAAGCATTGCGCTCCAGATTGACGGGGAGGAGGGGCGCCTTCCCGGCCCGGCTATGACGCCGTGCTGCGCCAAGGGATGCCGCAATTCGGAAAAACGCGGCAAGCGTGCGACAGATGGCGACAATTGATCCAAGGCAAGGACGTGCCGGCTTCACTTGCGCAAAAGACCTGTATGTGGCCTTATCATCCCGATCTGCTCGCAACGCCGGTTCCGCGATATACCAGCTTCCCCACGGCGGCTGAGTTCGCGCCCGACATCCCGTCTGCGCGGCATGCCGATGCGATCAGCACGGCAACCGGCGACATATCGCTGTATGTCCACATCCCCTTTTGCGAGAAAATCTGCTGGTATTGCGGCTGCAACACCGCTGCCGCCAACCGCGCGGGGCGTCTCGCCAGCTATCTGGAGGCGCTGCACCGCGAGATTCAACTGGTGGCAAAGCTGCTGCCAGCCGGAACGCGGGTGCGGCGTGTCGCCTTTGGCGGGGGCAGCCCCAATGCCATTTCCCCCATCGATTTCGTGCGCCTGTTTGACGAGCTGATGCTCAATTTCCCGCTGCACGATCCGCTGATCTCGGTCGAGCTCGATCCGCGCACGCTGGGCCGCGAATGGGCGAGCGTGTTTGGCGGCATCGGTGCCAGCCACGCCAGTCTGGGCGTGCAGACCTTTGCCTCGCATCTGCAAGAAGCGATTGGCCGGGTGCAGCCGCGCCAGATGATTGCCGATGCGGTGGAATTGCTGCGCGAGTGCGGCATCACCTCGCTCAATTTTGATCTGATGTATGGCCTTCCAGGCCAAAGCCTGGCCGATCTGGCCGAATCGCTGGACGAGGCGGCGGGCTTTGGCGCGAACCGCATTGCGCTGTTCGGCTATGCCCATGTGCCGCATCTGCTGCCGCGTCAGCGCCGGATCGATGCCAGCGCGCTGCCGGGCCCGGAATTGCGTTTTGCCATGGCGCGCGACGGGCACACGCAATTGGTCGATGCCGGCTATACGCCGGTAGGCTTCGACCATTTCGCTTTGCCTGGCGATCCGCTGGCGCAGGCGATGGAGGCGGGCACGCTGCGGCGCAACTTCCAGGGCTTTACTGATGACCAGGCGCCGGTGCTGATCGGGTTGGGCGCCTCTGCCATCTCGTCCTTCCCCAGCCTCCTTGTGCAGAACGAGAAGAATGCGGGCCGTTACCGGATGATGCTCAGCCAGAGCGTGATCCCCACTGGTCCCGGCAAGGAGCGCAGCGTGGACGACCGCCGCCGCGGCGCGATCATCGAGGAATTGCTGTGCCGGGGCCGCGCGCGGGTCGCCGCCGACATTCTGGAAAGCGCACTCGACCGTCTGCGCCCCTTTCTGGAGCCGCAACTGGCGCGGCTGGAAAGTGGCAATATGCTGGTGATCGCGCATCATGCCTTGCCCTATGCGCGCAGCATTGCGGCGGCGTTCGATCCCTATCGCCAGCACAGCCCTCGCCGGTTCAGCTCGGCGATCTGAGTAGCCCTGCGCTGGTCGAGAAGGCAGCCGCCCGTTGCCCATTACCGTGCCAGTTTCCCTTCCGTAGGGCGCTCGGAAAAGCCGGACAGGTTGGGAAACCTGCCCGGCTCGCTCGCCATCACGATGCGGGGTTCAGGCGAGAACCTTGTCGCGGTTTTCCAGCAGCACGGTGGCTGCCGCCGTGTTGGAAATGGGCACGTGGTAATTGCTGGCGAGTTCGCGCACCGAACCGCGGAGCGCCCCGCGTGCAGCAATCCAGTTGAGGATTTCCACGCCCTGGCTGCCGGCCAGTTCCACAATGTCCAGTGTGTCGTGCTGCAACAGGGCTTCGGGATCAGGGGCAAGATTGCGCAGGCAGAACTTGTCGTAATCCACATTGATGTGGCCCGCCCGCTCGCCTTCCAACTGGTGCGAGAGGCCGCCGGTCCCGAAGATCACCACCTTCTCGTTGCCGCCCCAGCTTTCGATCGCGCGACCCACGGCCTTGCCCAGTTCGTAACAGCGCTTGGGGCTGGGCAGGGGATGCTGCACCGTGTTGATCGCAATCGGCACCAGCTTGACCGGAAAGGGCGCATCGCCGGGCCAGCACAGCTCAAACGGCACCGCGACCGCGTGATCCACTGCCATCGACTGGCAGGTCACGGGATCGAATTCGGCTGCCACCACCTGCTCGATGATGTGCCACGACAGATCGGGCGCACCTTCATAGGGCCGGGCAAAGGCAATGCCCCAGCCTTCATCCTCGTGCCGGTATTGCGGCGCGGCGCCAATGGCGAAGGTGGGCATCTTGTCGAGGAAGAAGTTGAGGCCGTGGTCGTTGTAGAACACCACAGCCACATCGGGCCTTTCGGCTTCCAGCCATTGATGCACCGGCTTGAAGCCGTCGAAAAACGGCTTCCAATAAGGATCGTCCTGCAGGTTTTGCGCGATCGCCTTGCCAATTCCGGGGACATGGCTGGTGAAAATGCCGCCGCAAATCTGGCTCATGCCACCACCCTCCCCTTGGCAAGCGCCGGGGATACGCGCGTTTCGGTTACCGCGTGGGAAAGCAGCGCGGCCTTGAATTCATCCAGCGACATCCCCGTTTGCAGCGCGCCGAGGTCCTGCACATTAAGGCCAAGGATTCCTGCCAGCTTGGCGAGATAGTAAACATTCCCGCCCGCATTCAGCATGGCCAGCACATCGCGGCTGCGCACGGCCTCACGCTGCTGCGGCGTCAGATGGAAATGCTCCATATAGGCTTCTTCATTTGCGGCGAAGGCCTGACGGTTCTGCGCGCTGTTGAAGGAATAGCACATGGCATTGAGAGCATAGCCATCCTGCGCGGCGTCCCCATCGAACACCATCGTGCCGGGAATGGCGCGCTTGCCTTCGGCGGCCAGTCGGGAAAAGGGCGGCATCATCCTGCTCCATCCAGCTTGCGATGGGGTGGAATTGCCGCAAGCCTTGCAAGGAGTCGTTGCGCTGGATCAAAGCCAGCGCCACGCCGCGTGGCGGGTCAGAGATAGACCTTGCGCACCTGACCTTCGCGGTGGTGGTGCAACTGGAACTCTGCCCATTCCTCCAGCTTGCGGTGCCGTGGCCGCTCGCTGCGCGAACGCAGGATATGGTTCACCCGCCAGACCAGCACCTTGGGATGAACGGGCTTGCGGATATAATCCTGTGCCCCCGCATGGTAGGATCGCCGCTCGTCCGCCTCGCCGTCCACGCTGGTGAACATGATCACCGGCAGGTCGTAGAAATCGGGCGAATGGCGCAGCGCGCGCAGGAAACCCGAACCGCGTTCGCCCGGCAGGTTCTCGTCGAGCAGAAGCAGGTCGGGCCGCCGCCAGGCGAGCAGCTTGCGCGCGTCTTCTGCCGTGGAGACAAAGCCGCAGGCATGGCCGGCGGATATCAATATCTCGCTCGCCAGTTCGGCCACCAGATCGTCGTCATCAACCACAAGGATGTGGGCCATTGTGCAGCTCCGTTGCAGGGGCTGCGATGTAACAGCGTTGCAGGAACGGCGGTCTGAACCGCGCCATCGGGATTTCTGCCTAGCCAAGCGTCCCCAGAAGCGCACGGATCGCCAGCGCAAGCAATGCGAGACTGCTGATGGTGAACAAGGTAATGCGCACCGGAATGGTGTTGACCAGAGCCTGCCACAACGAATGCACCACGCGCACCGCGACATAGGCCCAGGCCAACCAGACATCAGTTTGCGTGAAACCTGTCAGCGCAAGGATCAGCACCGTGGCATAAAAGATGGTCGGCTGTTCCATCAGATGGTTGTAATTGTGCGCCTTCCATTGGATTTCGGGCGGAAGCACCCCATCCAGATCGCTGCCGCGTCCGCCGCGCTGGCGTTCGGGCGGCAGTTTGAGCTTTGCAAGCGCGGGCAGGCGCGTCCCCGCCATCCACAGCAGCATGATCAGCGACCAGACGACCAGCACGGCTGCCGGTGCAAGCAATTGATGTCCCATGAGTCTATTCCCCCGCAACCAGTCGGGGGAGGCTGCGCCAGCGGAATTAGATTGTCAATTGAAACTTAATCTGGACGCAGCACGGCCGCAAAGTCGGCCGGATCGGTGTTGCCCCCGCTGGCGATCACCACTGTATCGTCGTCCACCGCCGCCTTTCCGGCCAGCACGGCGCCCAGCGCCACCGCGCCGCCAGGTTCCAGCACCAGCCTGAGGCGCGAGAAGGCAAAACGCTGCGCCACGCGGGTTTCGGCTTCGGTCACGCTCAGACCAAAGGCGCAGCGTTGCTTCAGGACGGCGAAGTTGATCGGCGCTGTGGCAAAGGTCTGCAAGGCATCGCAGGAAGTCGGGGGCGGGTTGGGGCCCACCGACTGAATCGTGCCGCTTGCCAGTGAGCGCGCGACATCGTCCCAACCCTCAGGCTCCACCGGGATAACCTCGGCCGTGGGGCAGGCCAGCGCCAATCCAGCGGTCAATCCACCGCCTCCGCAACACACCACAAGGCGCGAAGGCTGGCGTCCCAATTGCGCGGCGATTTCGATGCCCGCGCTCCCTTGTCCCTCAATCACCCATGGATCGGCAAAGGCGTGGACATAGGCTGCGCCCCGTTCCGCCGCCAAACGCTGCGCAATTTCCTCGCGGTTTTCGCGCATCCGGTCGTAAGGGATGACTTCAGCGCCCTGTTCGCGCGTTCGTTCCAGCTTCAGGCGCGGCGCATCGGCGGGCATGACGATGGCGGCCTTTATGCCCAAACGCCGCGCGGCCCAGGCCACGCCTTGCGCGTGATTGCCACTGGAAACCGCCACCACCCCGCGGGCGCGCTCCTCGTCCGAAAGGTCGGTCAGGCGGTGCCAGGCACCCCTGATCTTGAACGCGCCCACGGGTTGCAGGCATTCCGCCTTCAGCCAGAAGCTGCGCCCCTCATGCTCGACCGGCAAAAGCGGGGTGGGGGGCAGGATTTGCGCCATTTTCGCCGCAGCGCGGGCAACGCCTGCCGCATCGGGGTTTCGCATGGGAGTTAGTGCCGTCATAAACCTGCATGAATTACCTGTTTACGCGAGGTGCGCCATCCCCTATCGGGCGCGCCCTTCTATCGGGAACCCTCGCGTGGCGGGGGCGACGGCCCGGAACCGAAGCACTGGAGAATGACGATGAGTGACACGCCAAAAAGCGTCTCTGGCAACAGCAACCGCAAGGCAGAACTTCTGTCCACCACGGTCGAACATATCGACATCACCAGCTTCGATGCCCGCCCGATCATCGACGCGATGGGCAAGATGAGCTTCACCAGCCGCGATCTGGCGCGCGCCACGCGCATCTACAACCAGATGCTGGAAGACAAGGACTGCACCATCTTCCTCGTCATCGCCGGTTCGACCAGCGCAGGGGGCTGCATGGACCTGTATGCCGAATTGATCCGTTCCAACATGGTCGATTGCGTGGTTGCCACCGGTGCCACAATTGTGGACATGGATTTCTTCGAAGGCCTGGGCCACAAGCATTATCAGGCGCTGGAAATCCCCGACGATGACACGCTGCGTTCGCTCTATATCGACCGCATTTACGACACCTATATCGACGAAGAACAGCTGCAGGACTGCGATTTCACGATCAACAGGATCGCGAACGAGCTGGAGCCCAAGGCCTATTCCAGCCGGGCCTTCATCCGCGAGATGGGCAAGTATCTGGCCCAGCACGGCAAGAAGGAAAACAGCCTCGTCAAACTGGCTTACGAACATGACGTGCCGATCTTCTGCCCGGCCTTTGTGGACAGCAGCGCCGGCTTCGGGCTGGTAAAGCACCAGGTCGACCGGATGAAGGAAGGTAAGCCTTACCTCATGATCGATGCGGTGGCGGATTTCCGCGAGTTGACCGACATCAAGATCAAGGCCGGCGAATCGGGCCTGCTGATGGTGGGCGGCGGCGTGCCGAAGAACTTCATTCAGGACACGGTGGTCTGCGCCGAAATCCTCGGACATCACGATGTGGCGGTGCACAAATATGCCGTGCAGATCACCGTGGCCGATGTGCGTGACGGGGCCTGTTCGTCCTCCACGCTGCAGGAAGCCGCGAGCTGGGGCAAGGTTTCGACCGCGACCGAGCAGATGGTGTTTGCCGAGGCCGGCTCGGTCATGCCGCTGCTGGCATCGGACGCCTACCACCGCGAACATTGGAAGAGCCGCACCCCGCGCCGCTGGGCCAAGCTCTTCGCGGATTGAGGAGGTCTAGCGCCGGTCAGCCTCGCTCACCGCGGCTGCCAGATCGGCCATTGCCATGAATTGCGCCACGCAGGCTGCGACCATTTCCCGGTCGCGGCCTGCATCCAACTGGCCGCTTTCGAACATATTCTTCGCCTCCAGCACCACGGTCACTTCGCCTTCGTGGAACAGCGTGCGGATCTTGCTGCCGGAAAACGCCGCCTCCAGCGCGATCATCCTTTCGACATAGCCGGGATGGACGAGATAGCGCGCCTCCACCTGATCGGTGGAATAGACGGTGAACTGGTCCTCGAAAGCGGGATGCACCATGTCCGCCTTGTCGAGGATGAGGCCGGAGACTTCCAGCCGCTCCTTCTCGCCAAAGAAGCCGAATTTCCTGTGCTTGCCCGATCGTTCCACCAGCGTAACGCCGTGAAAGCGGCGACCGGCCGATATGGTCATGACCGGGCCTCGAAACACGGTCACGTAATGGGTGTTCTTCCCGCTTTGCCGCCGCTGTTCCAGATGTGCTTCGTGCAGGGTGAAGGCGCGGTTGCCGATCTGCCCGGCCCACAGATCCTCGAACTTGGCGCGGGTGTAGCCGGGGAGCATCCGGAACAGCCGCGCCCTCTCGAACCCGACGCCGGCTTCGCAATCGTGGGAATAGGTTAGGCCCAACGCGGCGGCGAGCGCAGAGTTGATCCCCTCCTTGGTCTGCCGAATCGCCTTTGCTTTCGGTGCATAGATCCACACGCCTGCAAGAATGGCCGAAGCGGCGATAAGCCACATCTTCAGCTCGATGCTCCAATCCGGCCCGAACAGCAGGAACGCTGCCAGCGGCAGCACCACGAAGGCTGCGGTCACTAACCGTCTGTTGCTCTGCTCCCGCGCGGCCTCGCGCACCTGTGCCTGTGCCGCAAGCCATTCGCCCAGTTCGCCCGCCATCAACGCGTCAATGTCCGGCTTCTCGATCATGCCCTTGTCGCCCCTTGGCCCCCATTGCCCCTTTGCGCGCTGCCGCCATTGATGGCACAGTGTAAGCGCGCGGGGAATGAGCGGGGGATCACATGGAACTGATTATCGGCATTGGCGCACTGGTCGTTCTGGCCGGGATCGTGATTGGCATTTACAACCGGCTCGTGGCGCTTCGACAGAATGTGAACCAGGGCGTGGCCGATATCGACGCGCAGCTGCGCCAGCGGCATGATCTGGTGCCCAATCTGGTCAACACGGTGAAAGGCTATGCCGCGCACGAGGCGGGCACATTGGAATCGGTAATTCAGGCCCGCAACGCCGCCGCATCAGGCGCACCCAATTCCGCCAACGAGGCGCAGTTGCGCGTGGCGCTCGACAAGCTGCTGGCGCTGGCGGAGGCCTATCCCGATCTCAAGGCCAGTGCCAATTTCCAGCAATTGCAGCTGGAACTGGCCGATGTGGAGGACAAGCTGGCCGCCGCGCGCCGTGCGCTCAACGCGGCTGTCTCGCGTTACAACACCGGCATCGAGTCGTTTCCGGCGGTGTTGTTTGCGGGGATGCTGGGCTTTGCCAAGGCCGATTTCCACCGTCTGGACGACAGCGAACAAGGCGTGGTGGATGCCGTGCCTTCGGTAAAGTTTTGACGCATTAACAATGTGATGCAAAACGAATTGCAGATGTGACACGTTTCGTTCTTGCATCGTTAATCTATCCCCTTATATGCCGCGCTCCTGCTGCCCCATGGGGACTTCCAAACCGCAAGGCAGCTTTGTTGTCTAACCGGCCGTATGGCCAATTGGGGGTCCCTTGAGTTGCACAATTTCCCAGACGCACGGGCGTTAGCGCGCACCCTCTCGCCGGACGACGCCGTTATCCTGAACCGTCCGCATGCTGCGGCGCGGGCGGCGAAGTTCTTCGCCCAGAAGTTTCCCGGAACGGCAATGTATGCGGTGAAGGCCAACCCTTCGCCTGACCTCATCCGTATCCTGTGGGACAACGGCATCACGCATTACGATGTCGCCTCGATCGGCGAAGTGCGGATGGTGCGCGAGACTTTGCCGCAGGCGAAGCTGTGCTTCATGCACCCGGTCAAGACCGCGGGCGCCATTCGCGAGGCCTATTTCCAGCACGGCGTGAAGACTTTCAGCCTCGATACGCCGGAAGAGCTGGCGAAGATCGTGGAAGCCACCACCAATGAAGCGGGCGAGGCCGCGACCGACCTGCAGTTGCTGGTGCGCCTGCGCGTGTCGTCCGAACATTCGGAACTGAGCCTTGCCGCCAAGTTTGGCGTCGATCTGGCTGATGCCGCACCGCTGCTGCAAGCCACGCGCCAGCATTGCGACGCGCTGGGCATCTGCTTCCATGTGGGCAGTCAGGCGATGACCCCCTTTGCCTATGTCCAGGCGCTGGAACGCGTGCGCGCGGCGATTGCCGAGGCGGCGGTAACGGTGGACATCGTGGATGTGGGCGGCGGGTTTCCCTCGTCCTATCCGGGCATGGAGCCGCCCCCGCTGGAAGATTACTTCGCGCAGATCCACCGCCATTTCGAAATGCTGCCGATTTCCTATTCGGCCGAGCTTTGGGCGGAACCGGGCCGCGCGCTGTGCGCCGAATATTCCAGCATTGTGGTGAAAGTGGAAAAGCGCCGCGGGGACGAGCTGTATATCAATGACGGTGCCTATGGCGCATTGTTCGATGCCGCGCATGTCGACTGGCGCTTTCCGGTGCGTGCGCTGGAGGATGACCTGTCGCAGCCCGATGCCGATTTTGCCTTCTATGGCCCCACTTGCGACGATGCCGATTACATGAAGGGCCCCTTCGTGTTGCCGGCCGATATCCAGGCTGGCGATTACATCGAAATCGGCATGCTGGGCGCCTATGGCGCGGCGATGCAGACGCGCTTCAACGGCTTTGGCGCAACGCGCGCTTTCGTGGTGGAGGACGAGCCGATGGCGAGCCTTTACCGCGGGGACCGGGTGCGTCCGGCCAGCGACAATGTGGTGAGCCTGCGATAGGCTGGCCTAAAGGCTTTTCGGTCTCTTTGAGGGGGGACGGAAAGCCTTTGCGTGCCGGCCTGCGTGCCCCATAGGTTCTTGCCGGGGGTGAAGGCAGGAGTCTTTCGATGAATGAACCGATCCTGGTGGCAACCGATTTTGGTGCGCGCAACGACCGCGCGGTGGACCGCGCACTGCACCTTGGCCGTCAGTTGGGCCGCCCGGTGGTGCTTGGTCATGTGATCGCCGGTGCAGCCAAGGAGGTCGAGGGGCACGCGCTCCACGCCATGATGCGCGGCTGCCTGCCCGATCCCGATGCCCCGGTCGATTTCGCCTGTTCCTACGGTAAGGTCGGTGAAGCGCTGGCAAGATTGGCGCAAGAAAGGCGCGCGGCGGTGATCGTCATGGGCGTGGCGCGCTTCCATTCGATCGGCGATTATGTGCTGGGCACGGCGGTGGATCATGTGCTGCGCCACGGCGATGCGCCGGTGCTGGTGGTGAAGCAGCGGCCGCATTCCCCGTATCGCAAGATTGGGGTGGCCAGCGATTTTTCCGACATCTCGCACGATGCACTCCTGCGCGCCGCCGCGCTTTTTCCGGATGCCGAGTTGCACCTGATCCACGCCTACCGCGTGCCCTTTGCCGGATGGCAGAAGGCCGAGCAGGTGAAGGATCAGGTTTACGAGGCCGAGGTCAAGGTTCTCGATGCATTTCTGGAAAAGGTGCCCGCGTCTGTTGCCGCGCGCCTCACCACGCATATGGCCTATGGCGCCTTGCCCAAGGCGATCGGCCAGGTGATTGCGGAGAAGGGTATTGACCTGCTCGTGCTCGGTTCCCACGGCGAAAGCGGGTTCCGTCATGCCACGTTGGGCAGTCAGGCTATCGAGCTGCTGCGCACCTCTGCGATCGACACCATGGTCATCAAGCCGGCGCAAAAGTAGCGCGCCGCATCACACAGCGGGGTCGCATGACGCATCCGGCCCCGCTTGATTGTGTGGGCGGCGTCAGTCGAAAATGCTTTGCCCCAGCGATTCCCGCACGGTGGATTCGTGCAATATGCCCTGGCTCGGCACTTCGGGCTTGAATAATTCGTGGCAGGCAAGGCAATTCTGGACAAGCCGGTCCCCGATCGCCCGCCAGGCTTCCTGATCGGTGGAGCGCGCCTCCACCAGAGGCAGCGCGTCCTGACCGATCTTGGTGAGTTCGTCCGAATGGCGGATCCAGTCCGGCTCAGCCGTCCACTGGGCATCGAACTCGCCATTTCCCGGCACTTTGGACACCTGCCCGCCAATGATCATGTCATACACCGCGCCGCGCACCTGATCCCAATCGTGATCGTCCTTGGGCAGATCGCCGTTGCCGACGGCCCAGATATAATCTGCAGACTGGTCGATCATGCCGACCATGGCGGCGTTGATGCTGACCGGCAGGCTGGTGAGGCCGGCCTGCGCCGTATCAGCCGCTGGCGCTTCGGTGGCCTGCTGGCACCCCGCCAGCATGGCAAGGGCAAAAGGCAAGACGGCAAGCCGTGGAACGGAAATGGACATATGATTTCTCCCCCGCTGCATCGCGGCCAACCCTGTGCAGCAATAGGGAGCATAACGGCTTTATGGCCGTTCTGAATTGACGCAGGTCAGATTGGCAGAGCCTGGCCGATCAGGAAGAGATCAGGCGGCGCGCCGCAGTTCCAGTTCCATCCGTTCCCAGATTTCCACCAGCGCAGCGGTCAACTCGTCCATCATTTCCACCGTGTGCGAGGGGCCGGGCGTGAAGCGCAGCCTTTCCGTGCCGCGCGGCACGGTGGGGAAATTGATCGGCTGCACATAGACGCCGTATTCGGCCAGCAGGATATCGCTGATCTTTTTGGCGCGCACCGGATCGCCCACCATCAGCGGCACGATATGCGTGGTGCTCTGCATCACTGGCAGGCCTGCATCGGCAAAGGCCTTTTTCAGATAGGCTGCGGCGGCCTGCTGGCCGTCCCGCTCCACGCTCGACGCCTTGAGGTGGCGCACCGATGCCAGCACGCCTGCCACCAGAACAGGGCTGAGCGAGGTGGTGAAGATGAAGCCGGGGGCGTAGGAGCGGATGCAGTCGATGATCTTGCGGCTGGCCGCAACATAGCCGCCCATCACGCCAAATGCCTTGCCCAGCGTGCCTTCGATCAGGTCGATCCGGTGCGCCGCCTCGTCCCGTTCGGAAATGCCGCCGCCGCGTGCGCCATACATGCCCACGGCGTGCACTTCGTCGATATAGGTGAGCGCGTTGTATTTTTCGGCAAGATCGCAGATCGCATGGATCGGAGCGACATCGCCATCCATCGAATAGACGCTTTCAAAGGCGATCAGCTTGGGGCAATCGCGGTCTTCGGCGGCGAGCAGTTCTTCCAGATGCGCCACATCGTTATGTCGCCAGATGCGCTTTTCGCAGCCCGAATTGCGGATGCCGGCAATCATGCTGGCATGGTTCAATTCGTCGGAAAAGATCACGCAGCCGGGCAGCAATTTGGCAATTGTCGAAAGCGTGGCGTCGTTCGAGACATAGCCGCTGGTGAAAAGCAGTGCGGCTTCCTTGCCATGGAGATCGGCCAGCTCTGCCTCCAGCTCGATATGGTAATGCGTGTTGCCACCGATATTGCGCGTGCCGCCACTGCCTGCGCCGACATCGTGCAGCGCCTCTTCCATCGCGGCGATCACCTTGGGGTGCTGGCCCATGGCGAGGTAATCGTTGCTGCACCACACGGTGATGGGTTTCGGCCCGTTATGTCCGGCAAAGCAGCGCGCATTGGGATAGGCACCCTTGTTGCGCAAAATGTCGATGAACACGCGATAGCGGCCTTCGGCGTGCAGCCGGTCGATCGCCTGGTCGAAGATGTGGTCGTAGTTCAGCGTCTTCATCCGCATTGCGCTGCTGTCAGACTCGCAGCTGGTGATGCCGGCGGACTTAGTCAAATCCGCGCCCGAATTAAAGCGCTGTGTTTGCGAATGGCTCGCATCAAAGCGGCAGGATTCGGCCGATTCCGAAGGGCTGGAAGGCCCGGAGAAGAGCCGGATTATCGGTCGCGTCGCCTGTGACAATGGCAAAATCCTGATCCTGCCCAGCCGCAGGACCATTCCACGGCTGGCCCTGTGTCAGATAGGCCACGCGCCGGGCGATTCCTTGCGCTCCGTCAATAAAGCGCACTTTTGGACCGAATGCCGCTGACAGTTCAGGCAAAAGCAGCGGAAAATGCGTGCAGGCGAGCACGACGGTGTCGATCTCATCCCCGCGCGGCTGGCTGCGCAAGCCCTGCGCGGCCCGCGCGAAAATGGCCGGATCGGGAGAGCCGCCGCGCAGTTTCATCTCGGCTGCGCCCACCAGTTCGGGCGCGGCGTGGCGCAGCAGAAGCTTGCCGGCTGCAAACTCGGCTTCCAGCCGATCGACATAGGCCTGCCGGATCGTGGCGGCGGTGCCCAGCAGGCCGATCACGCCGCTCTGCGTCATTTCGGCAGCGGGCTTGATGGCGGGCACGGTGCCCACCACCGGCACTTCCAAAACATCGCGCACCATGCCCAGCGCAATCGTGCTGGCGGTATTGCAGGCAATGCAGATGAGGCGCGGGTGATACCGTTCGGCCAGGCGACCCAGCAAGCCGCACACGCGGGCGGCAATTTCCGCCTCGCTCTTGTCGCCATAAGGGAGCGCCGCCCGATCCGCGACATAGATTACCCGCGCTCGCGGCAGCATCTTGCGCACTTCGGCCAGCACGGTCAGCCCGCCAACGCCCGAATCGAAGATCAGGATAGGGGCAGAAGGATCGGGAATGGATGCGCTCCTTGGGGCACGATATTGAAGCTTGCCTGCCTTTTACTTAGGGTTGGGCAAAAGGGAAGCGGGGCTCTAAACATTGGTGATGGACTGGATTCTCGCAGCTTTGCTGGGTTATGCCCTTGGCGCAGTTCCCTTTGGCCTTTTGCTGGCACTGGCGATGGGGCAGGGTGATATTCGCAAGATCGGCAGCGGCAATATCGGCGCGACCAATGTGCTGCGCACGGGCAAGAAGGGGCTGGCCGCAGCTACCCTGCTGCTTGATCTGGGCAAGGGGCTGGCGGCTGTGCTGCTGGCGTGGCGCTTCCTGCCCGATGCCGCCGGTTTCGCCGCCTTGGGCGCTGTGCTGGGCCATTGCTTTCCTGTCTGGCTGCGCTTCAAGGGCGGCAAGGGCGTGGCAACGCTGGCGGGGGTGTGCTTCGGCCTCGCCTGGCAGGTGGGTCTTGCCTATGCGCTGGTGTGGATTGGGGTGCTGGCGGTAACGCGCATTTCCTCGGCGGGCGGGATGAGCGCGGCCTTGGCTGCCCCCGTTGCCGCCGCGTTGCTGGGGCGGATGGAGCTGGTGCCCGTACTCGCCGGATTGGCGGTGCTGGTGATCTGGCTGCACCGCGCCAACCTTGCACGCCTTCGCGCGGGCACGGAACCGCGCATAGGCGGGGCAAAATGAATGTCGCGGCGGCGCAGAGGCCGGCCCTGACGCAAGAGGAAGCATTTGCCCGCATCCGTCTGCTGCGCAGCCCGCATATCGGCCCGGTCAGTTACCGCCAGCTTCTGCGCCGATTTGGCAATGCCGTTGCCGCGCTGGAAGCTTTGCCCGATCTGGCCGGGCGCGGCACCCGCTCCTATCGCGCCGCACCTGTCGATGCGATCGAGCGGGAGGTGGAGGGCGTTCGCCGGGCCGGTGCGCGCTATCTGTTTCATGATATGGCCGATTATCCGCCGATGCTGGCGCAGATGGAAAACGCGCCGCCTATCCTGACGATGCGCGGCAACATCGCCCTTGCCGCTGGGCCCTGCGTGGCGCTGGTGGGCGCGCGCAATGCCAGCGCGGCGGGGGTGAAACTGGCGCGTGATTTCGGCGGCGAACTGGCGGAGGCGGGCTTTACCGTGGTGTCGGGCCTTGCCCGCGGAATTGACGGCGGCGCGCATCAGGGCGCGCTGGCGGCAAGTGGCGGCGGCACGGTGGGCGTCATCGCCAGCGGCATCGACATCACCTATCCCCCGCAGCACCGCCAATTGCAGGAGGAGGTGGCAACGCGTGGCCTGCTGCTGGCCGAGGAAGTGCCGGGCACCGAACCGCGTGGAAACCTGTTTCCCAAACGCAACCGCATCATCGCGGGCCTCTCGCTCGGCACGCTGGTGGTCGAGGCCGCGCCGCAATCGGGCAGCCTCATCACCGCGCGGCTGGCGGGCGAAATGGGGCGTGAGGTGATGGCGATCCCCGGCAGCCCGCTCGAACCGCGCAGCGAAGGCTGCAACCGCCTGATCCGCGAAGGCGCGGTGCTGGTCCATTCCCCGGCCGATGTGGTGGAGTTGCTCAGCGGATTTGATGGGACGCCGCGGTCCACTTTCTGCGAAGCTGCGCCGGGATGGCAGGCAATAGATGATGAGCTGGCCGATGAGCCGGCGGACATTGCTGCCCTGCTCACCACTGCGCCAGTGCCGGTGGACGAACTGGTGCGGCAAAGCGGGTCAAGCTCTGGCGCGGTGCAGCTGGCACTTCTGGAACTGGAACTGGCGGGCCGGCTGGTGCGCCATGCAGGCGGGCGGGTGTCGCTGAGCGCGTGACGGCAGGGAAAAGAAGGGGGCAATATGGCGGAGCAGCAGATACGCATTCGGGTAGGCGATCTTTTCGGTGGAGTGAGCGAAAGGCTTTCCACCAACCAGCGCGCGGTTTTGACCTATCTGGCCATCTTCATTCCCGCCACGGCAATCGCCAGCTGGCTCGACATCAGCCTTGGACTGAGCGACGAACCGGCGCTGGAGAATGCGGCTTTTGGTCGGAACAACGGCTTGTTTGGCCTTCTCGTTCTGGTCGCCAGCGTGGCAGGGCAATGCTGGCTGTTTGGGCAGATGCTGGGCAAGCGCGACGTGGCAGGCCGTTATCTGGGTTTTCTGGGGCTGGCCGTGCTCACATTTCTGGGTGTGGCGATTGGCTTCGTCATGCTTGTCATCCCCGGTCTGATTATTGGGGCGCGGTGGCTGATGGCACCGTCGATCTATGTCGATCAAGGGCGCGGTGTGTTCGAAGCGATGCGCGAGAGCTGGCACCGCACGCTCGGCAATACCGGCCAGATCATGCTGGCCTTGATCCTGGTGCTGGTGGTGATCGTGCTGGCATCTGCGGCTCTCGGCGGAATGTTTTTCTTTGCCACAGAGAACGGGCCGGTCGCCTTTCTGGTGGAGGCCGTGGTGAGCGAAGTGTTCGCCGTGATCCTGCTTGCGCTTTCGGTCGCCACCTACGGCCTGCTCAGCGGCCAAAGCGAGAAATTGGCAAGCGTGTTCGACTGACGCGTCAGCAATCCCCGGCACACAGCCGCGTGGCGCGCAGGAAGCCGTCAGCCCAGCCGCGATCGCCGCGATAGCTGTCGCGAAAGGCGACCTGCTTCACATGCAGCGCGTCGCGCCCCGCAATCGCCAGAACCGTCATCGTCTCGCGCCCGCCGGTTACCGGGCTTTGGGGGCAATCCGCGCTGAAAATGCTCGCGGGGCCGCCGTGTCCGCTGGCGCTTTCCACCGGCGTCATGCGGGCAGCAGGGCAGGCCTGCCGCAGCGATTGGCGAAACCCCTCCAGAAAGCGTTCGACCGGCGGGTTGGCAATCACGAAACGCTGCGTGGTGATGATCGCGCTCCAGTTCTGCACGCTTTCGCCTGCGGGCACTTCCTCGCGAATGGATTGCGTCGCATTTGCCGCTTCGTGCCCCAGTTCGAACCCGGCAATGGCGGGTGAAACCAGCCTTTCCTGCGCCGCCGCACTGGCGGGGAGGGCGATCAGGGCCAGCAGGACGGCAAGAAAAGGCAGCTTTTTCATACGCACGACTTACAGACCCATTGACGCACCCACAAGCCGCACACCACCATCGCGCACATACGCATACGTACACGTATAGGGATCACCTTCTTTCGCCATGCAGCTTGTCATCGTCGAATCGCCGGCCAAGGCCAAAACCATCGAAAAGTATCTGGGCGGGGACTACAAGGTGCTCGCCTCTTACGGCCATATCCGCGACCTGCCGGCCAAGGATGGCAGCGTGCGGCCGGATGAAGGCTTTGCCATGGACTGGGAAGTCTATACGGAAAAG
This sequence comes from Alteraurantiacibacter lauratis, assembly GCF_037154155.1. Taxonomy (NCBI): domain Bacteria; kingdom Pseudomonadati; phylum Pseudomonadota; class Alphaproteobacteria; order Sphingomonadales; family Erythrobacteraceae; genus Alteraurantiacibacter; species Alteraurantiacibacter lauratis. The sequence goes on from NZ_JBANRN010000001.1 coordinate 70,352, forward strand.
CGCAACCGCGACCAGGTGAAGGCGATTGCCGACGCGGCGAAAAAGGCCGACCGCCTGATTCTGGCGACCGACCCTGACCGCGAGGGAGAGGCGATTTCGTGGCACCTGCGCGAGTTGCTGGCCCAGAAAAAAGCACTGCCCAAGACGGTGGATCGCGTCACCTTCAATGCCATCACCAAGCAGGCGGTGACCGAGGCGATGAAGGCCCCACGCGACCTCGATACCGACCTGATCGACGCCTATCTCGCCCGCCGCGCGCTGGATTACCTTTTCGGCTTCACCCTGTCGCCGGTGCTGTGGCGCAAGCTGCCCGGCGCGAAAAGCGCAGGCCGCGTGCAGAGCGTGGCGCTGCGCCTGATCGTGGATCGGGAGCGCGAGATCGAGGCCTTCCGTCCGCAGGAATACTGGTCTGTCAGCGCGCTGATGGAGCATGACGGAACCGCTTTCACCGCGCGGCTGGTGAAGTTTGACGGCGAAAAGATCGAGCGGCTGACAATTGCCGAGGAAGGCACTGCCCTGCGCGCCAAGGCGGCAGTGGAGGCCGGGCGCTTTACCGTGGAGGAGGTCGATACCAAGCCGCTGAAGCGCAATCCCGCGCCGCCTTTCACGACATCAACGCTGCAACAGGAGGCCGCGCGCAAGCTCGGCTATTCGGCCAGCCACACCATGCAGTTGGCGCAATCGCTGTATGAGGCGGGCGCGATTACTTATATGCGTACCGATGGCGTGCAGATGGATGCAGGTGCCATCAGCGCCTGCCGCAAGGCGATTGCCGACCGGTTCGACGCGCATTTCCTGCCTGACAAGCCCCGCTTCTACGCCAGCAAGGCCAAGAACGCGCAGGAAGCGCACGAGGCGATCCGCCCCACCGATTTTGCCCGCGAGCGCGCCGGATCGGGTGACGAGGCAAAGCTGTACGACCTCATTTTCAAGCGTGCCATGGCAAGCCAGATGGCGGGCGCATTGCTGGAACGCACCACTGTTGTCATGCGCGATCCCACCGGGCGGCACGAATTGCGCGCGACGGGGCAAGTGGTGAAGTTTCCCGGCTTCATGGCGGTGTATCAGGAAAGTTTCGACCAGAAGGGCGAGGATGACGAGGACGGATCGCTGCTGCCGGTGATGCGGCAGGGCGATTGCCCTGCGAAAAAGGCGGTCAATGCCGAGCAGCATTTCACCCAGCCTCCGCCGCGCTTTTCCGAAGCCAGCCTGGTGAAGCGGCTGGAAGAATTAGGGATTGGTCGCCCCTCCACCTATGCTTCGACCATCCAGACGCTGCGCGACCGCGCCTATGTCCGGATGGAGAAAAACCGTTTCTTTGCAGAGGATTCGGGGCGTCTTCTTACAGCATTTCTCGAACGCTTTTTCCCGCGCTATGTCGCCTATGATTTTACCGCCGGCCTGGAAGACGAGCTGGACGAGGTATCCGGCGGGCGGGCCGAATGGAAGAAGGTGCTCGAAGCATTCTGGCGCGATTTCAAGCCGAGCAGCGACGAGGTGATGGAGCGCAAGCCTTCGGAAGTGACCGAGGCGCTGGACGAGTTCCTGTCCGATTATCTGTTCCCGCCGCAGGCTGATGGCGGCGATCCGCGCGCCTGCCCCAAATGCTTGGCCGAAGGGCGCGCTGGCGGTCGCCTCAGCCTTCGTGGCGGGCGTTTCGGTGCCTTTATCGCCTGTTCGAACTATCCCGAATGCGCGTTCCGCCGCAAATTCGGCCAGCCGGGCGATGGCGATGGGGCGGATGATGAAAGCATGGGCACCGATCCCGAAACGGGCCTGCCGGTCGAACGCAAGACCGGGCGTTTCGGCCCCTATGTCCAGCTGGGCGAGGGCAAGGACGCCAAGCGCGCCTCGATCCCCAAGGATATTCCCGATTTCGATCTGGAATGGGCGCTGAAACTGCTCAGCCTGCCGCGCATCATTGGCAATCACCCTGAAACAGGTGAGCCAATCGAAGCGAATATAGGGCGTTACGGGCCATATTTGAAACATGCTGGCAAATACGCCAAGCTGGCCGGAACGCGCGACGTGTTCGAAACAGGCATGAACGCGGCGGTCACCCTTTTGGCTGAAGCCGCCAATCGCGGCCCCGGCGCGCGCGGCGGCACCAAGGCGCAGCCGATCAAGGTGCTGGGCGCGCATCCGGTGTCTGGCGGGGAGATGAAAGTGATGCCGGGCCGCTATGGCCCCTATGTCACCGATGGCACGACCAATGCGACCATCCCCAAGGACGTGAAGCCCGAGGACCTGACCGAGGAGCAGGCCGTGGCCCTCATCACCGCGCGGACTGAGGCAGCGCCTGCCAAGAAGGGCAAGCGCAAGGCAACCGCCAAGAAGCCGGCGGCGACGAAACCGGCGGCCAAGAAACCGGCGACGAAAAAACCGGTGGCGAAGAAGAAGCCAGCCGCGAAGGCGTAACGGGCAGGAGGGAGAGCGGGGATGATTTTTACCGGTTCGCCATTGTGGCTCGACTTCCTTGTCCTGCTCGCCATTGCTGTCGCGGCGTTTGAAGCCGGGCGGTTGATCGGCGTTCGCCTGCTGCGGGCAAGCGGCGGCGGCACGAATGACGAGGACGGTGCAGACAGCCACGCCCTGTCTGGCGTGTTCGGCCTGCTGGCGCTGTTGCTGGCCTTCTCCTTCGGCATGGCGCTCAATCGCTACGAGGAACGGCGCGAACTGGTGGTGGCGGAGGCCAATGCCCTGTCCACTTTTGCCAGCCGGGTGGAATTGCTGGCAGCCGAGGACCAGCGGGCCGTGCGCGTCCTGCTGGCCGAATATGGGGCGGCTCGCCTCGATTTTGGCCGGGCGACTAACGAGGCGGCGGCGGGCGAAGCCTAAATCAGGGCGGCGGCGCTCCACGGCCGGATCGGCGATCTAGTCTATGCGTCGCTGGCGCGCACTCCGCCTGATCCGCGCGCGCCGCTGCTTGTCCAGCCTTACAACGAGGCTGGCGACATTGCCGCAGAGCGCCTTGCCGCACGCGAGGCGCGCCTGCCCGAAGCCGTGCTGGCGCTGCTGTGCCTATTCGCCATCTGCGGCGCAGCTCTGCTGGGCTATAACCGTGCAGGCAGCACCCGTGCCCATCGCCCGGCGGCGCTGCTGTTCCTGATGCTGCTTGCGGTTGCCTTCATCACCGTGCTCGACTTGGACCGCCCCCGCAGCGGCACCATCCTTGTGCCTAAACAGGCGATGGAGAGGCAGGTGGCGGAACTTGTCGGGGCAATAAGCCAGCCGCCGCCGCCGGAGGGTTGAACCGGCGGGCAAAGGCGCGCATGGCCGGGGCATGAGCGTGCCGCCCAAGACTTCCCGGACATTGCAAGACGACCATCCGGGCCTGCCCATGCCGCGCCGGGCCTTTGCCATTGTGGCGATCAGTTTCGGCACCGCGCTGCTGGTTCTGGACGGGACGATTGCCAATGTGGCGTTGCCCACCATTGCGGCGAATCTGTGCGTATCGAACGCGGCGGTGACCAATGTGGTGACGGTGTATCAGCTGGTGCTGGTGATGCTGCTTTTGCCGTTTTCCAGTCTGGGCGACCGCGTGGGGCACCGGCGGCTGTATCAGGCCGGGCAGGTGCTTTTCATGCTGGCATCGGCGGCGTGCTTCTTTGCCTCTAACCTGCCGCTGCTGCTGGTTCTGCGTGCGTTGCAGGCAATTGGCGCAGCTATGGCACTGAGTGTTTCTGCGGGCATAATGCGGCAGATTTACCCTTCGGCCCGGCTGGGCACGGGGCTGGGCGTGAACAGCGTGATTGTCGCCTCCTCCAGCGCACTGGCGCCCACGCTGGGCGGGTGGATCGTGGGCCATGTGGATTGGCACTGGGTCTTTGTCGCCGCCGCGCCGCTGGCGGTGGTATCGCTGATGCTGGGGCAGGCGCTTCCCGATCCGGTGCGGCAGGATCGCAAGACCGACTGGACAAGCTCGGTCTGGAGCGCGGTGACCATGCTGCTGATCATCGGTGGGTTGCAGGTGGGCACGCATGGCAATCCCATGCTGGGCATTGCGCTGGGGCTGGCAGGTGTCGCCTCGCTGCTGTCGCTGGTGCGGCGCGAGCGAGGTCGGCCTGCGCCGGTTCTGCCGGTGGACCTGCTGGCAAAGCCCGCGATTGGCCTTTCCGCGCTGGCGGGCATGGCCAGCTTCATTGCCGCAGGCACGCTGATGCTCAGCCTGCCATTCCGCCTGCAAGTGGGGATGGGGCTGGAACCGGAAACGGTGGGGATGCTGCTGTTGCCTTTCCCGCTCACCATGCTCGTCGTGTCGCCGCTGTCAGGCTGGCTGAGTGACCGGATTGCCGCGACAAAGTTGGGGGTGACCGGCATGGGGATTGCGATTGCAGGCCTGCTGCTGATTGCGACCATGCCCCAAGAGGCGAGCCATGCCGGGATCGCCGCGCGCCTTGCCTTCACCGCCGTGGGTTTTGGTCTGTTCTTCGCCCCCAATACCCGGTTGCTGATCGGGCGCTCGCCGCGCGAAAGGGCTGCGGCCGCAGGCGGTGTGCAATCGACCGCGCGCCTGCTGGGGCAGACGCTGGCAGCGGTGGTGGTGGGCATTTTGCTGGCCAGCGATCTGGGGATGGGGCCTGTGCCGATGCTGCTTGCCTGTGCGCTGGCCGTGGTGGCGGCGCTGTGCAGCGTGACGCGGTATCGGTTGCGCGATGCAGGTTGAGTTTCAGCGCACCCAGTCCAGCCCCATCTCCTCGTAGATCTCCCGCTTGTCGGCCCAGTTTTCGTCCACCTTTACATGAAGATAGAGGTGGACTTTCACGCCGAGTATGTCCGCCAGCTCCTTACGTGCGGCCTCGCCGATGGCCTTCAGTCGGCTGCCGCCCTTGCCCAGCACGATGCCCTTCTGACTGTCGCGCGCGATCACAATCTGCTGGTGGATTGCGACGCTTCCATCCTTGCGCTGTTCGTATTTCTCGTGCCGCACCGCGCTGTCATAGGGCAGTTCGTCATGCAGCTGCTTGTAGAGCTGTTCGCGCGTCACTTCGGCGGCGAGCAGGCGCTCGGACGCGTCGGACACCTGATCTTCGGGGTAATGCCACGGGCCATCGGGCATCAGCATTGCCAGATGCGCCTTCAGTTCGGGAACGCCGTCCCCCGTCAGCGCGGAGACGAAAAACACATCCGAGAAATCCACCAAGGCGGAAAATTCCTGTGCCAGTTGCAGCAGCTTTTCCTTGGGCGCAATATCCACTTTGTTGAGCACCAGTATCTTGCGTTCGGGCCGATCTTTCAGCGCGTCGAGGAGCGGCATCAGCTCGTGCCGGCGTTGCTTGATCGGATCGACCAGCAGCAGCACCGCGTCGGCCGCTTGCGTCCCTTCCCAGGCGGCATTGACCATGGCGCGGTCGAGCCGCCGTTTGGGTTCGAAAATGCCGGGGGTGTCGACCAGAATGATCTGCGCCGCGCCTTCCAGCGCAATCCCCATCAGCCGTGCGCGTGTGGTCTGCGCCTTGGCGGAGGTGATCGCCACCTTCTGCCCCACCAGCTGGTTCACCAACGTGGATTTGCCCGCATTGGGCGCGCCGATCACGGCGACAAGGCCGCATTTCGTATCGCCATTCTGGCCTTCAGGCGTGGTCATCCGAATTTCTCCATGAATAGCCGCGCGGCTTCGGCCTCGGCCTCGCGCTTGCTGCTGGCCACGGCTTCCACCGCGCCGACATTGTGAACGGTTACCCGCACGGTAAAGCGCGCGGCGTGATCGGGGCCGGATCGGCCGATAACCTCGTAGTGTGGCGGGCGGCGCTGGTTGCCCGCGGCCCATTCCTGCAACGCGCTTTTGGGATGTTTGGAACGGCCCGCATGGCCTTCCACCGCATCGGCCCAGAACTGCCGCACCCGTTCGCGGGTGGCATCAAACCCGTTTTCCAGAAAACTGGCCCCCAATAGCGCTTCCATGATATCGCCCAGCACATTGTCGCTGTCCGCTGCGCCGTCGTCACGCGCCTGCTTGCCCAGCCGCACATGTTCGCGCACGCCGATGTCGCGGGCGATGTCGGCGCAGGATTGCCGGCTTACCAGCGCGTTGAGCCGCTGCGCCAGCGATCCTTCCTGCCCGGCAGAGTGGTGATAGAGCCAATCCGCAATAGCAAGGCCAAGCACCCGGTCGCCCAGGAATTCCAGCCGTTCGTAATTGCGCGCGTCCCCGGTGCTGCCGTGGGTTAGCGCTTCGAACCAGATGGCCTCGCTGCGAACCGCAAAGCCCAACCCTTCCAGCCAATCGCGCGTGGCGGGGTCGAGCTTGCTCATATGCCCTGAAACAGGCGGTTCCAGCGCGCGGCGGTAAACCATGTCCACGGCTTTACCCAATCGGCATTGCCATCGGTGGACCAATACATGAAGCTGGCGCGGGCGACCACATTCTCTTCGGGCACCAGGCCGATACCGCGCTGCGCCTCTGCCGGGAAACGGCTGTCGAGCGAATTGTCGCGGTTGTCGCCCATCATGAACAGATGGCCTTCGGGAATGGTGATGGGCGGGGTCACATCCTGCGGCTCCAGCCCGAAATCGAGGACGTTGTAGCTCACGCCGTTCGGCAGCGTTTCGCGGAATTGCGGATAGCGGCAGGCATAGGTGCCATCGGGCAGTTGCTCGGTAAAGCGCACGCGGGCGCAGCGGCCATCGGGGCGGATGGGCAGCACGAAATCCTCCACCTGTTCAAAGCCCACCGGCTGGCCGTTGATATGCACCACGCCGTTGACCATCTGCACCGTTTCCCCCGGCAGGCCGATGACGCGCTTGATGTAATCGGTGCCGTCGATGGGATGTTCAAAGATCACCACATCCCCGCGTTCGGGCGTGCTGGCGAAGATGCGGCCGGGAATGAGCGGCGCGTTGAAGGGCAGCGAGCGGCTGGAATAGCCATAGGGCCATTTGGCAGCGAACAGGTAATCGCCCACCAACAGGCGCGGCATCATGCTTTCGCTGGGAATGTTGAAGCTGGTGAACACGAAACTGCGGAAAATCAGCACGATGAGGATCAGCTTCACACAGAACCACAGGAAGCTGCCTTCCTCTTTCACGCGCTTCTCCGGCGCGCCTGCGGAGGCAGCGGGCGCAGGGTTTGCGGCAGGCTCTTCGATTTCACGGATATGGTCGCTCATGGGCCAAGGGTCTTGTTGGCAGGCGGCGGCAAGGTCAAGAAAAATGGCGACGGAGGCCTTGCTTTGATCGACCAGCGGTCTAGCCCTGTTGCACTGCAACCAACGGGGAATCGGGAACATGGCAACTTCGCGCAACGGCGCCTGGGAAAAGCTGGCGGGATTGCCGCGCCCCACTTTGGCGGAATTGTTCGCCGCCGATCCGGCGCGGGTGGAGAAACTCTCTGCCCGATTGCAAGTGGGCGAGGGCGGGGTGCTGTTCGACTGGTCGAAAACGCATCTGTCCGACGAACTGATCGCGGCGTTCGAGGAACTGGCCGAGGCAAGCGATTTTGCCGAAATGCGCCGCCGCCTGTTTGCCGGCGAAGTGGTCAACCCCACCGAGAACCGCGCTGCCGAACACACGGCGCTTCGCGGCGTGGGCAAGGAGACGAGCGTGGAGGAGGCGGGCGCGCTGCTTGCCCGGATGCGGTTGCTGGTTGATGCGATCCACGAAGGCGCGCTGGGCGAGGTGCGGCACCTCATTCATATCGGCATTGGCGGCAGCGCGCTGGGCCCGGCGCTGGCGGTGGATGCGCTGGCACGCGATCTGGCGCTGGCGGATGTGCATGTCGTTTCCAACATTGACGGGGTGGCGCTGGAAGCGGCGTTCTCGGCCTGCGATCCCGCCACCACTCTCATCGCGGTGGCCAGCAAGACTTTCACCACGATAGAGACGATGACCAACGCCGCCAGCGCGCTGAAATGGCTGGCCGATAACGGCGTGGCTGATCCGCTTGGCCGGGTGATTGCGCTCACCGCCTACCCGGAAAAGGCGGTCGAATGGGGCGTGGATGAAACGCGCATCCTGCCTTTTGCCGAGTCGGTGGGCGGACGCTATTCGCTGTGGTCGAGCATCGGTTTTCCGGTGGCGCTGGCGATTGGTTTCGAAGATTTTGCCGCCATGCTCGATGGCGCGGCGGCGATGGACGAGCATTTCCGCGATGCGCAAGGGCGTGCCAATCTGCCGCTGCTCGCCGCCTTTGCCGACCAGTATTACACCCGGCTGCGCGGCTGCCAGACGCGGGCGGTGTTCTGTTATGACGAGCGCCTGCGCCTGCTGCCCGATTACCTGCAGCAACTGGAAATGGAATCGAACGGCAAGAGTGTGACGGCGGCCGGCGATCCGGTCGATTTCCCCACTGCGCCCATCACCTGGGGCGGGGTGGGCACCGATGCGCAGCACGCGGTGTTCCAGCTTCTGCATCAGGGCACCAACCTCGTGCCGGTGGATTTCATCGCCAGCATAGCCCCCGGCGACGATCTCGACCCGGCGCATCACCGCATCCTGCTGATGAACTGCTTTGCCCAAGGCGCGGCGTTGATGGCGGGGCGGGCCAGTGCGGATGGCGCGCGCAATTATCCGGGTGACCGGCCTTCCGCGACAATTCTGTGCGATGATCTGGATCCGGCAACCCTGGGCGCGCTGATCGCGTTTCACGAACACCGCACCTTTGCCAATGCGGTGCTGATGGGGATCAATCCGTTCGACCAGTTCGGCGTGGAACTGGGCAAGGATATTGCCCGCCAGATCGAAAAGGGCGGCGCTGATTTCGATCCCAGCACCGCCGCTCTGCTTGCCGCAGCCGGTTTGGACTGAAAGCGACCTAAAGGAACCTAGAGCGACCTAGCCCCGACGAGGTGCCCCTATGGTTGGCAAGCGCGGGCCAAGCCGCCATATGCGTGAGCAGCCAGCGGGAGACAGCGTGCCAATGCCTGATTTTGATTATGACCTGTTCGTGATCGGCGCAGGTTCGGGCGGGGTGCGCGCCGCGCGCATATCGGCCAGTCACGGCGCGCGCGTGGCCGTGGCCGAGGAGCACCGCGTGGGCGGCACCTGCGTGATCCGCGGCTGCGTGCCCAAGAAGATGCTCGTCTATGGCTCAATGTTTGCCGAGGAGCTGGGCCATGCCGGCAATTACGGCTGGACCATCGAAGGCGCGCGGTTCGACTGGCCCACCTTGCGCGATTTCGTGAACCGCGATGTCGATCGGCTGGAAGGGCTTTATGGCAAGACGCTGGAAAGCCACGGGGTCGAGGTATTTGCCGAGCGGGCAACCATCGCCGGGCCGAACACCGTGCGCCTTGCCAGCGGGCGCGAGATTACCGCCGCGCATATCCTGATCGCGGTGGGTGCCTGGCCAATGATGCCCGATTTTCCGGGCGTGGAACATTGCATCAGTTCCAACGAGATGTTCCATCTGGAAGAGCAGCCAAAACGCCTGATGGTGGTGGGCGGCGGCTATATTGCCCTCGAATTTGCCGGTATCTTCAACGCGCTCGGCAGTGAGGTGACCGTGGTCAACCGCAGCGACCGTCTGCTGCGTTCCTATGATGCACAGGTGGTGGAACGGGCGCTGCATATCATGATGGGGCGCGGCATTACTTTCCATATGAACCGGCTGGTGCAGTCGGTGACGCGGGATGAGGAGGCGGGCTGCCTGCTCGTCGATCTGGGCGATGCCGATCCGATCCATGCCGACCAGGTGCTGATCGCCGCCGGACGCGTTCCGAACACATCCGGGCTGGGACTGGAAAATGCGGGCGTGGAACTGACCGAGCGCGGCGCGATCAAGGTGGACGAGCAAAGCCGCACCACCTGCCCCAGCATCTATGCCGTGGGCGATGTGACCGACCGCGTGCAGCTGACCCCGGTGGCGATCCGCGAAGGTCATGCCTTTGCCGACAGCGTGTTCGGCGGCAAGCCGCGCACCGTCGACTATGCCAATATCCCCAGTGCCGTTTTCACCCAACCGCCGCTGGCTGGCGTGGGGCTGACCGAGGAACAGGCGCGGCAAACCTATGGCAGCGTGAAGGTCTATTCCTCCGACTTCCGGCCGATGAAAAACATCTTCTCGCCCCATGCCGAGCGGGGTCTTTATAAATTGATCGTTGACGAGACCTCCGAGAAGATCCTCGGCATTCACATGATCGGGCCGGAAGCGCCTGAAATCCTGCAAATGGCGGCCATCGCGCTGACGGCGGGACTAACCAAGCAGGCGTTTGACGATACCGTGGCCCTTCATCCCAGCATGGCCGAGGAACTGGTACTGCTGAAATAGCGCCGCTTAACGGGCCAGCTCTTCGTCCAGAAACGCGCCCACTTCGGCAAGGTCGACATGCTTGTCGACAAACGCCTCGCCTATGCCGCGCAGCAGGATGAAGGGCAGGGTGCCTGCGTCCATCTTCTTGTCGTGCAGCATGTGCGCGACGAGATCCGCCCCCCGGCATGACAGATCGAGAGACGCGATTTCCGTCGTCAGCAGCGCGTTTCCGATTGCTGCGCAAATGCGTGCGGCATCATCCTGAGATATATAACCTTTCCGGGCGGAAAACCGCGCGGCCAGCACCATGCCGAGAGCCACGGCTTCCCCGTGCAGCAAACGGTCGGAAAATCCCGTTTCGGCTTCCAGCGCGTGGCCGAAGGTGTGCCCCAGATTGAGCAATGCGCGCGTGCCGGTCGTCTCGCGTTCATCCTGCGCCACGATGCGTGCCTTGGCCGCCACCGATTGGTCCACGGCATATTCCTGCGCCGCCGCATCGCCCGCCACAACCTTGGCGCCGTTCTCTTCGCACCAGGCGAAAAAGGCGTGATCACCCAGAATGCCGTATTTGATGACTTCCGCATATCCGGCACCCATTTCGCGCGAGGGCAAGGTTGCCAGCGCATCGAGATCGGCTAGCACCAGCGACGGCTGGTGAAATGCGCCCACCAGATTTTTCCCGGCGCGCGTGTTTATCGCGGTCTTGCCGCCCACGCTGGAATCGACCTGCGCCAGCAAGGTTGTCGGCAATTGAATGAACCCGCAGCCGCGCTTCAGGATGGCGGCGGCAAAGCCGGTGAGATCGCCGATCACTCCGCCGCCCAGCGCCAGGATGTGATCGCCGCGCTCCACCTCCTGATCGAGCAGCCAGTCGACCACCTGTTCCAGCACCTGCCAGCTTTTGGTCGCCTCGCCCGGATCGAGCACCAGAAAGTGCGGTTCGAAACCTGCCGCTGTCAGCGAACCCGTTACCGCCTCCTGCCAATAGGCGGCGACATTGGCATCGGTGATGATGGGCACCGCCTGTTTGCGCAGCAGCGGGCCGCACTGCACGGCCACATCCTCCAGCAGGCCAGAGCCCACGCGCACTTCATACGAACGGCCGGCCAGTTCCACGCGGGTTACAGACATTGGTCGAGAGCCTCCAGAATGCGGTTGACGGTGGCATTGTGCGGGCCGGCATCGCTCATCACCTTGATGGGCGCCTTGGCATAGAAGGGCTCGCGCTCGGCTTTCATGCGCGTCACGATTTCGCGCACATTGCCGCCGCGCAGCAGGGGGCGCTTGGTATTGCGGCTGACGCGTTCGATCAGCGTTTCGGCATCGCTGTCGAGCCAGATGGGGATGCCCTTGGCACGAATCAGCGCGGCGGTTTCGGGCTGGACGAAAGCCCCGCCGCCCGTTGCCAGCACGCTGGGGCCGCTTTCCAGCAGGCGGGCGATCACGCGGCGTTCCCCATCGCGGAAATGGTCTTCGCCAAACTGGTCGAAAATATCGGTGATCGGCATCTTGGCCGCTTCGACAATGGCATCGTCGGCATCGGCAAAGGGCAGTTTCAGCACCGCGGCGAGCTTGCGCCCGATGGTGGATTTGCCCACGCCCATCATGCCCACCAGCACAATCGGCCGGTCCAGCCGCGCCTTCAGGCCAGCGATTCGCGCGGGTGCCTGCGGATCGCCGCCGGGCCTGCGGCGACCATTGACCGAAGGAGATTGCGTGTTGTTCATTGCCGCCGGGGCTATAGTTGCGCTAACCCGCCTGCGCAAATCAGCAAATCGGCAGACCGACACCGGGGGCCGCGGTTGAGCAGAGGAAGTGGTGGCTAAACGCCGAAAGGGTATCGTGGTGGTTCTTGGCTTGATCGTGCTGGTCGTTCTGGCGCTGGCCTGGATGGATGGCGGCGTGGAGGAACAACGGCTGATCGAGGTGCCTGTCGATCTCCCCCCTGCCAGCGGGGAGCCGCAGGCATGAGGGGGGCGCTGCTTCTGGGTGCGGGTGCGCTTGCCCTTACCTCCACGCTGGCGCTGGCGCAGCCACAGGATCTGCTGCCCGATATTTTCAACGATCCGCCCGCCGAAGCGCCCGCGCCGCGCCCGCAGCAAACCGCAGCGCCCGCCGCTCCTGCGCCGCAGGTCACGCGCGGAGCGACGCCACCGGCTGCATCGGCCACGAGCGCACCCGTGGTGCAGCCGCTGCCTTCGGCGCCATCCGCAGGCGCATCGGCGGCCCCGCTACCGGGCCTGCCCGCCAACTTTCCTTCTCTGGCCGAGCTGGAACAGATGGAGGAGGCCGAGATCAACGAACTGCTGGGCCTGCGCCCCAAATTCGACGTGCCGCCCGCCGCGCGCCGATCCATGGAGCGGGTGGGCGTGATCGCGAGCAGCGAGGGCGGTTTTCCTTATCCTTCGCTCGCCCGCCAGCCGGCCGGGCTGGTGCGCGCGGCGCTGGAAGGAACGCGCGGGCCGATGGTCTCGCGCTGGGGCCATATCCTCGTGCGGCGTGCACTGGCCAGCCGGCTGGATGCGCCCGCAGGCATGAGCCCGGTGGAATTCGCCGCGCTGCGCGCTGCTGTGCTGAATCGCATGGGCGAGGCGCGCGTGGCGGTGGAACTGCTGCAGGATGTCGACGGCAACAATTACGATGCCGCGATGCTGGCGGCAGCCAGCGATGCCTATTTGGCGACGGGCGACCTGCTCGGCCTGTGCCCGCTGGCGCGGCTGCATCCGCAATTGCGCGAGGATGGCGAATGGGTGCTGACGCAGGCGATCTGCGATTCCTTCCTGGGTGAAACACGCTCGGCCGAACGGCGGCTTGCCCGCGCGCTGGGCACGGGCGAGGCACCGGAAATCGACGTGCGGCTGGCGCAGCGCTTTGCGGGGGCCGCAGGCGATGCGGGGCGCGCGGTGAATATCGAATGGGCAGGCGTTGACGAGCTTACTCCGTGGCGCCTGTCGTTGGCGCGGGCGCTGGGGGTGGAAATCCCGGACGCCTTGCGCAGCGCAGCCCCGCGCCGGTTCGATTATGCCGATGTGCTCATCCCCGCTGTGCCGCTGGCCCAGCGTCTGCGCGCGGCGGACAGGGCCGGGCGTGCAGGTGTGCTGTCGGCGCAGGCGATGGTGGATCTCTATTCGTTGGCCTATGCCAATGAAGGGCTGGACGAAGCCACCCGCAATCTGGCGGCGCAATTGCGCCAGGCCTATGTCGCGTCGGAACCGGCCGATCGCCTCGCGGCGATGCGGGCGCTGTGGGGCGAGGATATGTCCTATGGCCGCCTTGTCCTCACCGCCTATGCCGCAGCGCGCCTTCCGGCCAGCAATGAGCTGGCCGACGATGCCGGCCCGCTGATCGCCGCGATGCTGGCGGCGGGGCTCGATGCCAATGCCATGCGGTGGCGCAGTGTGATTTCGACAGGCAGCGAGGGGTGGGCGCTGCTGGCGCTGGCCGATCCGGCTGGCGGCACCGTGTCGGACGGAGACTTCGGCAGCTTTGTCAGCGACGATGACAGCGAAGGCAGCCGCAAGAGCGCCTTCCTGCTCGCCGGGCTGGCGGGGCTGGGCCGCATGGACGCAGCCGATGTGCAAAGCCGTGCGGCCGATCTGGGCATCGACCTGTCGCGCGAAAGCGTGTGGAGCCAGCGTATCAGCCAGGCCGCACGGGTCGGCAATCCCACGCTCGTGGCGTTGCTGGCCGGAGTGGGGATGCAGGGCGATGGGTGGAACCGCATGACCGCGCGGCATTTGTATCACATCGTCCGGTCGCTCAACGCCGTGGGCCTTTCCGCCGAAGCGCGCATGATCGCCGCTGAAGCAGTGGCGCGCGGCTGAGGGAGCGGGGCGATCAGCGCCGCGGTTGAGACATTCCTCGCCATGCTGGCGGCGGAGCGCGGCGCGGCAGCCAACACGCTGGCAGCCTATCGCCGCGACCTTGAGACGGCAGAGCAAGCGCTGGGCGATCTTGTCTCGGCCAGCCGCGAGGATCTGGCGCGGCTGGGCCAGCACTGGGCGGGCCTTGCTGCGTCCAGTGTGGCGCGCAAGGCATCGGCGCTGCGCCAGTTCTATGGCTTCCTGCTCGATGAAGGGCTGCGCCGCGACGATCCCTCGCCCGCTCTGCCGCGCCCGGCCACGCGCCGCCCCTTGCCGAAAATCCTCTCCCATGCCGAGATCGAGGCGCTGTTCCAGCAGGCCGAAGGGGAGGCGCAAAGCGGCCGGGCGGACGCAGTGCGCAATCTGGCGCTGCTTGAACTGCTCTACGGCTCAGGCCTGCGCGCGACCGAACTGGTGGCGCTGCCGCTGACCTCAGTGCCGCGCGATGCGCCATTTCTGACCGTGACGGGCAAGGGGTCGGCGCAGCGCATGGTGCCCATCTCGCGCCGGGCCAAGGCAGCGCTGGCGAAATGGCTGGAGTTGCGCCATTCGGATTCGCCGTTCCTGTTCCCCTCGCGTGCGCGCCACATCAGCCGCATCCGCCTGTATCAGCTGGTGAAGGAACTGGCTGCGCGGGCAGGAATCGACCCTGCGCGGATCAGCCCGCACGTCCTGCGTCACGCTTTTGCCACGCATCTGCTCGAAGGCGGTGCAGATCTGCGCGTGCTGCAAACGCTGCTCGGCCATGCCGATATCGCCACCACGCAGATCTACACGCATGTCGATGCCGCGCGGCTGGTGGCGCTGGTAAATGCGCGGCATCCTCTTGCAGGGCGAACGCAGGGAGGTTAGCGCATCGCGCCATGATCTCTTATCTCGAATTCGAAAAGCCCGTCGCCGTGGTTGACGCCAAGATCGCTGAACTGCGCGCCGCCGCAGGGGAAGACGGCGATGTCGATATCTCGCGCGAACTGGCGAGGCTGGAAAAGAAGAGCGCGGAACTGCTCGCGCAGGCCTATTCCGCGCTGACCCCGTGGCAGAAGACACAGGTGGCCCGCCACCCCGCGCGCCCGCATTTCCGCGATTATGTCGCGCATATGTTCAGCGACTTCCTGCCGCTGGGCGGGGACAGGCTGTATGGCGATGACCAGGCGATCATGGGCGGGCTCGCCACGCTGGATGGCCGCCGCGTGATGCTGATCGGCCACGAAAAGGGCAATGACACCGAAAGCCGCATCCGCCACAATTTCGGCATGGGCAAGCCCGAAGGCTATCGCAAGGCGATCCG
Source organism: Alteraurantiacibacter lauratis (assembly GCF_037154155.1). NCBI lineage: Bacteria > Pseudomonadati > Pseudomonadota > Alphaproteobacteria > Sphingomonadales > Erythrobacteraceae > Alteraurantiacibacter > Alteraurantiacibacter lauratis. The sequence continues at coordinate 85,692 of NZ_JBANRN010000001.1, forward strand.
CCTGATGGAAATGGCCGACCGCTTCGGCCTGCCGGTGGTGACTCTGGTCGACACATCGGGCGCCTTTCCGGGTATCGAGGCAGAGGAGCGCGGACAGGCCGAGGCCATTGCGCGCAGCACCGAAGCCTGCCTTGCGCTGGGCGTGCCGATGGTGGCCGCGATCGTGGGTGAAGGCGGTTCGGGCGGCGCGGTCGCGCTGGCCAGTGCCGAGCGGGTGCTGATGTTCGAACACGCGGTCTATTCGGTGATCTCGCCCGAAGGCTGCGCCTCGATCCTGTGGCGCACCGCCGAAAAGGCCCCGCAGGCAGCCGAAGCGATGAAAATGACCGCGCAGGATCTGCTCGAACTGGGCGTGATCAATCGCATCGTGCCCGAACCCATGGGCGGCGCGCACCGCGATCCGGAGGGGGCCTGTGCTTCGCTTTCTGCGGCGCTTTGCGAGGAACTTGACGCGCTGGCGCGCCGCGATGCCGCATCCTTGCGCCGTGCGCGCGAGGAACGGTTCCTGGCAATTGGCGAGGGGCTGGCGCGCTAAGGGCCTGTTGGCAAAGGAACCAATCCGCCGGCAGGCAGTTGCGTTAGGCGGCTGATCTGGCAATTTCGTCGCCGGATTCCTGGCCGAATGGGGAACATGCCATGACTGCTTTTTCGCGCACCGCCTCCTTTGCCCGCCTTGCCCTGTGCGGCGCGGCCTCGCTTGCCCTTGGCGCTTGCGCCACGGTTCCCGGCGCCAATGTCGCGCCCGGATCGCCCATCACCCCGTCCGAGGCGCAATTGGGGGCGCAGTATCACCCGCAATTCGTGGCCGAGTTCGGCGGCGAAATGACCGGCCCCTATGCTGATTATGTGCGCGGTGTGGGGCAGGGCATTGCGGTGCAATCGGGCCTCGCCACCACACCGAGCGCGTTTCAGGTGACGCTGCTCAATTCCTCGGTGAACAACGCCTTCGCGGTGCCCGGCGGCTATGTCTATGTCACGCGCCAGCTTGTGGGCCTGATGAATAACGAGGCCGAACTGGCTGCCGTGCTGGGACATGAAGTGGGCCACGTTGCTGCACGGCATTCGGCCCGCCGACAGGCTGCGGCACAGCGCAACCAATTGGGCGGGCTTGGCGTTGCCATCCTGTCCAGCGTGCTGCTGGGCGGCAACAACCCGCTGGGCCAGCAGATTTCGCAGGCGGCGCTGCAAGGCTCGCAATTGCTGACCCTGTCCTATTCGCGCGCGCAGGAAATCGAGGCCGACAATCTGGGCGTGCAGTATCTGAGCCGCGCCGGTTACGATCCACGGGCCATGGCCAGCCTGCTGCAGAGCCTCGCGGCCCAGAATTCGCTCGACTCGCAATTACAGGGGCGCGGCGATGCGACTATTCCCGCCTGGGCCTCCACTCACCCCGATCCCGCCAGCCGGGTTCAGAACGCGCTGGCGCAGGCGGGCAATGGCACAGGCGTGACCAATCGCGAGACCTTCCTGCGCCGCGTCGATGGCCTGATGTATGGCGACGATCCCGCGCAGGGCGTCATTGAAGGGAATGATTTCATCCATCCCGAATTGCGCTTGCGCTTTAGCGCACCGCAGGGCTTCTATATGGTCAACGGCACGCGCGCCGTGTCGATCAATGGCGATGCGGGCCGTGCGCAGCTGACAACGGCCGCGTTTGACGGGAATCTCGAAACCTATGTCCGCGCGGCCTTCCGCGCTTTGGGCGGCGAACAGCAGCAGCTTGCGCCCGACAGCATCCAGCGTGCCACGGTGAACGGCATTCCCGCCATGTTCGGTGGTGCGCGCGTCAATAACGGGCAGCAACAGGTGGATGTCACCGTTTTCGCCTATGATTTCGGCAATCGGCAGGCGTTTCACTTTGCGGCAATCACCCCGGCGGGGCAGGCGGGCGTTTTTAACGCCATGTATAATTCCATGCGCCGCATTACCGCGGCAGAGGCGGCGCAGGTCGTGCCGCGCGCGATCGATGTGGTGACGGCATCACGCACCGATACGGTGCAGACGCTGGCACGGCGCATGGCCTATACCGATGCGCAGGAAGCGCGTTTCCGCGTGCTCAATGGTCTGTCCGCCAATGCGCAGGTGGTGCCTGGCCAGCAATACAAGATTGTGGTGCGCGCCAACTGATCGAAACGGCCGGCGGCACGCCAAATGATAAGGGGCGGCAGGTTTCCCCTCCGCCCCTTTCCTTGTCTCTAGAAGCGAAACCCGATTACGCGTTGGCTTCTTCGAGTTCGTCCGAAACGGAGTTGAAGGTGTTGTTCAGGTTGCCGCCCAGGCTGTTCAGGGCCGCGATCGCGGCAACGGCGATCAGGGCAGCAATCAGGCCATATTCGATGGCGGTGGCGCCGGCTTCGTCGCGCAGCATGTTCTTGAAGAAGGTCATGTCAGTCTCCTGGTTTTCGTAGTCTTCGGTACCCGATCCGATCAGTTCCCCGTCCGGATGTGTTCTGGTCTAAAGTCAAGAAGTTGAAAAAGTCCTAAACCTTAGCTTGCATTTTCGACTGCAGTCTCGATCCTGTTGAACATCGAGTCGGCTTCACCGGCAAAAAGCCGAAGGCCTCCAACCATGGCAATCACGATCAATCCCGCGATCAGGCCGTATTCGATTGCGGTGGCGCCCTGTTCGTCGCGCAGCATGATGTTGACACTTCCAAACATGGGGTCGAGCTTTCGATACGATCTGATAGGCCGGATTCTCGCATCCAATCCCTAACGAATAGTTGACAGGAGACTTCGGGTTGGAAGATTTTCCGACATGGATACCGGTAGTTGCGCTGGCATTGCGCGATGCCAGAGCTCGTGTGTTGTTGCAGCAGCGTCTTCCTCACAAACATCATGCAGGCCTTTGGGAGTTTCCCGGCGGCAAGTTGGAATCTGCGGAAAATCCGCGATTTGCGCTAGTTCGGGAGATCGCGGAGGAACTTGGTATCCGGATTGAAACCACGAAGCTGTCCCCCTTGTTTCTGGCGGATGAGGCAAGCCACGAGAGCGGGTATGCGGGGGTTGTATTGCTTCTTTACACCTGCCGCGAATGGGGCGGGGACATCACCGGGCTGGACGGGCAGCAGTGGGGCTGGTTCACGCTGGACGAGGCCGCAGGCCTCCCCTTGGCGCCAATGGACCGCGATCTGCTTTCACGGCTGAAAATTCTTGATGCCATCGCTGGTCAATAGGCTTGCCAAGCTGGAAAAGCCCCCCTATGTGGCGCCCTCCAATGCGCGCCCGTAGCTCAGCTGGATAGAGCACCAGACTACGAATCTGGGGGTCAGAGGTTCGAATCCTTTCGGGCGCGCCAACACAACACCCGTCCCTGCAAGGGGCGGGTTTTGTGTTCCTGAGGCCTTGGGAACTCTTGTGTGCCCGGTTGGTTGATCGGCCAAAGCCAAGGAGTCCTCCCCCAATGAGCAAGACCGACATTTTTGCCCGCCTCAAGGAAGATCATGACAAACACCGCGCGCTGTTCCAGCGGCTGGAACATACGCATGGCGAGAGCGACGAGCGGCGCGATCTCTTTGAACAGCTTACCATCGAGCTGAAGGCGCATGCCGCGGCCGAGGAGCAGGCGCTCTATTCCACCATGATGCGCAAGCCCGCGACTACGGACGAGACGCGCCATTCGGTGGCCGAGCATCACGAGATTGAAGAAATGCTCAACGATCTGGCGGCGACCAGCATGGCGACGGGCGCGTGGCTGACCAAGTTCCGCCAGCTGCGCCACGATTACCTGCATCATATCGAAGAAGAGGAGGAAGAGCACTTCCCCGACTTTGCCAAGCACCTGACAGCCGAGGACGAACAGCATATTCGCGCGGTATTTGACCGTCGCAAGCGCGCGGAAAAGGCCGATGCGTCCGTCACGCCGGAAAAGAAGGAAGACGCCAAGCAGTAAGCTGCCGCAGCGGGGGCGCCGTGGCTCAGGACAGCGATTCTCTCTCAGCCGAACCGGGCGTGTGGCGTTATGCCCGCGCGCGGCGCGCACGCCTGCTGATCGATGGCGAGGAATATTTCGCCACCATGCAACAGGCGATGTTGAAGGCGCGCCAGCGCATTCTGATGATAGGGTGGGATTTCGATACAAGGATCCACCTCGCCCAGGGGCGGCGCTGGTGGCACAAGGGGCTGCGCGCGCAATATCCCCGCCGCCTCGGCAGTTTCGTCGTCTGGCTGGCGCGGCACAATCCGCGCCTTGAAATCCGTATTCTGAAATGGAGCATCGGCGCGCTGCAATTCCTGACGCGTGGCTCGATGCTGCTCGATCTGGCGCGCTGGGCACCGCACCGCCGCATCGATTTCAAGTTCGATACCGCGCATCCCGTGGGGTGCAGCCACCACCAGAAGATCGTGGTGATGGACGAGACGCTGGCGGTGTGCGGCGGGATCGACATGACGCAGGGTCGCTGGGACACGCGCGAACACCGCGCCGAAGATCCGCGTCGCACCGCTCCGGGTGGCAAGCCCTATGGCCCATGGCACGATGCAGCCCTGATGATGGAAGGCGATGTGGCAGTGGCGCTCGCCGATCTGGGTCATGCGCGCTGGGAACACGCCGGGGGCAAACCCCTGCCTCGTTGCACGCCGGAAGGCGAATCATGCTGGCCAGACGGGGTGACGCCGCATTTCGAGGATGTGGAAATCGGCATTGCCCGCAGCCGCGCCGAACATGGTGGGCTGTCCGCCCTCACCGAGGTGGAGGAGCTATTCCGTCGCCAGATCGCTGGCGCTCGCCGCTTCATCTACGCAGAAAACCAGTATTTCGCCAGCCGCGCCATATGCGAGGCGCTGGCCAAGCGGCTGGCCGAACCCGATCCTCCGGAAGTCATCATTGTTCATCCGGCAAACGCCGATGGCTGGCTGGAATGTCTGGCAATGGACACTGCGCGCACCACGCTGATCGAGGCGATCCGTGAACTGGACGGCAATGATCGCTTCCACATCTACGCGCCATATTCGAATGGCACGCCGATCTATGTCCATGCCAAGGTGATGATCGTGGATGACGAAGTGCTGCGCGTCGGATCTGCCAATTTCAACAACCGTTCGATGGGGCTGGACAGCGAATGCGATGTGTTCATCGATGCGCGCCGTCCCGGCAACGGGCATGCCGCGCCTGCCATCCGCGATCTGCGCCTGTCGCTGCTGGGCGAGCATTGCGGTCTGTCGCCTGACGAGGTGGCCGCGCTGGAGGAGAAGGCAGGGTCAATGGCGGCGATGATCGCGCTTCTGGGCGGGGAGGAGGGGTGCCGGCTGCGGCCCTTTCATCCCCCCGCCAACAACGAGGTGGAGGAGGCGCTGGCCGCAAACCAGATACTCGATCCCGAAACACCGGAGGAGATGTTCGCTTTATCATCAGGCAGGCGTGGCCTTTTGCGTCCGGGCAGCCTATTGGCGAGAGCCAGAAACAGGCTGGCCCGCAGGCGGGCGGCCAAACTACGACGGGATAAGTGACTATGGGTTGCGGGCATGATCACGATCACGAGGAATTTGACGAGCGCGGCAAGCTGATCGTGCCCGATGATGTGCAGGACGCGATCCGCACGTTGATCCGCTGGTCGGGCGATGACCCAACGCGCGAAGGTCTGCTGGATACGCCGGCGCGCGTTGCGCGGGCGTGGCGCGAATATTGCCAGGGCTATGGCGAGGATCCGGCCGTGCACCTTTCCCGCGTGTTCGAGGAAGTGGGCGGATATGACGAGATCGTGGTGCTCAAGGACATTCCGTTTCAGAGCCACTGCGAACATCATATGGCCCCGATCATCGGCAAGGCGGCGATTGCCTATCTGCCCACCAACCGCGTGGTGGGCATTTCCAAGCTGGCGCGCGTGCTGCACGGCTATGCCCGCCGGTTGCAGATTCAGGAACGGCTGACCGCGGAAGTGGCGGAATGTATCTGGAATCACCTCGAACCGCGCGGCGTGGCGGTGGTGATCGAGGCGAGCCATGCCTGCATGACTGCGCGCGGCGTGCGCACGCCGGGCGTCAACATGGTGACCAGCCGCGTGATGGGCCTGTTCCGCCGCGACGACAAGAGCCGGGGCGAAGTGCTGAAACTGATGGGGTACTGACCTGCACAGACGGGTTTATCGGGGTTTGAAAGAGACGACATGACGGCTTTGTATGTGCGCGGGGGACGGCCTCTGCGTGGGCGAATTGATCCTTCGGCCAACAAGAATGCGGTGCTGCCCGTGCTGTGCGCGACGCTTTTGACCGATGCGCCTATCACCTTGCGCAACGTGCCCGAAATCACCGATGTCACGCGAATCCACGATTTCTTCCGCGAACTGGGCAGTACGGTGCATTGGGACAAGGCGGCCAAGGTGCTGGAGATCGACCACAGCACGATCTCGCCCGGCGCGCGCGCGACCCTGCCGCAGGCCATGCGCGCGAGCATAATGATGATCCCCGGCCTGCTGGCCCGTCTGGGCGAAGCCCGGCTTGAAAACGAGGTGAAGGGCTGCACGCTGGGCGCGCGCGAGATCGATCCGCATGTGGCCGTGTTCAAGGCGTTCGGCGCGGAAGTTTCGAACGAAGGCAAGAACATCGTTTTTCGCAAGAAGGATCGGGGCGAGGGGACGCGGATGTGGCTGGAATATGCCAGCGTCACCACCACCGAAAACTTCATCATCAGCGCGCTGACCGCCAACGGCACCAGTCAGATCGTCAACGCCGCCTGCGAGCCGCATGTGCAGGAAATGTGCGCCTTCCTCGAAGCGATGGGCGCGCGGATCAAGGGCAAGGGGACCAGCATGGTCTCGGTCGAAGGCGGGGTGGAGCTGCACGGCGCGGATTACACCTTCGTGGAGGATTTCCACGAGGTCGCGACTTTCCTTGCGCTGGCGGCGGTAACGGGCGGCGATATTTCGGTGCGCAATTCGCAGCCGGAAAACTTCATGCTGATCGACCGGACTTTTGAAAAATTCGGGGCCGAGGTGGAGCACAAGGATGGTTGGTCGCGCCTGCAAGCGCCCGAACAGCTGGTTGTGCAAGCCAATTTCACGAGCCACCTGATCACAAAGGTGGAAGCCGCGCCCTGGCCCTATATCCCCGCCGACCTTCTGCCGATCTTCATTGCGCTGGGCGTGAAGGCCAAGGGGCAGACCATGTTCTGGAACAAGGTCTATGAAGGCGGCCTCACCTGGCATACCGAACTCAGCCTGTTCGGTGCGCACACGTTGCTATGCGATCCGCACCGCCTGATTACCTTTGGCGGTGACCGGCTGGTGCCGGCGACAGTGACCAGCCCCTATATCATCCGCGTGGCGATTGCCCTGCTGATGGTGGCCGCGAGCATCGAGGGCGAATCGACCATTCTGGACGCCGACCCGATCCGCCGCGCGCATCCCAATTTCGTGCCCAATATCGATTCGCTGGGCGTGAATGTCGAGTGGGGCGCATGACCCCGCAGAACACGCTGGTGCCCACCTATGGCGACATGCTGATTGCGATGGCGGGGTGGCTGGACAAGGCGCAGCAGCGAATGAAGCCAGAAGACGCGGATCGCCTGATGGCAGCGCGCCTGGCGCCCGATATGTTCCCGCTGGCAACGCAGGTGCGGTTTACCTGCGTTCAGGCACTGGAAGGTATCCACCGGCTGGCCCGTGCGCCGTTTCCGCCACTGGTTGATGAATTATTGGCCGAAGGGCGCGAGGCCGGGGAGAATCCGGGCACGTTCGCCGATACCCGGCTGCGCCTGACCCAGACGATCGAACTGGTTGAACAGGCCGGGGCGACTTTGCCGGCCGAAACCGATCCGCAATCCCCCCTTGAGCACGCTTTGCCCATGGGCATCGTGTTCGACCTGACGGTAGAACAATATGTGCGGGACTGGGCGTTACCGCAGTTCTATTTTCATCTGATGGCCGCTTATTGCATCCTGCGCATGACGGGCTTGCCCCTGGGCAAGGCGGATTATGTGCAGCACATGGTTCCCTACATCCGGCCCGGAACCATGCCCGCCGCACAATAGGCACAGAGCCATCGAAAAAGGGCGGCACTGGGGCCGCCCTTTTTGTGTTTGCGTAAGGTGGCTGCCTTACAGCTGCCCCAGCATATGTTCGGCGCTGGATACCTTGAATTCGCCGGGGCCTTCGACGTTCACTTCTTCCACCACGCCGTCATTCACGATCAGCGAGTAGCGCTGCGAACGCTTGCCCATGCCAAAGCCCGAAAAATCGGCATCAAGGCCCAGCGCGGCTGCGAATTCGCCATTGCCATCGGCCAGCATGGTGATGTCATCCGATCCGCCGGCCTTGTTCCACGCGCCCAGCACGAAGGCATCGTTCACCGCCGTGCAGGCGATCTCGTCCACGCCCTTGGCCTTCAGTTCAGCCGCCTTTTCGACATAGCCGGGCAGGTGCTTGGCCGAGCAGGTGGGGGTGAAGGCACCCGGCACCGCGAACAGCGCCACTTTCTTGCCCGCGAAATATTCGGCGCTGCTGACCTTTTCCGGCCCGCCTTCGGTGACTTTCACCAGTGTCACGTCGGGAAGCTTGTCGCCTTTTGCAATCGTCATGTGAGGTATCCTTCCTTGGCCCTGTCCACGGCAGAGATAAGGCTTGCGCGGCTTTGTGCAAGGCGGATGGCGGGCTTGTCGCGGACGCGCGCGCGCTCTATGTGCATGTGCCAATAGCGCGTTGCATGGAGCCCCGGCGACGCTTCACCCCCACATGACAGGAGAAGTGCGCGTGGCAACTCTGGCTGCTCAGCCCGATTACATCATCAAGGACATCTCGCTTGCCGAATTCGGCCGGGACGAGATCAACATCGCCGAAACCGAAATGCCCGGCCTGATGGCCCTGCGCGAGGAATTCGGCGCGGCCAAGCCGCTGCGCGGCGCGCGCATCACCGGCTCGCTGCACATGACAATCCAGACCGCGGTTCTGATCGAAACGCTGGTGGAACTGGGCGCCGATGTGCGCTGGGCCACCTGCAACATCTTCTCGACCCAGGATCACGCCGCCGCCGCCATTGCCGCGCGCGGCATTCCCGTCTTCGCGGTCAAGGGCGAAAGCCTTGCCGAATACTGGGACTATGTCGGCCGCATCTTCGACTGGGGCGAGGAGGATACCTGCAACATGATCCTCGACGACGGCGGCGATGCCACCATGTTCGCCCTTTGGGGTGCGCGGGTCGAAGCGGGCGAGGACCTGTTCGAGCCGAGCAATGCCGAGGAAATCGAATTCGTCCGTGCGCTGAAGGAATTTCTGGCGAAGAAGCCCGGCTATCTGACCAAGACCGTGAAGAACATTCGCGGCGTGTCCGAAGAAACCACCACCGGCGTGCATCGCCTCTACCAGATCGCCAAGAACGGCAAGCTGCCTTTCCCCGCGATCAATGTGAACGACAGCGTCACCAAGTCGAAATTCGACAACCTCTATGGCTGCAAGGAATCGCTGGTGGACGCCATCCGCCGTGCGACCGACGTGATGCTGGCGGGCAAGGTCGCCTGCGTGGCCGGCTTTGGCGATGTCGGCAAGGGCAGCGCCGATTCGCTGCGCCAGGGCGGCGCGCGTGTGATGGTGACCGAAATCGACCCGATCTGCGCTCTTCAGGCCGCGATGGAAGGTTATGAAGTCGTCACCATGGAAGAAGCGGTGAAGCGCTGCGACATCTTCGTGACCGCCACCGGCAACGAGGATGTGATCACCGCCGAGCATATGATGGCGATGAAGCCGATGAGCATCGTGTGCAATATCGGCCACTTTGACAGCGAAATCCAGATTTCGGCGCTGGCGAACTACACCTGGAAGGAAATCAAGCCGGGCACAGACCTCGTCACCTTCCCCGATGGCAAGAGCATTATCATTCTCGCGAAGGGCCGGCTGGTGAACCTGGGCTGCGCCACCGGCCATCCCAGCTTCGTGATGAGCTGTTCCTTCACCAACCAGGTGCTGGCACAGATTGAACTGTGGCAGCGTGGGCATGATTATTCCAAGGAAGTGCATATCCTGCCAAAGCACCTCGACGAGAAGGTGGCTGCGCTGCATCTGCCAAAGCTGGGTGTGCAATTGACCAAGCTGACCAAGAAGCAGGCCGATTATATCGGTGTGCCGCTGTCCGGCCCGTTCAAGCCCGATCATTACCGTTACTGATTGCAATTGACGCGATATTGCGGGCGTTTCCCCGATTTGCGGGGGAACGCCCGCTTCCTTTTGCGCGCCCCTGTTGCATCCCCGGCGCGGGCCTCATAGCTGTGAGAGCATGGAATTGAGCCCCTCTGCAATGGCGCTGCTCGGCCTGCTTCTGGCAGGCTGGACCTTTGGCGCGGTGTGGGTGGTGGTCGCCGCGCAAAAGCGGGCGCGCGCGGCGCGCGCCGCGCGCGTCACCGCACGGCGGCTGTCGCGGATGATCGACGATTGCCCGGCGATCCCCTTGCTCGTCCGCGGCGACGGGCGGCTGGAAGGGCCGGACCGGCTGGCGGCATGGCTGGGCATGGCGAAAATGCCGGGTTTCCTGTCCGAACTGGGCGGAGAGGATTTCGGCCTTTCCCCCCTCGATCTGGCGGATTTGCGCGAAGCGGTGCGCCGCACGCAAAAAACCGCGACGCCGTTTCAGCTTGTCCTCACCCCGCAAGGTTCGACCAAGAGCCTGGCGATCCGTGGGCAGCAGGCCGATCCTGCCGTGGCCGCGCCCGGCACCGCGCTGCTGTGGTGGTTCGACTTTTCCGAAAGCCAGGGCGAACTGGCTCGGTTGCGGGCCGAGGCGGCGCGTGCACGCAACGATTTTGCCGCTCTGGTGGGCCTGATCGAAGCGGCGCCCATGCCGATGTGGTTTCGCGGGCCCGACATGACGCTGCGGCTGGTCAACAGCGCCTATGTCAAGGCGGTGGAGGCGGACAGCGCGCAAAGCGTGGTGGAGCAGCAGATCGAACTGATCGAGCCTCTGGATGGCCTCTCCGCCGCACAGATCGCCCGCCAGTCGCGCGACCGCAACCTGCCCGTCGAACGGATCGTGCAGGCCACCATCGGCAACCAGCGGCGTGCATTGCGCGTGTCCGACCTGCCATTGGGCGACGAAGGTGTGGCCGGCTATGCCATCGACATCGAGGAGATGGAGGAGCAGGCCCGCGCTTTCCGCGCCTTCCGCGAGGCGCAGCGCTCGATGCTCGATCAGCTTTCGGTGGGTGTCGCGCAGTTCGATGCCGACAGGCGGCTGACCTTCATCAACCAGCCCTTCATGCGCATTTTCGCTTTGCCGGTATCGGTGCAGATCGATCCGCCCGATTTCGATCGCTTTCTGGACATGGCGCGGGATAAGGCGCGGCTGCCCGAAATGCGCGATTTTCCGGCCTTTCGGCGCGAACTCGCCAGCTGGTTCCGCGCCGATGCGCCCAGCGAACAGGCATGGACGCTGTCGGACAACACCCATCTGCGCATCGTGGCGCAGCCCATGCCCGATGGCGGGCTGGTTCTGGTGGCAGAGGACAGGTCGGAACAACTGGCGCTGTCCGCCACCCGCGACACGTTGCTGCGCACCCGCACGGCGACGTTCGACAGCCTGTTCGAATCGCTGGCCGTGTTTGCGCCCGATGGCCGCATCCAGCTCTGGAACCGCCGCTTCCCAGAGATATGGGGGATCGAGGCGGAATTCATGGACAGCCACCCGCATATCGACACGCTGCTCGACCGCATCATGCAGGTGCTCGCGCGTCCGGGCCAGCGCGCGGCGATTGGCGAGGTGGTCCGCGCGGCCACGCTCGATCGCAAGCAGCGCGGCGGGCGTGTGCTGCTGTCGGATGGGCGCACGCTGGAATTTGCCGGGGTCCCGCTTCCCGATGGCAACGGCCTGCTTACCGTGCTGGATGTGACCGATTCGACCAAGGCCGAGGCGGCGCTGCGTGAACGCAACGCCGCGCTGGAAGAAGCCGACGCGGTCAAAACGCGATTCCTGGCAAATATGAGCTACGAATTCCGCACACCTCTCACCTCCATCGGCGGGTTTGCCGAATTGCTGCAATCGGGCGTGGCGGGCGAATTGACCCCGCAGGCGCAGGATTATGTCGCTGCAATTCTTGCCTCGGTTGAACGGCTTACATCGCAGATCGAAAGCGTGCTTGACCTGACGCAAAGCGAGGCCGGCCTCCTTCCCATGGCGATGGAGGAGGTGGACGTGCTTGCCTTTGTCACCGGCATTGTGCGCGAACGCGAAGACGCGATCGAGGCGCGCGACATCGCGCTCGACCTGCGCGGAGACAAGGGTGCAGGCAAGATACAGGCGGATCGGCGTCAGCTGGGGCGCGCGATCGGCAATATCCTCGACAATGCAATTGCCGCCGTGCCTGAGAAATCGGGTCGCATTCTGGTGATGCTGGCGCGGCGCAAGAATGGCGTGCGTGTGGTCATCTCGGATAACGGCCCCGGCATGCGCCCCGGCGAACTGGCGCGCGCGCTGGAAGGTTACGGGCTGGCGCGCGATGGCAGCGGGAAGGAAAAGCGCGGGCTGGGCCTGCCGCTTTCGCGCCAGCTTATCGAGGCGCATGGTGGGAGGCTGGATATTCAGAGCGAGAGGGGCGCGGGCACCACCGTGACCATCAGCCTGCCGTGATCGAACATTTGCCCGATCTTGTGGCCATGCAGGCCTTTGGCGCGAGGATTGCGGCACGCCTGCGTGCGGGTGATGTGGTGGCGCTCAGTGGCGGGCTGGGCGCGGGCAAGACCACTTTGTCGCGCGCGATCCTCGCCGCGCTGGGGCACGCAGGTGATGTGCCGTCGCCTACCTTCACGATTATCGAGGTTTATGATGCACCCGCCATGCGCTTGCCGGTGATCCATGCCGATTTCTACCGGCTGGATGACCCGGCAGAGGCCGCAGAACTGGGACTGGACGATTACCGCGAAGGTGCCGCGCTGCTGGCTGAATGGCCCGACCGTGCCGGAGGCTTTGCGCAGGAGGCGGGTTGCCTGTCGATCACACTGGAAATCCACGGCGAAGGGCGGTGGGCGATTGTCGAAGGCGGGGCGGATTGGCTAGGGCGGATGCCATGAGCGCGCAATTGCCCGACGGCATCGATTCCTTCCTTGCAAACGCCGGCTGGGGCGGGGCTGTCGCGGAGCCTTTGCCCGGCGATGCCAGTTTCCGCCGCTATTTCCGTATTCGCCGCGCGGGCCGCCCCACCGCCATGCTGATGCACGCGCCGCCGCCGCACGAAGATCCCGGCCCGTTCCTCCATGTCGGCAACTGGCTGCTGGAGCAGGGTATGCGCGCCCCCGCGATTTTGGCGACTGACCTGGACCGCGGCCTCGTGCTGATCGAGGATTTCGGCCACGACCGGATGCGCGATTGGCTGGAATTGAATCCAGAGGCGGAAGAGGCAACATACCGCGCCGCGATCGATGCGCTGCTGGCGCTGCGCCGCTGCCCGCCCGGCCCGTTTGCGCCCTATGACGAGCCGACCTATCTGCGCGAGGTGGCGCTGTTCTTCCAGTGGTTCTGCCCTGCTGCAGGTCTTGACGTGGACGAAGAGGGATTCCTTGCGGCGTGGAGCGAGGTGCTTCGCCCGGTGATGTCGCGCCAATATCCGGGCGTGTGCGTGCTGCGCGACTACCATGCGGAAAACATTATGTTGATGCCTGATGGCGCGCAGGGCATCATCGATTTCCAGGACGCGCTGGTGGGGCATCCCGCCTATGATCTGGTCTCGCTGTTGCAGGATGCGCGCCGCGACGTATCACCCGAACTGGAACAGGCGATGCTGGATTACTACCTCGCCCATGCCGATGCGGGGGAAGACTTCTTGGCCGATTACGCGGTGCTGGGGGCGCAGCGCAACGCCAAGATCGTGGGCATTTTCACGCGGTTGTGGCGGCGTGACAGCAAGCCGCGCTACCTTTCGCTGATCCCGCGCGTGTGGGAGGCGATGGAGCGCGATCTGGCACATCCTGCACTTGGCCCCGTGGCGCGGTGGTTCGATGCCAATGTGCCTGCCGAATGGCGCGCGCGGCGCGGCGACCTGACGCAATGATCCGGCTCGCATCCGACACCGCGATGGTGATGGCGGCGGGCCTTGGCAAGCGGATGCGCCCGCTCACCGCCAGCCAGCCCAAGCCGATGGTGCGGGTGGCGGGAAAGCCCCTGATCGATCACGCGCTTGACAAGCTGGCCGAGGCCGGAGTGGCCCGCGCGGTGGTGAATGTGCATTACTTTGCCGATGTGCTCGAAGGGCATCTGGCCGAGCGCAAGAAGCCCGCCATTGCGATTTCGGACGAGCGGGAGCGCCTGCTCGAAACCGGCGGCGGCATGGTCAAGGCGCAACACCTGCTGCCCGATCCTTTCTTCTGCCTCAACAGTGACAATCTGTGGCTCGACGGGCCGAAAAACGCCTTTCAGGATCTGTCCGAGCGGTGGGACGCGGAGAGGATGGATGCGCTGCTGCTGTTGGTGGCGCACAAGCGGGCCAGCAACTTCGTGGGCAAGGGCGATTTCCACATGGATCCCTATGGCAGGCTGACGCGCCGCAGATCGGGCAAGATCGCGCCCTATATCTTCACCGGCATCCAGCTCGTCTCCAAACGCTTGCTTCGCGATGCACCGCAGGGGCCGTTTTCCACCAATGTGCTGTGGGACCGTGCTATGGCGGAAGGGCGGCTGTATGGCCTTGCCTTTACCGGGCGCTGGTTCGAAGTCGGCACGCCTGCCGCCATCCGGCCCACCGAACTGGCGCTGGCGGACAATTGCTAGGCGCTGATGGAACGCAAGGCGCCCCGCATCTATTCGATCGCCGCACATCGCGGCTTTGCCGATGCGCTGGTGGCGGGGCTGGTGCCGCGCTATTCCGAGCCGGGCTTCGGCCTTGCACGGCTGACGCTGCTCCTGCCCAGCACCCGCGCCCGCCGAACCATCGAGGAAGCCTTCATTCGCCATTTTGGCGCTCAGGGGCAGCATGGCCTGCTGATGCCGCGCATGGCGGTTGTGGGTGATCTTGATCTGGATGAAGCCCTTGGCCCGCTGATCGACAATCTGGGCGCCGCGCTGGATGTGCCGCCCGCTGCCGATCCCACCGCGCGCTGGCTGATGCTGGCCCGCTTCCTGCGCGAGGAACTGGGCGCAGATGCTCCGGCAGATGCGGCACTGCTGCGGCTTGCCTACCAACTGGGGCAGACGATGGACCGGCTGCTGGTGGAGGAAGTCGCGCCCGAATGTCTGCTGGACCCCGCCACGCTGGGTTTGGCGGAAGATCTGGCGCAGCACTGGCTGGCCAGCCTGCGCATCTTCCTGCGCGTGCAGCACCGCTGGCGGGAGCATCTGGACGCGAGCGGGCAGGTGGACGCCGCGACACGGCGCAACCTGCTGTTTTCGCAAACCGCGCGACGGCTGCGCGCCAATCCCCCCGCAACCCCAATTGTAGCAGCTGGCGTAACCAGCGCCGCGCCCGCACTCGCCCGCCTGCTGCGCGCGGTGGCAGACCTGCCGGGCGGGGCGGTGATTCTGCCCGATCTCGATTTGTCGATGCCCGATTCTGCGTGGGACGAGCTGGGCAGCGCCGGTGCATCGGAAGGCGAGGAGGGGCCGTTTGGCAAGGGTGATGCTCTCACCCATCCACAATACCACCTCAAGCTGCTGCTGGGCCGTATGGGCATTGCCCGCGCCGAGGTGCAGCCATGGCACCGCGCGGGGCTGGGCAAAGGGCCGCCCGAACGCAGCCACGCGATTTCCAGCCTGTTCCTGCCTCCGCAGGCCAGCCGCGCCTGGGCGGATCTGCCTGCCGAAAAGCGTCGCCTTGCCGGTGTGCGGTTAATGGAAAGCGCACATCCTGAGGAGGAAGCGCAGGCCATTGCCCTGCTGGTGCGCGAGGCGCTGGAGGAACCGGAAAAACGCGTGGCGCTGGTTACTCCTGATCGCGGCCTGGCCGCGCGCGTGGTGCAGCATTTGCGGCGCTGGCATATCGAGGCGGATGACAGTGCGGGCCGCCCGTTGCCGCAGACCGCGGCGGGGCGCGTGATCCTGCTGCTCGCCGAGGTAATGGCGGAAAATGCCGCCCCCGTGCCGCTGCTCGCGCTGCTCGGCCATCCGCTCGTGCGGCGCGGGGATGCGCGCGAAGCATGGCTGAAGGCGGTGCGCCGGATGGAACGGCGCCTGCGCGGCCCGCGCCCGTCACCCGGCCTTGGCCCCTTGCGCGCCATCGCGGACGAGGCTGGCCTGCACGAGTGGTGGGGCGAGGTGGAAGCGATCCTTGCGCCGCTGTGTGATCCGTCGGCAAGCGTGCTGCTGGCCGACCAACTCGCCGCTTTGCAGAAGGCGGGCGAGGCGCTGTGCGGCGAGGATTTGTGGTCGCGCGAGGATGGCCGCGCGCTTGCGCGACTGTTCGAAAACCTGCGCCTGCACGCAGGCGAAGCGGGAACGCAGGTGGCGGCGGACCAGATAGGCAAGGTGCTGCGCGATGCGATGGAGCGTGAAGCGGTGCGCCCACCCTATGGCGGGCATCCGCGCGTGGCCATTTACGGGCTGCTTGAAAGCCGGATGACGCGCGCCGACCTGGTGATCTGCGCCGGGCTGAACGAAGGGGTGTGGCCACAGCCGCCGGGCAATGATCCGCTGCTTGCCCCCGCGATCCTGCGTGCGCTGGGCGTGCCGGGCGCAGACTTCCGCATCGGTTTGGCCGCGCATGATCTGGCGGGCGCGTTGGGGGCGCCGCATGTGGTGCTGAGCCGGGCGCGGCGCGATGCGGGTGGGCCGGTGATCGCCTCGCGTTTCTGGCTGCGCGTTTGCGCGCTTTTGGGAGACAATCTGCCGACCGATATTGCGGCCGCGCCCGCGATCCGGCTGGCTCGCGCGCTGGACAGTGCCCCGCGCGTGCCGCCGCATCCGCGCCCTTCACCGCGCCCCACGGCGCAGCAGCGGCAGAGAGGTGAATTCAGCGTCACCACGCTCGACCGGCTGCGCAGCGATCCGTATCAGTTCTATGCCCAGAAGGTGCTGGGTCTGTCCGAACTTGAATTGCTCGACGCCGCACCCACGCCCGCCTGGCAGGGCACGCTGGCGCACGCAATTCTGGAGGATTGGCACGAAAGCGGGGGCACAGCCGATCTGGCCGGATTGGCCGAAATGCATTTGGAGGAAATGCGCGCCCACCCGCTGATGCGGGCACTGTGGAAGCCGCGCCTTCTCAAAGCGCTCGAATGGGTCAAGCTGACGGTGGAGTCCGATCCCGACCGCATCCCGGTCGTGTGGGAGAAAAAGGGCCAGATAGACTGGCGCGGCGTTACCATTACTGGCAAGGCCGACCGGA
This sequence comes from Alteraurantiacibacter lauratis, assembly GCF_037154155.1. Lineage (NCBI taxonomy): Bacteria > Pseudomonadati > Pseudomonadota > Alphaproteobacteria > Sphingomonadales > Erythrobacteraceae > Alteraurantiacibacter > Alteraurantiacibacter lauratis. The sequence continues at coordinate 102,916 of NZ_JBANRN010000001.1, forward strand.
TCGACCGGCTGGCCGATGGGACGCTCGCGATTGTCGATTACAAGACCGGTGGCCCGCCCAAGAAGGCGCAGGTTGCGGCAGGCTTTGCCATGCAATTGGGCACGTTGGCCCTGATGGCGGAGCGCGGCGCGTGGCCCCGCGCGACTGGGCGCCCGGCGGCATTCGAATACTGGTCGCTGGGCAAACACAAGAACAGCCCGACGGGTTTTGGCTATGTGGAAGTGCCGTTGAAGGTTGGCGCTGCGAGAACCGGACTGCTGCCCGAAGAATTCCTTCCCAAGGCCCGCGCCTTTCTGGATGACGCGATCGACCGGTGGATTCTGGGCGATGAGGGCTTCACCGCGCGCCTCAACCCCGATGCCAAGGTCTACAATTCCTACGACCATCTGATGCGTCTGGAAGAATGGATGGGCCGCGAGGAGGACGAGGGATGAGCGGCAGGCTGTTCCCGCTGCAGGATAATCAGCGCGACGCGGTGGATCCGCAGGACAGCGTGTGGCTGTCCGCCTCTGCCGGAACGGGCAAGACGCAGGTGCTGTCCGCGCGCGTCCTGCGACTGCTTTTGCGGCCCGATGTGCGCCCTGAAAATATCCTGTGCCTGACCTTTACCAAGGCTGGCGCTGCCGAAATGGCGACGCGCGTGAACGAGGTGCTGGCGCGCTGGGTGCGGATGAATGACGCGGAACTGGCGGGCGAATTGCTGAAGATCGGCGCCGATAACGATCAGGACACCTTGTCGCGTGCGCGCACGCTGTTTGCCAGCGTGCTCGATTGTCCTGGCGGCGGCTTGCGTATCGATACGATCCATGCCTTTTCGCAATGGCTGCTTTCCGCATTTCCCTCCGAAGCCGGGCTTGAGCCGGGCGCGCGGCCGATGGAGGACCGCGACCGCGATCTGCTGGCGCAACAGGTGCTGTCGCAGCTGGTGGCCGATTGGCAGGATGAGCATGAGGGCGAGGCGATTGCCGCACTGGAAATGCTGTCGGAACGGTTGGGGCCGGATGAAACGCGCAAATGGCTGACCCAATGCGCCGCCGCCTCTGCCGCATGGCACGGCCCCGGCGCGTTCCAGCCGCCGATGCGCCCGCTGGTGAATGCACGGCTGGGGCTGGCGGAGGATGAAACACGCGAAATGCTGGCCCAATGGTGCAGCGATGGGCAGTTCGATTGCGCAGCGCTGCGTCAGATAGCCGACGCCTATCACGCGTGGGGCGCCACCACCGCGCAGCCATATGTGGACGCGATCAGCCGCTGGTTCGGCCTTGATGAGGCGGGACGCCTGGATTGCTTGGCCGATCTGCGCGACAGGTTGTTCAACGCCGAAGGTCAGCTCAAATACGCCAAGAATATCGCCAAATTCGATTCCGGCATTGGAGCAGTGGGCGATGACCTGCTGGCCGGAATAAACGCGTTGCTTCAGCGCAAATGCCTGTTCGACCTTGCCGATCTGTTGGCGCCCGCGCTCGATATCGGGCGGCGCTATGCGCTGGCGTGGGAGGAGGCAAAGCGCCGCGAAGGTCTGCTCGATTTCGATGACCTGATCCGTTCCGCCGCGGCGCTGCTGGGCCAAGCCGGCGTGGGCGATTGGATCCGCTACAAGCTCGACCGGCGTTTCGATCATATCCTGATCGACGAGGCGCAGGACACCAACGAAGCGCAATGGTCGATCATCGATGCGCTGACGGGCGACTTCTTTGCCGGCCTGGGGCAGCGCGACGACAAGCTGCGCACGCTGTTCGTGGTGGGCGATTACAAGCAGGCGATCTTCGGCTTTCAGGGCACCAGCCCGGAAAACTTCGCCGCCGCGCGCGACCGGTATCGCCAGCAATTGGCGCAGCGGACGCAGAATGTGGCGCAGATGCGCGCCAATATCCCCGCGCGCGAACTGGTCGAATTGCCGCTTGGCCGATCCTACCGCACTGCGCAGGATGTGCTCGATTTCGTGGACCGGGCGGTGGAAGCGATCGGGCCGGGTGCGCTGGGACTGACCGACGCATACGAACCGCATGTGGGCGATGCCGCACGTCCGGGGCTCGTTCGCCTCTGGCAACCCGTGCGCGCCACCGACAGGGACGAAGAAGGAGACGAAGGCGAGGAGGGCGCCGACGCCGATCCCTGGCTGTCCGCTCCCGAACGGCGGATGGCGGGCAAGATCGCTGCGCAGATCAGGGAATGGATGGATTACGGCTTTCCGCTGGTGAAGGGCGGTGCGCGCAATGCCGGGCCGGGCGATGTGATGGTGCTGGTGCGCAAAAGGCGCGAACTGGCGGGCCTCATCGTGGCGCGCCTGCATGCGGCCGGCGTGCCGGTTGCGGGGGTGGACCGGCTGCGGCTGGGCGCGCCGCTGGCGGTGAAGGATCTGATGGCGGCCTTGCGCTTTGCCGCGCAGCCAGGCGATGATCTCAGCCTTGCCGCGCTGCTCGTCTCCCCCATTTTCGGATGGAGCCAGGAGGAATTGCTGGCCCATGGCTATCGGGACAAGATCAGCCTCTGGGAGCATTTGCAGGCGAACCGCGCGCCGCGTGTGCGCGAAGCAGTTGATATGCTGCTGGCGCTGCTGGCGCGGGCCGATTTCGAACCCCCGCAGGCGCTGCTCCATTGGATGCTGATCGGCCCGTGGCGTGCGCGCGCCAAGCTGGCCGCGCGGCTGGGGCGCGATGCGAACGACCCGATCGACGAACTGCTCAATGCCGCGCACGCCTTTGCTGCCGCGCATGTGCCCAGCCTGCAAGGCTTCATCCACTGGTTCGATGCGGGCGCAGGCGAGCTCAAGCGCGAATCGGGCGAGGGGGCCAGCGCGCAGCAGGTGCGGGTGATGACGGTGCACGGGTCGAAGGGGCTGCAGGCGCCCATTGTGATTCTGGCCGATGCCACGGGCGATCCGCACAAGCCTGCCGTCAGCGCCAGCGAATTGCCCGGCGATGCCGTCCTAGGGAAAGTGGCGATGCCGCTCCCTCCCTTGAGCAAGGACATGAAAATCCCTGCAATTGTGGAGGCCGATGCACGGGCGCAGGCCGAGAGTCTGGCCGAGCACTGGCGCCTGCTCTACGTCGCGATGACCAGGGCAGAGGAGGCTTTGTTCATCGGCGGTGCGCTGGGCAAGCGGGAGAAGGAGCCGAGGCCCGATAGCTGGTATGCGCGCCTTGCCCCGCTGTTTCCCGAAATGCCCGAACACGATCCCATCTGGGGCGGGCGGCAGGATTGGGGATCGCTTCCCGAACCGGTGCTGAAAGTGCCACAGGACGACCAAGGAGCACGGATGGAACTGCCGGTCTGGGCGGTTACTCCGGTTGGCCCCGAACCGCGCCCGCCACGCCCTTTGGCACCGTCGGCCGCGGGGGAGGAACAGGGCGCCGATCCGCCGCTGCCGCCCGATGTTGCGGCGCAGGCGGCGCGGCGCGGCGTGCTGATGCACAAGCTGATCGAACGCTTGCCCGACATCGCTCCCGCTGATCGAGAGCGGCTGGGCGCGGCCTGGTTGCAGCGGCTGGCGGGCGATCTGTCCGAGAGTGAGCGCGCCGATATGCTTGCCCGATCGATCGCCGTGATCGCGCATCCCGATTGGGCGGAGCTGTTCGGACCATCTGCCTTGGCCGAAGTGCCGCTGGCCGCCACGGTGGATGGGCAGGTGATCGCGGGCACGGCCGACCGGTTGCTGGTGACCGAAACCCGCGTGCTGGTGGCCGATTTCAAGACCGCGCGTCGCCCGCCTGCCCACCTCGATCAAGTGCCAGTCGCAACGGTGAAGCAAATGGCCGCCTATGCCGCCGCGCTCGACGTGATCTTTCCGGGCCGGCAGGTGGAAGCGGCCGTAATTTACACCCAGACGCCGCAATTGATTGAAATTCCCGCAGAACTGCTGAGCGCGCACAAACCCGCCTTGGGCGTACCGCAATAAACCTTTGGCTGCGCCATATTGCCCTTGGCCGCGCTGTGCCTAGATAGGTGCCAACACCCGATTCAAGGAGTTTGCCCCATGGCCACCAAGACCGTTACCGATGCCAGTTTTCAGGCCGATGTGCTCAATTCCAGCACGCCGGTGCTGGTCGATTTCTGGGCGGATTGGTGCGGCCCGTGCAAGATGATCGCCCCTGCGTTGGAGGAAATCAGCGATGAACTGGCCGGCAAGGTGACTATCGCCAAGATGGATATCATGGAAAACACCGAGATTCCGGGGCAGATTGGCGTGCAGTCGATCCCGTTGCTGGTGCTGTTCAAGAACGGACAGCCGGTCGCGCACAAGCTGGGCGCCGCTCCCAAGAGCCAGCTCAAGGGCTGGATCGAGAGCGTCCTCTAAACCTGCGCCATTCGCGCCGCCATGCCTTCCCACAGTTGAGGGCTGGCGGCGCCGATCAGGCCGCCGTGGCTGTCGCCATCCACGCGGTAAGGGGATCCGTCGGGACGGGCCGCCTTGCCGCCCGCCTCGTTCAGCCACAAGACGCCGGCCGCGTGATCCCAGGCCAGCGTGCGTTCGAACAGCGAGACGTCGTTTTCGCCCAGGGCAAGGCGCGGATATTGCTCGGCCGCGCAATAGGGCACATCGACCAGCCGGTAATGCGGGGCGATATGCTGCATGACGGCCTCACGCTTGCCCATGTCCATGAACAGCAGCGATATGGCGGCAACCGGCTGCGCTTCGCCGGTCTGGCGCGCAGTCACGCGCTGCCCGTCCACAAACGCACCGTTGCCGCGATGCGCGGCGCAGAACCGCTGCGACAGGCAATCGTAAATCCATCCCGATTGCGCCAAACCGCCCTCCGCACGCGCGATCAGTATGCCGAACGGCGGCTTGCCCGTGGCGAAATTGCGCGTGCCGTCGAGCGGATCGATAATCCAGCAATCGCCCGACAGCCGCGCCAGCACGCTCGCATCGGCATGGGCGGCCTCTTCACCCACAATAGCGAGCGAGGGATCGAGCCGCGCCAACCCTTCCGCCAGCATGGCTTCGGATTCGCGGTCGGCCACGGTAACCGGGTCATCTCCGCCCTTGTCCTCCACCTCTCCGTTTGCAAGGTTGCGGTAGCGCGGCAGGATGGCCTTTTCCGCCACGCCGCGCATCAGGGCCAGCATCTCGCGGTCGAGCACACTCAAGACCGGTAATCCGCGTTGATGGCGATGTAGCCATGCGTCAGGTCACAGGTCCACACGGTCGCGCGACCCATGCCAAGGCCCAGATCGACGGTGATGTCGATTTCGCGCCCTGCCAGATGCGCGGCCACCGGAGTTTCGTCGTAATCGGCCAGCGGAAGGCCGTCGCGCGCGGCCCACACGCCGCCAAAGGCGATGGAAAGCCTATCCCGGTCCGCCGGCTGCCCCGCCTTGCCCACGGCCATCACCACGCGGCCCCAATTGGCATCGCCCCCCGCAATTGCGGTTTTGACGAGCGGGGAATTGGCGATGGCAAGGCCGATGATCCGCGCGCTCTCGTCACTCACCGCGCCGGTAACATTGATTGCGATGAACTTCTGCGCGCCTTCGCCGTCACGCACCACCAGATGGGCAAGTTGGCGGCACATATCCTCCATCGCCGCCATGAAGGCATCCGCGCCCGGATCCTCGAAACTGGAAATCACCGGATTGCCCGCCTTGCCCGTGGCAAAGGCCAGCACCGTGTCACTGGTGGATGTGTCGCTGTCCACCGTGATGCAGCTGAATGTGCGCTGGTTCGCGCCCGACAGGCAGGCTTGCAGGAAATCAGGCGCAACGGCGGCATCGGTGAAGATATAGCCGAGCATGGTCGCCATATCGGGCGCGATCATGCCGCTGCCCTTGATGATGCCGTTCAGCGTGACCCGCGTATCGCCCAGCATGGCGGATACGGTCACGCCCTTGGCAAAGGTATCGGTGGTGGCGATGGCCAGCGCGGCGTCCTCCCACGAACAGGGCGGGGCGGTGAGTGCGGCGGCCACGCCTTCACGCGCCTTGTCCTTGGGCAGCGGAACGCCGATGACCCCGGTGGAGGAAACGAACACCTCGTGCCTTGCGCAGCCCAGATGCGCGGCCACCTGGTCCATGATCTGTTCCACCGCCTCGCGCCCGCGATAGCCGGTGAAGGCGTTGGAATTGCCCGCATTGACCACCAGTGCACGGCCGCTGCCCTGCGCGGCGCTTTGCCGGCCCAGCTCCACCTCGGTCGAACAGCACACATTCTTCGTGAACACGCCCGCCGCAACGGTGCCGGGGGCCAGTTCCACATAGGTGAGATCGGCCCGGTCCCAGTTCTTGTAGCGCGCCCGCGCCACGCGCAGCGTGACCCCGGCAATCGCGGGCATTTCGGGAAAGGGCAAAGCGAGGGGCGAGCGTTCAAGGTCCATAGCACGCGCGCATAAGCCTTCGCCGCACGCCAGACAATCATTGATCCGGCACCGATCATTCAGCACAAAGTAACACGCGCCAAGTAGACAGCGCCGAATAGATCGCTATCTGAAGGTCAAGATGCTTCGCCAATTGCTCACCCTGCTGGCCGTTTTGACCGGGCTGACCACTGCGGTCGCGCCGGCTCAAGCGCTCAATGCGGGTGTGCAGGCCGTGGCCGTGGCGCAGGATGCCGCCGCCACCCCGGCGCAGGCCGAAGTCGCCTTCCTGGCAGAAAAGGCCGCGCGGCAGCGCTTGGCCGCTCCGCTGGCGGAACGCGCCGCGCAAGGCCCGGCGTTCCAGTACGCGCCCGCCGTGGTGCTGAAGGCCGACCGCGCGCACGAATAGCGCCCGCAAGTCTTTCCCAACTCGCTGAAAATTGCGTGGCCGCCGCCCATGGCTGGCCGCAACCCCTATACAGAACAGGACCGCCCCCATGTGGCAGAAACTCGCCAAATCCTTCTTTGGCTCGGCCAATGACCGTTATGTGAAGTCGCTCGACAAGATCGTGGCGCGCATCAATGCGCTGGAACCGCAGCTCGCCGATTTTTCCGACGATGAATTGAAGGCGCAGACCGCCAAGTTCCGCCTGAAGCTGTCTGAGGGCAAGACGCTCGACGATCTGCTGCCCGAAGCCTTTGCCACCGTGCGCGAGGCGTCGCGCCGCGTGCTGGGGATGCGGCATTTCGACACGCAGATGGTGGGCGGCATCGTGCTCCATCGCGGCGAAATTGCCGAAATGAAGACCGGCGAGGGCAAGACGCTGGTGGCGACGCTGGCGACCTACCTCAACGCGATTGAGGGCAAGGGCGTGCATGTGGTGACGGTGAATGATTACCTTGCTCGGCGCGACGCGGAATGGATGGGCCAGCTGCACCGCTGGCTGGGCCTCACCGTGGGCGTGATCGTGCCCAATATGCCCGAACACGAGCGGCGCGCCGCCTATGCCGCCGACATCACCTATGCCACCAATAACGAGCTGGGATTTGATTACCTGCGCGACAACATGAAGCAGGATCGCGCCCAGATGGTGCAGCGCCCCTTCAACTTTGCCATCGTCGACGAGGTCGATTCGATCCTGATCGACGAGGCGCGCACGCCGCTGATCATTTCCGGCCCCACCGAGGATAAAAGCGACCTGTATGTGGCTATCGACGCGGTGGTGAAAGGGCTGGAGGAACAGTATTACGAAAAGGACGAAAAGGCGCGCAATGTCCAGCTGACCGAAGAAGGCGTGGAGGAAGTCGAACGCCGCCTTCTGGCCGCCGGGCTGCTGGCATCGGACAACCTGTATGACGTGGAAAACACGCTGGTCGTGCACCATCTCGACCAGGCGATGCGCGCGGTCATCATGTTCAAGCGCGATACCGATTACATCGTCAAGGATGACAAGGTCATCATCATCGACGAGTTTACCGGCCGCATGATGGACGGACGCCGCTGGTCGAACGGCCTGCACCAGGCGGTGGAAGCCAAGGAAGGCGTGCCGATCCAGCCTGAAAACCAGACGCTGGCATCCATCACCTTTCAGAACTATTTCCGCATGTATCCCAAGCTTGCGGGCATGACCGGCACCGCCGCCACCGAAGCGGCAGAGTTCTGGGACATCTACAAGCTCAACGTGGTGGAAATCCCCACGAACAAACCCGTCGCCCGCGTGGACGAGCAGGACGAGTTCTACAAGAACACCACCGACAAGTTCCAGGCGATTGCCAAGGCGATCAAGGAGAAGAACCAGATCGGCCAGCCGGTGCTGGTGGGCACCGTCTCGATCGAAAAGTCCGAATTGCTCAGCGAATACCTCAAGAAGGAAGGCGTCAAACACGCCGTCCTGAACGCGCGTATGCACGAACAGGAAGCCTATATCGTGGCGCAGGCCGGGCGCATCGGCGCGGTGACCATCGCCACCAATATGGCCGGGCGCGGCACCGACATCCAGCTGGGCGGCAATGTCGAATTCCGCATCGAGGAAGAATTGCGCGACCTGCCCGACGGGCCGGAGCGCGATGCCGCGATCGAGAGGATCAAGGCCGAAGTGGCCGAGGAGAAGGCGCGCGTGATCGAAGCCGGAGGGCTGTTCGTGCTGGGCACCGAACGGCACGAAAGCCGCCGCATCGACAACCAGTTGCGTGGCCGTTCCGGCCGTCAGGGGGACCCTGGCCTGTCGCGCTTCTATCTGTGCCTTGAAGACGATCTGCTCCGCATCTTTGGCCCCGACACGCTGTTCGCCAAGATGATGAATTCCAATCTGGAGGATGGCGAGGCGATCGGTTCCAAATGGCTTTCGAAGGCCATCGAGACCGCGCAGAAGAAGGTCGAGGCGCGCAATTACGAAATGCGCAAACAGGTCGTCCAATTCGACGATGTGATGAACGACCAGCGCAAGGTGATCTACGAACAGCGCGCCGAAATTATGGATGCCGAGACGGTGGACGATGTGGTGGTGTCGATGCGCACCGATGCCATCAACGCCATCGTGGCGGCCAGCTGCCCGCCCGGTTCCTATCCCGAACAATGGGATATTGAAGGGCTGAAGGCCAAGCTGGCGGAAATCACCGGACTGCAGCCGCCGATTGACGACTGGTTGCAGGAAGACGCGGTCGAACCCGATATGATCGAGGAGCGCATACAGGAACTGGCCGCGCAGAAGATGGAGGCGACCACCGCCAATATCGACCCGGCGATCTGGAAGCGCGTGGAAAAGAGCGTGCTTCTGCAGCAGCTGGACCACCACTGGAAAGAGCATCTGGCCACGCTCGATGCGCTGCGGCAGGTCGTGTTCCTGCGTTCCTATGCGCAGAAACAGCCGCTCAACGAATACAAGCAGGAAGCGTTCGGCCTGTTCGAGATGATGCTCGATTCGATCCGCGAAAGCGTGACCAAGGTGCTGATGACCAGCGAGTTCCGCATCGCCGAACCGCCGCCCATGCCGGTTTTGCCCAAGCTGCCGCAATTCATGACCGGCCATATCGACCCGCTGACGGGGGATGACGATTCGAATGATGGCGACGGTTCGGAGAAACAGCCGGCGCTGTTCGGCGCGTTGGGCGGGCCGGTAATGGCGCAGGTGCCTGCCGGCGCGATGGCGGGCACGGTCGATCCCTACAGGCACATGAACGTCAACCGCAACGCGCCGTGCCCCTGCGGGTCGGGCAGCAAATACAAGCATTGCCACGGGGCGGTCGCCTGAAGGCGTTGCGCTGATCCGGCGCAGGAGCAGGCGCGTTGATCGAGAGCGTGGATCTGCTGCTGGCGCTGTGCATCGCGCTGGCGGCTGTTCTCTATTCCTCGGTCGGCCATGCGGGAGCGTCAGCCTATATCGCGTTGATGGCGCTGTTCGGGATCGAGGCGGCGGTGATGCGGCCCACCGCTCTGGTGCTCAACATCATTGTCGCCTCGCTCGCCTCGTTCCGCTTCCTGAAAGCCGGGCTGTTCCGCTGGCGTGCGCTATGGCCGTTCCTTGTTACCGCCATTCCCATGGCGTGGTTGGGCGGCACGATCCATTTGCCGAGCGAGATTTACCGCCCGCTGGTGGGCGGCGTGCTGTGGCTTTCCGCCGCGCGGCTCTTGTGGCCGCGCGAGTTGAAGGTGGAGCGGGAGGCAAGCGATCCGCCGCTGCTGTTCGCGCTGCCGATGGGTGCGTTTATCGGCCTGCTGGCAGGGCTGACCGGTACGGGTGGAGGTATCTTCTTATCCCCGCTGCTGCTGTTCATGGCCTGGGCGCCCACGCGGCAGGCATCGGGCATTGCCGCCGTGTTCGTGCTGGCCAATTCGCTCGCCGGCCTGGGCGGGCAGATCGCCACGCTGGACGCGCTGCCGCCGCAATTGCCGCTTTATGCCGGGGCCGCGCTGATCGGCGGGATAATCGGCACGAGCATAGGGCTCAAGGTCAATATCAAGCTGATCCTGAAGCTGCTGGCACTGGTGCTGCTGATTGCCGGGGCAAAGCTGATCGGGCTTTATTGATCGCCATCTTGCGCCAACCCTAACGATCGTTATGATTGCGCGTGGGAGGGGAGAGGCCATGCGGATCAGCCGACTGGATTTGCCACGCTGTTCGGTGGGCGAAGGCCCGGTGTGGGATGTGGCGGAGCAGGCGCTCTATTACATCGACATTTTGGAACAGAAGGTGCTGCGCTGGCAACCGGCCAGCGGCGCGCAAGCCGAATGGGCCGTGCCCGCAATGATCGGATCGATGGCCTTGCGCGAGAGCGGCGGGGCGATCGTGGCGCTGGTGGACGGTATCCACACGCTCGATTTCGATACCGGCGAGGTGTCCCCGCTAGCCTTGATGGCGCCTGCCAATCCGGCGATTCAGCTGGCCGATGGCAAGGTGGACCGCGCAGGGCGCTTCCTGTTCGGCACCAGCCACCGCAAGGCGGCAGAACCGGTGGGCGGCCTGTTCGCGCTTGATCAGGGGAACATCCGCCAGCTGGACAGCGGGCTGACGCTGGGCAACGGTCCTTGCTGGTCGCCGGACAATTGCACGCTCTATCACGCCGACAGCATGGCGCAGGCGATCTATGCCTATGACTACGATCTGGCGAGCGGCGCGGCGTCAAACCGGCGCCTTTTCTTCGACACCACGCCCTATGGCCCCATTCCGGATGGGGCCACAGTGGATGCGAATGGCGACATCTGGGTGGCGATTTGCGAGGGCGGGGTGGTGCTGTGCCTGTCTCCCGCAGGCGAAGTGAAGCGCGTGATCGACATGCCCACGCGCCTGCCGGCCAGCTGCATGTTTTTCGGCCCCGATCTCGACCGATTGTTCGTGCCCAGCATCGATCCCTCCTTCCTGGGGCGCGATCCTGCCGAGGGCGACGGCTGGTGCTATGTGATTGACGGGCTGGGCGTGCAGGGCCTGCCGGAACCGCGCTACCGTGGATAGGCACAAGGCATCGCCGCTGCCGCCGCTGCTGGTGGCGGTGTTCATCAACATTGCAGGTTTCAGCCTGATCCTGCCGCTCTTGCCGTTTTACGGGCAGGTGTTCGGCGCGGCCCCGCACGAAGTGGGGCTGTTGTTCGCCGCCTATTCCTTTGGCAATGTGTTTGGCGAGATATTCTGGGGCCGCCAGTCCGACATATGGGGCCGTCGGCGGGTGCTGGTGGTGACGACGCTGGCGGCGGGCCTCACCTATTTCGCCTTTGCCCATGCGCCGGGACTGTGGAGCGCGGTGCTGATCCGCGTGGTGAGCGGCTTTTTCTCTGGCACGCTGGGGGTGTGCACCGGGTTCATCGCGGATGTCTCTGCGCCCGAAAAGCGTGCCAAGACGATGGGCTATTTCGGCGCGGCCTTCAGCCTGGGTTTTGCGTTTGGTCCGGTGCTGGGCGGCCTGCTGGCGGGGCAGGAAGTGGCCGCGGCGAGCTTTCACCTGCCGATCTATGCCGCAGGTGGGCTTTCGCTGCTGGCGAGCGCATGGTGCGCGCTGCTGCTGCGCGATGCGGTGGAACCACCGGGCAGGGGACGCCCGCTGCCGCGTTATTCGGATGCCATCCGCTTCGTCAGCGGCGATGCGCTGCTGCTGCGCCTGTTCGTGATCGGTTTTTTCGGCATTGCCGCCTTTGCCAGCATGGAGGCCATATATGGCCTGTGGAGCGAGGCCAATTTCGGCTGGAGCGCGCGCGATCTGGGGCTGGCCTTCCTCGCCATCGGCAGCGGCGGATTGCTGGCGCAACTGGTGCTGATCGGCCCGCTGGTGGCCCGTTTTGGCGAGGCGCGGGTGATCGTGATGGGGCTGGCGGTGCTGGCGCTGTCGATGCTGTTGCAACCGATCATTCGCACACCGGTTTCGGGGGTGCTGTTGATGGGCCTGCTGATGACAGGGCACAGCCTTGCCTTTCCCACGGTGGGCGCGCTGCTCAGCCGCAACACGCCGGGTGAACGGCAGGGCAGCACGATGGGGCTGCTGATGGCGTCAAACGCGGTGGGCCGCATCGTGGCGCCGCCGGTGTTCGGGCTGATCTACGGCCACCTAGGGCACGACGCGCCATGGTATTGGGGCGCGGTGATGATTGGGCTGGTCGTGCTGGTGGCGATGCAAACGGTGCGTATCCATGCCACGCGCGGCGCAGGGGTTATTCAAGGGGAGTAGCGCGACCCTGTGCCCCAATCCGGGCTCCCATCCGCTCAGCCTTGAGCACAGGGCGAATTCGCGTATTCTGACCGTCCGCATAATGGGAAAGCAGCGCCCCTTTCGATGGAGCGACTTTTTCGGATTGCCTGATGATCTGATGGTTGGGGAGAGAAGGCATGAAGATCGTTAACCTATTTGCCCTTGGCGTGGCGGCATCACTGGCCAGCGGGTGCGCCACCACGGACGGGCCTGGCCAGGTGAGTTATTATGACTGCGGGACTTTCGTCCTGCGCGTAACCAATACCGGCCCTGAAACCATCGCGCTGCGCCGCGAGGGACGGCTGCTGGCGGAATTGCGGCAAGTTCCTGCTGCATCGGGCGCGCGGTATGAGGGCGAGGGCTACACCTTCCACAGCCGGGGCATCGAAGCGACCTATACCGGCCTGACGCGCGAGGCGCCGCACCAGTGCCGCCGGGTCGATCACCTGCGCTGATGGATTGTTGCCGTCCTTCTGCACATAAGGGAAACACCATGCGCCCCACGCTGTCCTTTGCACTTTGCGCGGCCGTGCTTGGCCTATCTGCCCCGGCAATCGCTCACGATCACGGCGGATCTGCCGCAACTGCCAGCGCCGCCATCGCTATGGCCGTAGCCGATGCGCGCCGCCCTTCAGCTGACACAGCGCGCGATCCGCTGCGCAAACCTGCCGAGATCGTGGCCTTTGCCGGGGTGCAGCCGGGAATGGCAATTGCCGAAATTGCGCCGGGCGGCGGCTATTACACCCGTATCCTGGCCGCCAGCGTCGGGCCGCAGGGCAAGGTCTATGCGCTGATGCCCGCCTTCTTCGCCCAGCGTCCCGGCGGGCTCGACGCGATCAACGCGTTGGCGGCCGAATACGGCAATATCGAAGTGGTGGTGGCGGAAGGGTATGACACGCTGGCCCTGCCGCAACCGGTCGATCTGGTCTGGACGACCGAGAACTACCACGATCTCGCCAATGGCAATGTGGCGGTGGTGAACGAAGGGGTGGCGCGCCTGCTGCGTCCCGGTGGAATATATTTCGTGGAAGATCACAACGCGCCGGGCACAGGCTTGTCCGCCACATCCACGCTGCACCGAATCGATCCGATGGCGGTTATCGCGCAGGTGACCGCGGCGGGGTTTGTGCTCGAAGCGGTAAGCGACCTGCTGCACAATCCGGACGACCCGCGCAATGTCCCCCCGCGCGAGGCGCAGCCGACCAGCGACAAATTTGCCCTGCGTTTCCGCAAGCCCGGCTAGGCTTCAGCGCCGCTCCGGCACCGACTTGGCGTAATCTTCGGTACGGAACCAGCGGTTGAGCAGTGTTTCCAGCTCGATCAGTTCAGGCGTGCAGCCGGGCAGGCTGGCCGGATCGGTTCCTGTTGCCAGCGCATCGGTAATGGCGTTGCGGTATTCAAAAAGGTCCGCGCCCCTTGCCTGTGGGGCAAGCGCGGCGCGTGCCGCCAGCGTGGCATCGACGCGGCCCTGCGCCTCATTCGCGGTAATGTCGCCGGCGCGCAGGGCGCTTACCGTCTCGCAGACATAGGCGCGGCAGGTGTGCGGGCGGGATGTGTAGATGCCGCAGCAGCCATCGGCAAAGCGCGGACAGGGCTGGGCGAAGCTGCGCTCGCCATCATCATAATGATCGATTTCCACACCTTTTCGAGAAAGGCGCGCGGCTTCCCAGCGGCTGACGATCACGCGGCCGAACATCGTGTTGTCGCAGCACATCCCGCATGACAGGCACAGCGCGCCTTCGGCAGGGTGCGGCTTGGGTTTTCCGGGTCTGGTCAGGAAAGTGGCTCCCCGAGTAGGATTCGAACCTACGGCCATTCGATTAACAGTCGAATGCTCTACCGCTGAGCTATCGGGGAGCAGCCCATCTGGCGGGCAGGCCCGTGCCTATATGGGCGACGAATCCCTTTTGCAACCCTGCTTTCACACCAAGGCATAACTCACACCACAAACTGTTCGGCCACGATCCGTTCGTCGAGCGCGTGGCCGGGATCGAACAGGAGCGTCATCTCCTTGTCGCGGGCAATTTCGACGTGAACTTCGGCCACGTCGCGGAATTCCTTCTGGTCGGCCACCACCATGACGGGCCGCTTGGCGGGCTCGCGGATGCGGAATGTCACGCGGCTGCGATCAGGCAGAATCGCCCCGCGCCAGCGCCGCGGGCGGAACGGGCTGATGGGGGTGAGCGCCAGCATGTGCGAATCGAGCGGCAGGATGGGCCCGTGCGCCGACAGGTTGTAGGCGGTCGAGCCGACCGGCGTTGCCAGCAGCACGCCATCGCCCGCCAGTTCGGGGATACGCACCTTGTCGTTCACGCTGATCTCGATCTTGGCGGTCTGGCGGGTTTCGCGCAGCAGGCTCACCTCGTTGATGGCGCAGCTGTGATGCGCGATGCCGTCTTGATCGATTGCTGTCATGCGCAAGGGGCAGACCTGCATCGGCTTCGCCTTCGCCACCCGCCGCGCGAGGCCTTCGCATCCGCGGTGCCGGTTCATCAGGAAGCCGACAGTGCCCAGATTGAGACCATAGACCGGGCGCACCTTCTCCTCGTCCAGCATCTGGTGCAGAACATCGAGCAAATAGCCATCGCCCCCCAGCACGACCACGGCGCTGGCTTCGTCCAGCGGCACCCAGTCCATGCAATCGGCCAGCGCGCTCGCCGCTTCGCGCGCGCGGTCTGTTGGCGAGGCGAGCAGCGCCAGCCGCGAGGTGTCGATTGTGCCGTTCGCATCTGTCATGCGCCAAAGCCTAGCCATCCCGTCCCGATTTGCAACGCGCGGCTTGCAGGGGCGTGACGCGGAGCGCGCAATGCTGCAACAGCAGCAGATGCCATTCAGCCACCTTGTTGCCACGCCCGCCGGCGATCGCCGCCGCCAGTTGGACCGGCGCGCGCGTGTTCCGCAGGCGGTGGCAAACGAACTGCAAGGGGCCATGGCCGAAGATCGGATCGCCATGCTGTTCCAGCCGCAATACTGCTGCGCCAGTGGGGCAGTAGCCGGAGCAGAGGCTCTGGTGCGCTGGCCGCACCCGCAGCGCGGCCTGATTGCCGGGGACGAATTGTTTCGCATCGCCATGCGAGCCGATCTGGCGCGTGCCCTGTCTGATCATGTGATCAGGCGGGCGCTGATGCTGGCGTCTGAGTGGGAAGCGGGGCTGCATCTTTCGCTGAATATCACCGCAGCCGATCTGGCTGCGCCCGATTTTCCCGATGCGGTGGCGGCTGCTCTTTGCGCCAGCGGCTTTGCGCCAGAACGCCTGACGCTGGAAATCACCGAACAGGCGCTGGTGCATGATCTGGACAGTTCCGCTGCCCAGTTGACCAAGCTGGTCGATCTGGGGATCCGCATTGCACTCGATGATTTCGGCGCGGGATTCTGCAATTTCCGCTACCTCAAGAAGCTGCCGCTGCATTTTCTCAAGCTGGACCGGTCGATGGTGGAAGGCATTGCGGATGATCGCCGCGATCTGGAAGTGCTGCGCGGCATCGTCGCGCTGGCGGGCGCGCTCGATCTGGCGGTGATCGCCGAGGGGATCGAGAGCGAAGCCCAGCGCGACGCAGTGATGCGCGAAGGGTGCTTTGCCTGGCAGGGGTTTCTGGGCGGCAAGCCCATGCCGCCAGAAGAATTTGCGCAGCTTTAGGGTGCGGCCTTACCCGCCTTTGTCACGATATTGCTGAGGCCCTTGGTGAGCTGCGCGAGACCGTTGAGGCGGCTTTGCGGGTTGCCCCAGGCGCGTTCGATCACCAGCTTCATGTCAGGGCGCAGGCGCGCGGTGCCCTTCAGCCGTTCGACATAGGCGATAAGGCCTGCCGGATCGGGGAAGCTGTCCTTGTGGAAGGTCACCAGCGTGCCGCGCGCGCCCACATCGATCTTGGCGATATTTGCGGCAATCGCTTGTTGCTTCACCTCGATCAGCTTGACGAGATTCTGCGTTGCAGCGGGCAGCGGGCCGAAACGGTCGATCATTTCGGCGGCCATCGCCTCCAGTTCCGCCTTGCCCTGCGCTTCGTTGAGGCGGCGATACAGCGCCATGCGCACCGCGAGATCGGGCACGTAATCATCAGGAATCATGATCGGCGCATCGACGGTGATTTGCGGGCTGAAGGCCTCCGCCTTGCGCTCCAGCCCCATCGCGCCCGCCTTGGCGGCAAGGATCGCGTCCTCCAGCATCGACTGGTAGAGTTCAAAGCCAACCTCGCGGATATGGCCGCTCTGCTCATCGCCCAGCAGGTTGCCCGCGCCGCGAATGTCGAGATCGTGGCTGGCAAGCTGGAAGCCTGCACCCAGCGAATCGAGATCGCCCAGCACTTTCAGCCGCTTCTCCGCCACTTCGGACAGCGCGGTATCGGCAGGAGTGGTGAGATAGGCATAGGCGCGGATTTTTGAGCGGCCCACACGCCCGCGCAGCTGGTAAAGCTGCGCAAGACCGAACCGGTCGGCGCGGTGAATGATGATCGTGTTGGCAGACGGGATGTCGAGGCCGCTTTCCACAATGGTTGTGGACAGCAGCACCTCGTATTTCTTCTCGTAGAAGGCGCTCATCCGCTCTTCCACCTCGCCCGGCGCCATCTGGCCGTGGGCGGCGACATAGCGGATTTCGGGCACGTTCTGGTGCAGCCAGTCGGCCACCTGATCCAGATCGGCAATGCGCGGCACCACGATGAAGCTCTGCCCGCCGCGGTGATGTTCGCGCAGCAGCGCTTCGCGGATCACCATGTCGTCCCATTCCATTACATAGGTGCGCACCGCCAGCCGATCGACCGGCGGCGTCTGGATGGTGGAGAGTTCGCGCAGGCCGCTCATCGCCATTTGCAGCGTGCGCGGAATGGGCGTGGCGGTAAGGGTGAGGACATGCACATCGGCGCGCAATTGCTTCAGCCGTTCCTTGTGGTTCACGCCGAACCGCTGTTCCTCGTCCACGATAACAAGGCCAAGATTCTTGAACTTCGTTGTCTTCGACAGGATCGCGTGGGTGCCGACCACGATGTCGATCTGCCCTGCCTCAAGCCCTTCGCGCGTGGCTTTCGTTTCGGCTGCGGGGACGAGCCGCGAGAGGCGCCCGATCTGCAGCGGGAAGCCGGCAAAACGGTCCACAAAGCCATTGTAATGCTGGCGCGCGAGCAGCGTGGTGGGGGCGACCACCGCCACTTGCTGCCCGGCCATGGCGGCGACAAAGGCGGCGCGCATTGCCACCTCGGTCTTGCCGAAGCCGACATCGCCGCAGACGAGGCGATCCATCGGCTTGCCCGCCGCCAGATCGCCCAGCACATCGGCAATCGCGGCTTCCTGATCCTCGGTCTCGGCCCAAGGGAAGCGGTCGACAAATTGGTTGTAGGATGCCTCATCCGCTTCCAGCACGGGGGCCACTTTCAGCGCACGCTGGGCTGCCACCTGCATCAATTCGGCCGCGATCTGGCCGATGCGTTCCTTTAGCCGCGCGCGGCGCCGTTGCCACGCCTCGCCGCCAAGCCGGTCGAGCACCGCGCCGTCCTCGCCCGAACCGTAGCGCGAGAGGACTTCGAGATTTTCGACGGGGATGTAGAGCTTGTCGCCGCCCGCATATTCCAGGCAAACGCAATCGTGCAGGCTCTTGCCCGCGGCAATCGCTTCCAGCCCCAGATAGCGGCCAATGCCGTGATCCAGATGCACCACCAGATCGCCCCGGCGCAGCGCCTGCAATTCGGCGAGGAAGGCGTCGGCGTCCTTCTTCTTGCGGCGGCGGCGCACCAGCCGGTCGCCCAGCAGATCCTGTTCGCTGACCAGATCGATCTCGTCATTGGCAAAGCCGGTGTCGAGCGGCAGCACCATCGCCACCGGCATGCCTTTGGCGGCCTTGCCCAGTGCCTCCTGCCATGTGTCGGCCAGCAGCATTTCGGTGCCCGCTTCGGTCAGGATGGAGGCGATACGGCTGCGCGATCCTTCGGAATAGGCGGCCAGCAGCGCCCGCTTTCCCGCTTTCGCGGCATCGGCGAAATGGCGCGCGGCGGCTTCGTAGGCGCTTTGCCCGGCGGCGCGTTCAGGGGTGAAATCGCGGGCGGAGCGGAACCCGAAATCGATCACCTTGTCGCTCGCGGGTTCAGCGAAGATCACCGCCTTGTGGATGGGCTGCGCGGCCGTGCCCGCATCGAGTTCGGCGCGGGTGAGGTAAAGCGCGGCCGGGTCAAGCGGGCGGTAGGAGCCTTTGGCCTGCCCCGAAACTTCGCGCCGCTGGCGGTGGTAATCGGCAATGTCGGCCAGCCGCTCCTCTGCCGCTGCCAGCGCGCCGGCATCGATCACCACCTGATCGGCGGGGTTGAGATAATCGAACAGCGTGGCGAGCTTGTCTTCCAGCATGGGCAGCCAATGCTCCATGCCCGCCAGACGCCGCCCCTCGCTCACCGCTTCGTAAAGCGGATCCTGCGTGGCTGCGGCGCCAAAGGTTTCGCGGTAGCGGCTGCGGAAGCGCTTGATGCTCGCCTCGTCGATCAAGGCTTCGCTTGCCGGAAGCAGCAGGTGCCCCTCCACCGTGCCGGTCGTCCGCTGCGTGGCGGGATCGAACAGGCGCAAGCTCTCCAGCTCGTCGCCGAAGAAATCGAGCCTGAGGCCGGCTTCAAGCCCGGACGGGTAGATATCGAAGATCGACCCGCGCACGGCAAACTCGCCGCTATCGGCCACGGTGTCGGTGCGGCTGTAGCCCTGCCGTTGCAGCAGGGCGGCGAGGCTTTCGTGCCCGATGGTGACGCCCGGTTTCAGCTCGCGCACGCTTTCCCGGATGCGGAACGGGGTGAGGACACGTTGCAGCACGGCGTTGATGGTGGTCACCACCAGTTGCACCCCGCGGCCGCCCGCCTGCAGGCGGTACAGCGCGGCCAAGCGGCGCGCGGAGACCGACAGGGCAGGGCTGGCGCGGTCAAACGGGAGGCAATCCCACGCCGGAAATTCGATCACTTCCAGTTCGGGCGCAAAGAAATGCGCGGCATCGGCAACCGCGCGCATGGCCGCATCATCGGGCGCAATGAACACCGCGCGGCCGCCCTTGCCATTGGCCGCCGCCGCGCGCGCCATATCGGCCAGCACCAGCGGCTGCGCCCCCCGCGCAAGGCTGGCGAGCGTCAGCGGCGTGGTGGCGGCAAGGATGCGGGAAAAATCGGGCATGGATGACCTTCAGGCAAACGCAAATGCCCCCTTCTCAGTTTGAGAAGGGGGTTAAGCTGCGGCGGCGATAGCGAAAGGTGAGCCCGCGCGCCACCCTGTCCGAAAGTTGGCCCGACGCGTCAGATATTGACGTAATCGATCCGCTGGAAGGCATCGAGCAACGGGCCATGGAAGCGCTCAGGCGCGGGTGCGGTGCCGAAAGCCCAGGCGAGGATGTCGACATCCTCTTCATCCACCAGCGCTTCGAACCAGGCGACTTCGGCCTCACCCCAATCGGCATGATAGCGGTCGAAAAAGCCGCCAATCATGTAATCCGCCTCGCGCGTGCCGCGATGCCAGGCACGGAATTTCAGGCGGGCAAGACGGGTGGGAATATCGGGGGGCTGACTCATGCCAGCCTCCTACCCCACGGCCGCGCAATCGGCTAGGGCTATACGATGCGCCCCGAAATCCTCAACCCGCTGTTCGCCGAACCCGACAGCCTTGATGGCGTGGGGCCGAAGCTCAGAAAGCCGCTGGAGAAGCTGCGCCTCACCCGGTTGCGCGACATCGCCTATCATTTGCCGCAGCGTTTCGTGATGCGGCGCGCGGTTGTTGCGCTCGACGACGCGGCAGAAGGCGAGCAGATCGTCATTGCGCTCACCCCGGTGGAACACCGCGCCGGGGCGTCCGCTCGCGCGCCCTATCGCGTGCTGGCGCAGGACGGGGCGGGCGATATTTGCGCGCTGACCTGGTTCGGCAAGGCCAGCTATACCGCGCGCAAGCAATTGCCGGTCGGGGAAAAGCGCTGGGTAGCCGGGCGGCTCGACCGGTATGGCGATATGCGCCAGATGGTGCACCCCGATCACATCGCCGCAGAGAGTTCCGCGCTGGCGGGAAATCTGTGCGAGCCAGTTTATCCGCTGGCCGAAGGGCTGACACAGCCTCGCATGGCCGGCATTGTGGCGCAGGTGCTGGGCCGCCTCCCTGATCTCGCCGAATGGATCGAGCCGTCGATGCTGGCCAAGCAGGGCTGGCCCGCCTGGCGCGACGCGCTCATCCGTGCACACCGAGCAGAGGACAAGGCCGCACGCGACCGGCTGGCCTATGACGAGATATTTGCCAATGCGCTGGCGCTGATGCTGGTGCGGCAGGCCAACCGGCGTCGGCGCGGGCAACCCTTGCAAGGCGACGGATCGCTGCGCAACCGGCTGCAATTGCCCTATTCGCTCACGGCGGCGCAGGCGCGTTCGATTGCCGAAATTGCCGGTGACATGGCGCAGGATGCGCCCATGTTGCGCCTGCTGCAAGGCGATGTGGGCGCAGGCAAGACGGTGGTGGCGCTCGAATCCATGCTGATCGCGGTGGAGGCGGGCGCGCAGGCCGCGCTGCTGGCGCCGACCGAAATCCTTGCCCGCCAGCATTTCGACACGATCCGCAAGCTGGCAGCGCCGACCGGGGTAGAGGTCGCTTTGCTGACCGGGCGCGACAAGGGCCGCGCGCGCGAAAGCATTCTGATGGGGCTGATGGACGGCTCGATCGATATTGTGATCGGGACGCACGCTATCTTTCAGGACGCGGTGCAATACCGCAATCTGGGCCTGGTGGTGATCGACGAACAGCACCGCTTTGGCGTGGGCCAGCGGCTGCTGCTGACGCAGAAGGGCCGCGTCACCCCGCACACGCTGGCGATGACCGCCACGCCCATTCCGCGCACATTGGTGCTGGCGCAGCATGGGGAGATGGATGTCAGCCGGCTGGATGAAATGCCCCCCGGCCGCCAGCCCATCGACACGCGCGTCATTTCTGCCGCGCGTATGGAGGATGTGGTCGCCGGGCTGGCGCGGCATCTGGCAACCGGGCAGCAGGCCTATTGGGTCTGCCCCATGGTGCGCGACAACGAGACGGACGATATCGCCGCCGCAGAGGCGCGCTTTGCCGCGCTTCAGCACCGTTTCGGGGACGCTGTGGTGCTGGTGCACGGGCAATTGCCACCTGAACGCAAGGATGCGGCAATGGAGCGATTCTCCTCCGGCGCGGCGAAATTGCTGGTGGCGACGACGGTTATCGAGGTAGGCGTGGATGTCCCCAACGCCACCTTGATGGTAATCGAACAGGCCGAGCGTTTTGGTCTTGCCCAGCTTCACCAATTGCGCGGGCGCGTGGGGCGGGGCAGCGAAAAGAGCACCTGCCTGCTGTTGCGCGGCGATGAACTCTCCGAAACGGGCCGCGCGCGCCTTGCCCTGATGCGCGAATCGCAGGACGGGTTCTATCTCGCCGAACAGGATCTGGAATTGCGCGGCGGGGGCGAATTGCTGGGCACGCGGCAATCGGGGGAGGAAGCCTTTTCCATTGCCACGCTCGAACAGGTCACCCGGCTGATCGACGCTGCCAATGACGATGCGCGCCTGCTGATGGAGCATGACGGCGGGCTGGCGTCGGAGCGGGGGCAAGCGGCGCGGGTGCTGCTCTATCTGCTGGAACGCGACTGGGGCGTAAGTCTGCTGCGCGGCGGGTGAGGACCGCGGCCTTTGGTCCACCCTTGACAGGAGTGCCGCACCTCGCAATCGCTGCGACACCGCCATACCGGTCGCACCATTCGAATTGTTGGGAGAGACAATGACCGAAACACTGCCCACCGCCGCCGAACTGGCCCCGGAAATCGCCCGCGTCTTTGCTCTGCAACAGGCGCATCAATGGGATGTAAAGGCCTCCAGCGCCGACATGCGCAAGGCCAAGCTGCAAAAGCTGAAGGCCGCGATCGAAGCGCATGCCGACGACATCGTCGCTGCCGTGCTGAAGGACACGCGCAAGCCCGAAGGCGAGATCCGCGTGACCGAGGTGCTCAACATCCTCGGCAATATCCAGCTGAACATCGACAGTCTGGACGAATGGATGGCGCCCACACCGGTGCAGCCCAGCAAGGTCGAAACCGACAAGGCGATGATCATGTACGAGGCGCGCGGCGTGTGCCTGATCCTGGGGCCGTGGAACTTCCCGCTCGGCCTCGTCTTTGGGCCGCTTGCAGCGGCAGTGGCAGCCGGCAATTGCTGCATTCTGAAGCTGACCGATCTGTGTCCGCACGTGGCAAAGATTGCCAAAGTGATCGTGAGCGAAGTCTTCCCGGAAAACGAAGTTGCCGTGTTCGAAGGCGAGGTGGATGTGGCCGAAGCGCTGCTGGAGTTGCCGTTCAACCACATCTTCTTCACCGGCAGCACGCGCGTGGGCAAGGTGGTCATGGCCGCAGCGGCCAAGCATCTGGCGACCGTCACGCTGGAACTGGGTGGCAAGTCGCCTGTCATTATCGATGACGGCGCGGATATCGGCGCGATTTCGGCTGCGCTGGCTGGGGCCAAGCAGTTCAACGGCGGGCAGGCCTGCATCTGCCCGGATTATGTGTTCGTGAAGGAAGACCAAATGCAGGCGCTGGTCGATGGTTTTGCCGCCAATGTGCGCAAGAACCTCTATGACGAGGAGGGGCAGATCAACAAGGCGGCCATCGCCCAGATCGTCAACAGGCGCAATTTCGACCGGGTTAAGGGCATGGTGGACGATGCCATTGCCAAGGGTGCGACCGTGGCCGTGGGCGGGCAGATGGACGAGGCTGATCTCACCATCCACCCCACCATGCTCACCGATGTGACCCCGCAGATGACCATTCTGCAGGAGGAAATCTTTGCCCCCGTCCTGCCGGTGATGACCTATGATACGCTCGATCAGGTGATCGATTATATCTCCGCCCGCGACAAGCCGCTGGCGCTCTATGTCTTCAGCCCGAACGAGGCGAATGTCGAAAAGGTGCTGGCCCGCACTTCGTCAGGCGGGGCAACGGTGAACGGGGTGTTCTCGCATTACCTCGAAAACCGCCTTCCCTTTGGCGGAGTGAATGGCAGCGGCATGGGCAGCTATCACGGCTATTTCGGGTTCAAGGCCTTCAGCCACGAACGCGCGGTTTATATGCATCAGCCGGTCGCGGCCTGAGGGAAAGACGCGGTCAGGCTGCCTGCTTGACCTGATCGCGCCCTGCCTTTTTCGCCTGATACAGCGCCTCGTCCGCCCGGCTGATCAGGCGGGTGCGGTCGTCATCGGGCCGCAAGGCAGCAACGCCGATGCTGAGGGTGACGGCCAGCGCTTTCCCTTCGGGCAGGATGATGGGCAGCGCGGCAATTCCTTCGCGTAACCGTTCGCAGGCGGAGGCGGCATCTTCGGCCGTGCAATCGGGAAACGCGATCAGGAATTCCTCCCCGCCAAGTCGCCCCACCAGATCCTGTTCGCGCATCAAGGCGAGACCCATCTGCGCCACGCAGCGGATCACCTCGTCCCCCGCAGAATGGCCGTGCGTGTCATTGACCAGCTTGAACCGGTCGATGTCGATCACGGCCACGGCGAGGGGGCGCTTTTGCCGCCGAGCGAATGCAATCAGCCGGTCAAGTCCGGCAAACATTTCGCGCCGATTGGCAAGGCCGGTCAATTCATCGGTCGTTGCCAGCCATTTGAGCTCAGCGCGCGCCTGCTCCTCGTTGGCAATGGCCCTGCGCAGCGCGAAGCTGGCGAACAGGCCGACCGCAAGCAGCAGCAGGCCCGTGGCGTTGAGCGCGATCTGCGCCTGGTCCGATCGCGCTGCGGCGCGTTCAGCGCGCCTCTTTCGTTCGGCCAGCAGGCTTCGCTCCGCACTTTCAAAGCTGTCGAGCTGCCGCAACAGATTGTTGATCAATTGCCGTCCTGCCCCTGATCGCACGATGCTGACGGCTTCGGCGTGCCGGCCCTGGCGTTCCAGTTCGACTGTGCCGGCGGCCTGCGCCAGATAGACCTGCAGCGCGCCATCCATCGCCTTCACCCGTGCCTGCTGCTCCTGATCCGTGATGACCTGCTTTTGCAGCTTGTCAAACGCCTGCGCGATGTGCGCGCGTCCTTCGACATAAGGCTCCAGATAAGTGGGGTCGCCGGTAAGCAGATAGCCGCGTTCGCCCCGACGGACGGACACGACGCCCAGCCGCAGATTGTTGATCGCGTCGATCACCTCGAACGCCTCGCTCTCCCATCGGCCGGCATCGCGCATTTCACGCGTGGCCTCGCGCGCCAGCCAGCCCGAAAGCGCCAGCAGTGCCCCCAGCAGCAGAGCCGTTGCCAGCAGCAACTTGCCGCTGGTCGCGCTCGATCGCGCGCTCTGCCTGTGCCCTGCGGTTACGGCAAAATGTCCGAAGGTTCCCATCACGCGCCCAGCCTAGGGGCGCAGGGTAAGGGTATGGTTAACACCAAACTTATTGCCAGCCGCGCGCACGCCACCTAAATCCGCGGCACGACCCGTTTCGGACCCTCCATTTCAGTCAGGCCCGCTACCTTGATCCTTTCCCCTTTCGAATGGACGATTGCCAAACGTTACATGCTGCCCGGCCGCAGCGAGGCGGTGATCACGCTGGTCGCCTCCATCTCCATCGGCGTGGTGATGCTGTCGGTTGCCATGCTGGTGATCGTGATGAGTGTGATGAACGGCTTTCGCGCGGAACTCATCGACCGCATCACCGGGCTCAACGGCCACGCCGTGGTGCAGGCCTATGGCGGGAGGTTGGAGGACTGGGAAAACGTCCTGAACGAGGTGCGCCAGACGCCCGGCGTCACTCGCGCCATCCCGATGGTGGAACAGCCGCTGCTCGCCACGCTCAACGGCCGTGCGGAGGCGGTTCTTGTGCGCGGCAACCAGCCGGCCGACATTGCGCGCCTGTCGCCCAGCGTCCTGATGGGCGATCTGGCCGATTTGCGCGAGGGCGAGCGCAGCGTTGCCATCGGGTCGCGGCTGGCGCTCAAAATGGGTGCGCGGCTGGGCGATACGCTGACGATCATCAATCCGCAGGGTCGCACAACGCCATTTGGCACTGTCCCGCGCCAGATCGGCTACACGATCAGCGCGATTTTCGAGGTCGGCATTTACGATTTTGACGAACGCATGGTCATCATGCCGATGTCCGATGCGCAGACCCTGTTGCTGATGGGTGACGCGATCAGCGCGATCGAAGTGACCACCAATGATGCCGAGAAAGTGCCGCAGATCATGGCACCTGTCGCCGCCGCGCTGGAAGGGCAGGCGGTGGTCACCATCTGGCAGGAAATGAACGCTTCCTTGTTCGAAGCCTTGCAGGTGGAGCGCGTGGCGATGGCCTTTGCGCTGGGCATCATCGTGCTGGTGGCGGCGTTCAATATCCTCTCCTCGCTGGTCATGCTGGTGCGATCCAAGACACGCGATATCGCGATCATGCGCACCATGGGCGCGCGGCGGCAGAGCCTGCTGAAGATATTTGTCACCACCGGCTCTGTCGTGGGCACGATCGGCACGCTGGCGGGCGTGGCTTTGGGCCTGCTGGTGCTGGCATTCCGTCAGCCAATCGTGAACGCGATCGAGGCGATGTCGGGCCAGGAATTGTGGAATCCTGAAGTGCGTTTCCTCACCGAACTGCCCGCGCGGGTCGATCCGGTGGAGGTGCTGCTGATTGCCGGCATGGCGATGGGGATGGCCTTCCTCGCCACGCTGTATCCGGCCTGGCGCGCGGCCAATACCGATCCGGTGGAGGTGCTGCGTTATGAGTGAGCCGATTGTGTCTCTGCGCAATCTCGCCCGAAGTTTCGAACAGGGCGGCGAGGTGATCGAGGTGCTGCGCGGGGTCGATCTCGATGTGATGCCGGGGGAAATCGTGGCGCTGCTCGGCCCTTCGGGTTCGGGCAAATCCACCATGCTGCAGGCAGTGGGCCTTCTGGAAGGTGGTTTTTCGGGCACGATCCGCATGGCGGGGGTGGATGCCAGCAATGTCGATGCCGCCACGCGCACACAGCTTCGCCGCGATCACCTGGGCTTCATCTACCAGTTCCACCACCTGCTGCCCGATTTCACCGCGCTGGAAAATGTCGTGATCCCGCAATTGCTGATCGGCAAGCCGCGGCCTGAGGCGCAGGTGCGGGCAAGCGAATTGCTGGGAGCACTGGGTCTGGAGCACCGCCTGACGCACCGGCCAAGCCAGCTTTCGGGCGGCGAGCAGCAGCGTGTCGCCGTGGCCCGTGCGCTGGCGAACAGCCCGAAACTTGTGCTGGCGGACGAGCCGACGGGCAATCTGGACGAAAAGACATCGGACAAGGTGTTCGACCAGTTTCTTGAACTGGTGCGCGGGCATGGAAGTGCGGCGCTTGTCGCCACACATAACGAGCGGCTGGCGGCACGGATGGATAGGGTGGTGCGCCTGCACGAAGGCCATCTGGAATAGCGCACGCTTCCGGCGCAAAAGGCTGTTGAAAGCCATCGGCGCCGATTGCTCTTGGCGCGTCTTGTCCTAGTGTTGCACCATGGCCTTTTCTCCCTTCGTCCCCTTGCGCGTGTTTTCCAGCTATTCGATGCTGGAAGGCGCAATCGATCCCAAGGCGATTGCCGCGCTTGCCAAGCAACGCGGCTTTCCCGCCATCGGCATTTGCGACCGCAACGGCTTGTATGGCGCGTCCATGTTCGCCAAGGCTTGCGCGGAATACGGCGTGCAGCCGATCATCGGCGCGCTGCTCGGCGTGTCGCGCGGGGCTGATGCGCCGGTCGATTACCTGCCATTGTTCGCACAGGACGAGGAAGGCTGGCTCAACCTTTCGCATCTGGTCAGCAGCGCGCATCTCGACCGGCCGCCAGAAATGGAGCCGCACGTTCCCCTCAGCGCACTTGAAGGGCGCACTGGCGGACTGATCGCGCTTTCCGGCGGGGCAGAGGGCGGGGTGACGCGGCTATGCGCATTGGGCAAGCGAGAGGACGCGAATAACCTTGCCGCACGCCTGATGGCGCTGTTCCCGCAGCGTTTCTATATCGAGCTGGCACGCCGGGGCGATGCGACAGAGGAGGCTGCCGAGCCTGCCTTGATCGATCTGGCCTATGCGCTGGACATTCCGCTCGTCGCCACCAATCCGGCCAACTTTGCCGAACCGCATATGCACGCGGCGCACGATGCGATGCTGTGCATTGCCCATTCCACCCATATCGACAGCGCAGACCGCCCGCGCTCCAATCCGGAAGCCTTCGTCAAGTCCGCCGCGATGATGGAGGAACTGTTCGCCGACCTGCCCGAAGCGACCGCCAACACGCTGGTCTTGGCGCAGCGCTGTGCCTATGCTCCGCCGAAGCGGAAACCGATCCTGCCCAGCCTTGCCGGCGACAAGGAGGGCGAGGCGCGGATGCTGGCCGAGGACGCGGCGCGCGGTCTGGCGGCGCGGCTGGAGCCCTATGGCGCGATGAGCGCCGAGGAGCGGCAGGTTTATACCGACCGCCTCAATTTCGAAGTCGACGTGATCACCCGGATGGGTTTCCCCGGCTACTTCCTGATCGTGGCCGATTTCATCAAATGGGCCAAGGCGCAAGGGATACCGGTGGGGCCGGGGCGCGGATCGGGCGCAGGGTCGCTGGTGGCCTGGGCGCTGACGATTACCGATCTCGACCCGATCAGGCTGGGCCTGCTGTTCGAACGTTTCCTCAACCCCGAACGCGTGTCGATGCCGGACTTCGATATCGACTTTTGCGAAACGCGGCGTGGCGAGGTGATCCGCTATGTTCAGGACCGCTACGGGCATGACAAGGTCGCGCAGATCATCACTTTCGGCAAGATGAAGGCGCGCGCCGTGCTGCGCGATTGCGGGCGCATCCTGCAAATGCCCTATGGCCAAGTTGACCGGCTGACCAAGATGGTGCCCAACCATCCCACCGACCCGTGGACACTGGCGCGCACGTTGAATGGTGCGGCCGATTTCCGGCGCGAGTATGAGAACGATAACGAGGTAAAGCGGCTGGTCGATCTGGCGCTGCAACTCGAAGGCTTCCCGCGCAATTCCTCCACCCATGCGGCAGGCGTGGTGATTGGCGACCGGCCGCTGGCGCAATTGGTGCCGCTCTACCGCGATCCGCGATCGGATATGCCGGTGACGCAGTTCGACATGAAGCATGTCGAGGATACCGGACTTGTGAAGTTCGACTTCCTCGGCCTGAAAACGCTGTCGGTGCTGCGAAAGGCGGTGGACCTGTTGGCGGGGCGCGGGGTGGAGGTGCATCTCGACCGGCTGCCGATGGACGACGAGGCGGTGTTTACCCTGCTGAAGCGCGGCGACACCGTGGGCGTGTTCCAGCTGGAATCGGAAGGGATGCGGCGCACGCTGGCGCAGGTGCGGCCCACCGTGTTCGAGGACATCATCGCGCTCGTCTCGCTCTATCGCCCCGGCCCGATGGACAACATCCCGCTGTTCGGCAAGCGCAAGAACGGCGAGGCGCCGATCGAATATCCGCATCCCAAGCTGGAAGGTATCCTGTCCGAAACCTACGGCATTTTCGTGTATCAGGAACAGGTGATGCAGGCTGCGCAGATTCTGGCGGGCTATTCGCTGGGCGATGCAGACCTTTTGCGCCGCGCGATGGGCAAGAAGGTGCAGGCCGAAATGGACGCGCAGCGCCAGCGCTTCATCGATGGCTGTGCGCAGGTGTCGCAGATTCCCAAGGCGGAGGCGAACAGCCTGTTCGACTTGATCGACAAGTTTGCCGGCTATGGCTTCAACAAGAGCCATGCGGCCGCTTATGCCGTTCTCAGTTACCAGACAGCATGGTTCAAGACGCATTATCCGGAGGAATTCTACGCCGCCTCGATGTGCTTCGACATGCACCAGTCGGAAAAGCTGGCCGTGTTCGTGGACGATGCGCGACGCAACGGCATTACGGTGCTGGGGCCGGACATCAACAGATCGCAGGCCGAATTCAGCGTGGAACAGACCGAAGAAGGCCATGCGGTACGCTATGCGCTGGCAGGCATCCGCAATGTCGGCGAAAAGGCGATGGAGCAGGTGGTGGCCGAGCGGGAGGCGAATGGTCCCTTTGCCGGCCTTGAGGACCTGTTCCGCCGCGCCCCCGCAGGTGCGATGAACCGCCGGATGCTGGAAGGGCTGGCGGGCGCGGGCGCGCTCGATTGCCTGGAGCCCAACCGCGCGCTGGTGCTGGCAAATGCCGATATGCTGCTTGCTGTATCGGATGCGGCCACGCGCGAACGCTCCAGCGGGCAGGGCGGATTGTTCGGCGGGGAGGATCATGCCGAACCTGCCCTGCGCCTTGCCGACACTCCGCCATGGAACCGCGCGCAGCAGATGGAGGCGGAGCGCGAGAACTTCGGCTTCTACTTTGCCGCGCATCCGGTGGCGGAATACAAGGTGGCCGCCTCCGCGCATGGCGCGCGCACCTTCGCCTCGCTCGCCAGTGGGGAAATTACAGGCGAGGGTGTGCAGGCGGTGATGGCTGTTTTGGTCGAAAGCGCCAGCAAGGGCCGCACCAAGCGCGGCAAGGACTTTATTCGCGCGACCTTTTCCGATGCAACGGGGCAGTTTTCCGCCGCCTGTTTCGAGGAAGGGCTGGTGGACAACTTCACCCGCTGGGCAGCCGAAGGGACCTGCGTGCTGCTGACGGTGGAAGTGGACAAGCCAAATCCCGACGATCAGCCGCGTTTCACCGTGCGCGCCGCGCGGCCCCTTGCCGAGGTGCACGATGCCGCGCGCATGGTGCTGGAATGCGAGATCGAGAGCGAGGAGGGGTTGGCCGCACTGCGCGCCTGCCTCCTTCCCGGCAAACCGAAGCATGGCGAAGTGCTGGTGCGCCTGAAGATTGGCGAAGCGGTCGAACCGCTGGTGCGCCTGGGCGGCGATTTTGCGCTGTCAGGCGAATTGGTCGACAGGTTGGCGACGGAGCCGGGACTTGCCAATATCTCGCTGCGCCCGCGCCGGGCCACTTCCTCGTTGCGCCTGGTCGCCTGACGATTGGACCGATGAAAAAGGGGCCGGAAGGTTTCCCCTCCGGCCCCTGTTTGTTTGCGTGTCGGTGAAACCAAACCTTAGCGGCCCGAACCCGGACCGTAGGTGATTTCCACGCGGCGGTTCTGCAGTTCGCGCACGCCGTCGGCGGTGGGAACGCGGTTCTGCGTTTCGCCGAAGGCTTCGCTGGAAATGCGTGCCGCGGGGATGCCGCGACCCACCAGATATTCCTGCACCGCGGCGTTGCGGCGTGCCGACAGGCCGACATTGTACTGCGCCGAGCCCGAACGGTCCGCGTGGCCGGCCAGCATGATCGCGGCGCTGCCGCAATTGCCGTAAGCCGTGACGGCCGAGTTGAGCACCGTGGCCGCTTCAGCCGTGATCGCCGAGGAATCCCAATCGAAGAACACGATGTAGGGGCCCTGGTTGCACTGCACCACCGGCGGCGGAGGCGGCGGGGGTGGAGGCGGCGGCGGCGGGGGAGGCGGCGGCGGGGGCGGCGGGGGCGGCGGCGGAGCCACCGGCGCCGGCGCTGGTGCGCCACCGAAGTTGTAGATCAGGCTCGCCAGCACCGAATGGGTGGTCAGATCATACCGGGCATTGCGTGAATTTGCGCCGGTCGCGGTTTGCTCATTGATGCTATAGCGGTCGTTAAGCGTCGCGTTTTCGACGTTGAAGTAGCGATACTTGATACCGATATCGATGTTGTCGGTAACCGGGGCATAAAGCCGCGCCACGCCCTGCCAGGCAAAACGAACATCGTTGTCGTCCAGCGCTACTCGACCGGGAACAGCGACATTGCGGAAGTCGACATCGGCAATGCCTGCGCCGCCACCGATGGAGAAGCCGATCCCGTCATTGCCGCCGAAATCGAGCATGAGATTGCCCATGCCGCTCCACACGCGCGCGCTGCCGCTCGCATCATAGGTGCCCGTCGCGAAATAATTGCCCCCTGTGGGAATGGGCCCCACCGGGCCAGTGATGGTGTCGATGCCGAAGCGCTTGTAGCTGCCTTCGGCTTCCAGGCGGACAGGGCCGAAGTCATAGCCGATGATGCCGCCCGCTTCCCAGCCGATATCCTTGGCTTCGGCATCGATGGACAGATTTGTCCCCGCGATGTCGAAGCGGGTGTCTTCGGCGTGGACAACGCCACCTTCGATGCCCAGGTAAACTTGGCCATCGCGCGCGATTGCCGGGCTTGCCAGAACGCTGGATGCGAGCAGCAAGCCGATTGCGCATTTCTTCATGCGTAAGACCCTTCCTTGATTGTCAAAATCCGTGGGGCTTTTCGATTAAGCCCACTTTGCGACAATCCCGCGACTAGCGAGAGGTTCCCGGCCAGGTCGCTTTTGGACGAAATCAGACCTCGCGCAGGCGCGGCATCAGTTCGACGAAATTGCAGGGCCGGTTGCGGGAATCGAGCTGTTCGGCAAGGATGCCGTCCCACCCGTCGCGCACCGCGCCATTCGAACCGGGCAGGGCAAAGATGTAAGTGCCGTCCGCCACCACCGCGCAGGCGCGCGATTGCACGGTGGAAGTGCCGATCGTGCTGAAGCTTATCAGACGGAAAATCTCGCCAAATCCGGGGATGTCGCGCGTTTTCACCCGGTCGAGCGCTTCGGGCGTCACATCGCGGCCCGTCAGCCCGGTGCCGCCGGTCGAAATGACTGCGTCAATCGCAGGATCATCGATCCAGACGCGCAGTTGCGCTGCGATCACATCGGCGTCGTCCTTCACGATCGTGCGCGCGGCCAGATTGTGCCCGGCATCGGTGATGCGCTGGGCCAGGATATCGCCCGACGTGTCCTCATCCGGGCCGCGGGTGTCGGATACGGTGAGCAGCGCGATATTGATGGGCTTGAACGCGCGCGATGTGTCGATGGCCATCAGTTCTCTCCTGATCCCGTGCCGGGGAAAGCAGGCCAGAGGTTCTGCGCCAGCGCGAGGCGGCTGGGCGAGGCGGCATTGGCCTGCCTTTCATACATCCAGTAATTGCGCATCACGATGGCGACATAGCTGCGCGTTTCCCAATAGGGGATGGCTTCCATGTAGAGCAGCGGATCGCCGAAATCGCGGATCTCGCTTTCCCAGCGCCGCACCGGCGTGAGGCCTGCATTATAGGCTGCCATGATCTTGGGCAGCTTGTCGCGGGTGGCGGGGTCTTCCTGCAGCATTTCCAGATTGCGTTGGCCGAACGCCAGATTGGTGCGCGGTTCGAAGATATCGACCCGGTCGGCATCCAGACCAAGGCGCGGCGCATGCTGGCGCACAGTGATGGGGGTGATCTGCATCAACCCCTGCGCATTGGCCGGGCTGCGCGCGCTGGCGCGGAAATTGGATTCCTGAAGGATATGCGCAAAGGCCAGCGCCGGATCGACGCGCCAGCCGTTGAGCGGTGTCCACTTTCCGACCGGATAATGGCTGGCCGGATCGGCGCGCGCGCCGGTGGGAGCGTTGTGCGCCATGGCAAGCTGTGTCTGCACGAAACCAAGTTCGCGGGCGAGGCGCGAGAGCGGCGCATATTCTTCGGCGGGGCCAATACGGGCCTGATATTGCAGGATTTCGCTCGCTGGCCCGTCTTGCCCGATCTCCGCCAGCGCCACCAATGTGCGCACATTGGAATGCCGGCTGAGCAGCGCCCAATCCTGCGCGGTGAAATCGGCCGCGGAAAAGCGGTCGCTCTGGCGGCGGCCCAGTTGTTCGGTCGCCAGCATTCCGTAAAGCGTCTGGTCCTCGCCCGCCGCTTCGGCCAGCAAGCTGCTCGACAGCGCCGGCTGGCGGCACCGCAGCGCCGCACGGCTGGCCCAATAGAGTGCCGCAGATCGCAGTTCGATATTCTGTGCCTGCATGGCGGCACTGCGGAAGGCCGCCAAAGCCTCGTCGCAATCGTTGAGCCGCCAGGCGGCCAGGCCGCGCGTCCATTCGCCCTCGGCCACCCATGGGCCACGCCCTTCGGCCACAGTGCGTGCCAGCGCCAGCGATTGCGGGTCCATGTTCTCGATGAAATAGGACCAGGCAACCCGCGTGCGCCATTCAGCCCGCGCCTCTGGCGAAAGCGCCGCGTCGACCCCATCAAGTAACAGCCGCGCGCCATCGGGATTGTCGTTGGTGATGGCGTTCAGGATCGCGCTGCTCACCCCTTCCGGCATGGTCGAATCGTCGATGGATGACGGGCGCACACGCCGGGGGAAGCTGCCCACCGGGCGCACCTGGTTTTCCACCGGCAGGCGCGGCGGATCGGTCAGGCCGCGCGTGGACCCCAGCCGGACAAGCTGTGGTGCCATAGGCAATTCGCGCCCCGTTTCCAGCCACGCGCGAATCTGTTCAACTTCAACACGCGGAGAACGGGGGTGGAGGTAATAGCGCGCCCGCGCCACCGCGTGCAGCGGGCCCTCGGCGCGCTCCGCAAACAGGCGCTGCACCTCGGCCCAGTTCTCCTCATCAATTGCGCGGAAGAGCGTGCGATACCAGGCTGCATCGGCATCGGAGAGCTGGCGCGGCACATCGGTTTGCGCAATGTGGGCAAGGTAATAATCGCGCGATCCTTGTGCCGTTGCAGGAAATGCCGCCAGCACGGCAATAAGGGCGACAGCGCCCGTGGCGAATATTTTCATAGCGTATCAGTCCATTCCAGCCAGCGCTCCCACAGCTGCGCGCGGGCGACGCTGTTCGCCAGAAGATTGTCGGGCGCATGGCTGGCAAGCAAGGGCAGCGCACCTTCGTTCAGCGGCAATTGCTGCACGCCCCGCCGCTTATCAAGGCCAAGCAGCGGCAGGATATCCATGCCCAGCACCAGCAGGCGCTGCGGTGCGGCGAGGTCGAGCAGATGCAGCAGCACATCGCCAAGGCCGCTTGTCCGCAAGCTGTCCCATCCGGGATGCGGCAGATGCGAGGGAAGCGCCGCCGCGACACATATCGCATCAGGCGCTAGGCCCATCGCCCGCTGCATATTGGCAATCAGCGTGCCGTGCCGGCCGGACAGCAGATGATCGTGATCCTCCGCTTCGGGCATGGGCACCAGAACCATCAGTGCCGCCGATGCCACGCCGCGCGGGGCGATCCGGCGGGCAGGCGGGCCCAGACTTGGTTCGGTCAGCCACCAGGGCACGAATTCGGCAAAGCTGGTTGGCCAGTTTGCGCGCTCTCCGCCGATGCGAGGCAGCGGGGGCGGGACTGGCTGTTCAGGTCGGGGGGCAGGCTCTTGCTCGGCGACGCCTGATGGCTTTCCCTGCGCATCCGTCGCATCTTGCATCCAGCGCACCGGGCTGTCGGCAAAGTCGCAATCCACGCCCGCATCCCGCCACCAGGCGATCGCGGCGGCGAACTGCTCCGCCAGATCAGCGGAAGGGCCGGGGGATGGGCGGCTTTCCATGCGCCTGCTCTTGACCTGCCTGCCGCCAGCGATCAAGCCCTGATGCCATGAACAACCTTTTGCAGGAGCCCTTGGGATGAACGCGCGGGAATCGATGCCGGTGGATGTCGTGATCGTGGGCGCGGGGCCAGCGGGCCTTGCCGCCGCGATCCGGCTGAAACAGATCGACGCCAATTGCGAGGTTGTCGTGCTGGAAAAGGGCGCGGAAGTTGGCGCGCATATCCTGTCGGGCGCGGTGGTCGATCCGCGTGCACTCGACGAATTGCTGCCCGATTGGCGCGCGACCTGCCCGATGGCACGGGTGCCGGTGACCGAGAACCACCATTGGGTGCTGACCGCGAACGGCAAGTGGGAATTGCCGCATCTGCTGATGCCGCCCTTGATGAGCAACAAGGGCAATTTCACCGGATCACTCGGCAATCTGACGCGATGGCTGGCCGAACAGGCTGAGGGGCTGGGCGTGCAGGTCTTCCCCGGCTTTCCGGCAAGCGAAGTGCTGTTCGATGAGGCCGGCAATGTCAGGGGCGTTGCCACGCAGGACATGGGTATCGCCGCCGATGGCAGCCACAAGCCCGATTACCAGCCGGGCATGGAACTGCACGCGAAATACACGCTGTTTGCCGAAGGCGCGCGCGGCCATCTGACCAAGCAGATGAAGGCGCGATTTGCGCTGGACGCAGACTGTCAGCCGCAGGTTTATGGGCTTGGGATCAAGGAGTTGTGGGACATTCCTGCCGATCGGCATGAGCCGGGGCGGGTGATCCACACGCAAGGCTGGCCGCTGTCGGAAAGCGACAGCTGGGGCGGCGGGTTCCTCTACCACCAGGCCGATGGGCAAGTGGCCTTGGGCTTTGTGACCGCGCTTGATTACAAGAACCCCTATGTCTCCCCGTTCGAGGAGTTTCAGCGCTGGAAGACGCACCCGGCTATCCACGCGGTGATCGAGGGCGGCAAGCGCGTGGCCTATGGCGCGCGCGCCATCAACGAGGGCGGCTGGCAGAGTGTGCCGACGCTCGCCTTCCCCGGTGGGGCGCTGATCGGCTGCGCGGCGGGCTTCGTCAATGTGCCGCGCATCAAGGGCAGCCACACTGCGATGAAAAGCGGGATGCTGGCCGCCGAAAGCATCGCCGCCGCACTGGCGGCAGGCCGCGAAAGGGACACGCTGGCCGATTACGATGCGGCAGTGAGGACAAGCTGGATCGCGGACGAACTCAAGAAGGTGCAGAACGCGCAGCCGCTGGTCGCCAAATTCGGCGGCGGACTGGGCAGCCTGTTTGCAGGTGCGGATATGTGGCTGCGCACTTTGGGTGTGAAGATCACCGGCGCACTGGGGCACCATACCGATGCGGCAAGCACGGGGCGTGCCGATCTGTACCAGCCGATCAAATATCCCAAGCCTGATGGCAAGATCACATTCGACCGTCTGTCTTCCGTGTTCCTTTCGGGCACCAACCATGCCGAGGATCAGCCGTGCCACCTGAAAGTGGCGGACATGGAATTGCAGCGGACAAGCGAGCTGGGCGTCTATGCCGGGCCCTCGACGCGCTATTGCCCGGCGGCGGTCTATGAATGGTTGCAGGAGGATGGCAGCGAGCCGCGTTATGTGATCAATGCGCAGAACTGCGTCCACTGCAAGACCTGCGACATCAAGGACCCGAACCAGAACATCAATTGGGTCACGCCCGAAGGCGGCGGCGGCCCGACCTATCCGAATATGTGATGGCTGGCCTGTGAGAGAAATCGCCTATGCCAAGATCAACCTTGCCCTGCATGTGCGGCGGCGGCGCGAGGATGGCTATCACGAGCTGGAAACACTGTTCGCCTTCGTCGATGCCGGCGACGTGCTGACCGCGCATCCCGCAGCGCAGGACAGCGTGACGACCGTGGGCGCGTTTGCGGGCGGGCTGGACAATCCGTTCGATAATCTGGTGGCAAAAGCGCTGTCCGCGCTGCCGCGCGCGCGGGGGCTTGCCGTGACCTTGGAAAAGAACCTGCCGGTTGCCGCTGGCCTTGGCGGCGGATCGGCGGATGCAGGCGCGGTGTTCCGCATGGTGCAGGCGCTGCACGGTCTGCCCGATGACTGGCGCACGCGGGCGTCAAAATTGGGCGCGGATGTGCCTGCCTGCGTCGAAAGCCGCACGCATATCGGGATGGGCACCGGTGCGGACAGGGCCGAGGTGGTCGATGATTTGGGGGGAACGCCCGTGCTGCTGGTCAACCCGCGGGTGCCGCTTGCCACCGGCCCGGTATTCAAGGCGTGGGACGGTATCGACCGTGGCGCCCTGCCGCAGGGAACCGCGCGCGAAATCGCCCAGGCAGGCCGGAACGACTTGCGCCGGCCCGCGGCCGGGCTGTGCCGCGGCATTGGTGAAGTGCTCCTGCGCCTTCGGTTGACGGGCGGCGCGTGGAAGGTGGAAATGTCCGGCTCCGGCGCAACCTGTTATGCCCTTTACGAGCACGAATGGCAGCGCGATGCGGCGGCGGCAGTGATCAGCGAATTTCGTCCCGATTGGTGGACATTGGCGGGCAAGCTCCGCTAATTGCAGGAAAATGGATCACGAAGCCTATCGCCTTGTTGGCCAGCCGCAACCCGGCGGTGTCCTTGTCGTGTCGGATCACGCCAGCAACCGCGTGCCCGATGATATCGACCTCGGTATCGCACCCGAATTGCTGGGCGAACATATCGCCATCGATATCGGCGTGGAGGCCATCGGCACGATCATGGCGCAGCAGGCGGGCTTTGCCGCGTTTCAGGGCCAGGTCAGCCGCCTTGTGTGCGATTTCAACCGCGACCGCGACAGCGCTGGCGTGGTGCCCGCCAGCAGTGACGGGCACACCATACCCGGCAATGCCCTGTCGCGAGAGGAGCGCGAGGCGCGGCTCACCCGGTTCTTCGATCCATACCACGCGGCCTTGGCCGACCTGCTGGCAGAGATGAAACCGGCGCTGGTCGTCTCGCTGCACAGCTTTACCCCGGCGCTTGCCACCTGCGACAAGCCCCGGCCATGGCAAGTGGGCGTCCTTTACAACCGCGATGACCGTGCCGCGCGCATTGCCATCTCCATGCTGGAGGTCGAAGGCCTGACTGTGGGCGATCAGGAGCCCTATTCGGGCGTCCTGCTCAACGCCACGATGAACCGGCATTGCGAGCCGGTTGGCCTGCCCTATGTGGGCATAGAGCTGCGGCAGGATATTGCGGGGCGGGAAAAGTTCCAGCCCGGCCTTGCCGATATGCTGGTGCGCATGGCGAAAACCTGCGTTCAGCGCCTCGGCAGCGCCTAGGCCGGATGGCCTAATCCGGCGCGGCTTGCGGGGGGCGGCCTTGCAAAGCGCTTGACCCTGTCGTCCAAGGTGACAAGAGCATGGGCCGCAAGGAGACACGACAATGCCCGCCTACCGTTCCCGCACCACCACTCACGGCCGCAACATGGCCGGCGCGCGCGGCCTGTGGCGCGCCACCGGCATGAAGGATGAGGATTTCGGCAAGCCGATCATCGCGGTGGTCAACAGCTTCACCCAGTTCGTGCCGGGCCATGTGCACCTGAAGGATCTGGGCCAACTGGTCGCGCGCGAGATCGAGGCGGCGGGCGGGGTCGCCAAGGAATTCAACACCATCGCGGTGGATGATGGCATCGCCATGGGCCATGACGGGATGCTTTATTCGTTGCCCAGCCGCGATCTGATTGCCGACAGCGTCGAATACATGGTCAACGCGCATTGCGCGGACGCCATGGTGTGCATTTCCAACTGCGACAAGATCACGCCGGGCATGCTGATGGCCGCGATGCGGATCAACATTCCGGCGGTGTTCGTGTCGGGCGGCCCGATGGAAGCGGGGAAGGTCGTACTCAATGGCAAGGAACATGCGCTCGATCTGGTCGATGCCATGGTTGCCGCCGCGGATAACAGTTACACCGATGAGCAAGTGGCCGAGATCGAGCGTTCCGCCTGCCCCACCTGCGGATCGTGCAGCGGCATGTTCACCGCCAATTCGATGAACTGCCTGACCGAGGCGCTGGGCTTGTCGCTGCCCGGCAACGGATCGGTGCTGGCCACCCATGCCGACCGCAAGAGCCTGTTCGAACGCGCCGGCCGCCTCTCCGTGGCGCTGGCGAAGCGTTATTACGAGGAGGACGACGAGAGCGTCCTGCCGCGCTCCATCGCCAGCTTTGCCGCGTTCGAAAACGCGATGACGCTGGATATTGCGATGGGCGGATCAACCAACACCGTGCTGCATCTGCTCGCCGCCGCTTACGAAGCGGGGGTGGACTTCACGATGAAGGATATCGACCGGCTTTCCCGCCGCGTGCCGTGCCTGTCCAAGGTCGCCCCGGCGAAAAGCGATGTGCATATGGAGGATGTTCACCGCGCAGGGGGTATCATGGCGATCCTCGGCCAGTTGGAACGCGCAGGCCTCATTCACACTGCGCTTCCCACCGTGCACAGCCCCACACTGGGTGATGCGCTGGATGATTGGGACATCAGCCGCACCAATAACCCCAAGGTGCATGAGTTCTACCGCGCTGCGCCAGGCGGGGTGCCCACGCAGGTCGCCTTCAGCCAGAACCGCCGGTGGAAGGAACTCGACCTCGACCGCGAAAACGGCGTGATCCGCAGCAAGGAGCACGCCTTCAGCCAGGATGGCGGGCTGGCCGTGCTGTATGGGAATATCGCCGTTGACGGCTGCATCGTGAAGACCGCGGGCGTGGATGAAAGCATCCTGAAGTTCACCGGCACTGCGCGCGTGTTCGAAAGCCAGGACGATGCCGTTACCGCTATCCTGACCGATCAGGTAAAGGCGGGCGATGTGGTGGTGATCCGCTATGAAGGACCAAAGGGCGGCCCCGGCATGCAGGAAATGCTTTACCCCACCAGCTACCTGAAATCGAAGGGGCTGGGCAAGGCTTGCGCGTTGTTCACCGACGGGCGCTTTTCGGGTGGCACGTCGGGCCTGTCGATCGGCCATGCCTCGCCCGAAGCGGCAGAGGGCGGCGCGATTGGTTTGGTGGAAGATGGCGACACCATCGCCATCGATATTCCGGAGCGCAGCATCAACCTGCTGGTTTCGGACGAGGAACTCGCTCGCCGCCGCGCCGCGATGGAGGCCAGGGGCGATGCCGCATGGCAACCGGCCAAGGAACGGCCGCGCAAGCTGTCGGTCGCGCTCAAGGCCTATGCGGCAATGACCACCAGTGCCGCGCGCGGGGCGATCCGCGATATTTCGCAACTCAAGCGCGGCTGATATGCGCGCGCCTGTTCCCGCCGTCATCCTGCTGGCGCTGGCGGCCTGCTCAGCGAGCGGAGACGAGGCGGAAGGCGAAGCGGCCGCGCGCGGCGAAACCATCGCCTGCGCCACGGGCGGCGCGGCGGAACTGGCTCCTGTCTGCACCGTCGAACGCGCGGTGGAAGACGGCGCTCTGATTTTGATT
Organism: Alteraurantiacibacter lauratis; assembly: GCF_037154155.1. Lineage (NCBI taxonomy): Bacteria > Pseudomonadati > Pseudomonadota > Alphaproteobacteria > Sphingomonadales > Erythrobacteraceae > Alteraurantiacibacter > Alteraurantiacibacter lauratis. The sequence continues at coordinate 143,088 of NZ_JBANRN010000001.1, forward strand.
ATCCATCACGAGGATGGCGGTTTCCGCCGTCTTGCGGTGCAAGGCGATGGATCGGGCGTGGCAGCGGCCGATGGTGCGGACCCGGCGCAGATCACCGTCTATGATGGCGAAATCGCGGTGACGGTAGCGGCCGATCGCTATATCCTGCCCGCTACGATTGCCGGCAGAACCGGCGAAACGGCAGGCGATGCCACGCCCTGACCAGATCCTCACCGTTGCCCAGATGCGGGCGGCAGAACAGGCGTTGATTGACGGCGAGGAAACCGTGTCCAGCCTGATGGAACGCGCCGGGGCGGGTGCGGCGGATTATATCTGGCGGCTTTCCGCAGGGCGTCCGGTTACCGTGCTGTGCGGGCCGGGCAATAATGGCGGCGATGGCTATGTCATTGCGCGTATCCTGCGCGAACGGGGCGTGGCGGTGCAGGTGGTGGCACCGCTGGAGCCGCGCACGGCTGCAGCCCGCGCGGCGCGCGCATCGTGGGGCGGGGAAACCGTTGCCCATTCCGCAGGGGAAGTCTTTGTCGATTGCCTGTTCGGCAGCGGGCTGGCGCGTTCGCTTGACCCGGCGCTGGAGCGGTTGCTGAACGATCTGGCTGGGGCGCATCGCCTGCGCATCGCGGTCGATCTGCCCAGCGGGGTGGATGCCGACAGCGGCGCCTGTCTCAACGCCGACCTCCCGGTTTTCGATCTGACGATTGCGTTGGGCGCGTGGAAGCCCGCGCATTGGCAGATGCCCGCGATGGAATTGATGGGCGCACGGCGGCTGGTCGATATCGGCATTGCCCAAGTGGCCGATGCCATGCGGGTCTCAACCCGTCCGCATCTCGCAGGCCCGCCCATGGGCGCGCACAAATACAGTCGCGGCCTGCTGAGCGTGGTGGGCGGAGCCATGCCTGGTGCAGCGGTGCTGGCGGCACGCGCAGCGCAAGGAGGGGGAGCCGGCTATGTCCGGATCGAGACGAGCGGGCGGGAAGGTCTTCCCGTGCCGCCCGACATTGTGCTTCGCCGCGTTCCGACCGAGGAATTGCTCCACGACCGGTGGATCGACGCGGTGCTGATCGGGCCGGGCCTTGGCCGGGGGAGCGAGGCGCAAGCCATTCTGGCCGCGGTGCTCGAACGCGACATTCCCACCGTGTGCGATGCCGATGCCCTGCACCTTCTGGAGCCCCCCATGCTGCAGGGGCGCACCGCCGCGCTGATCGTGACCCCGCATGAGGGGGAACGCGAGGCGCTCAGCGAGGCGTTCGGCGTTGTGGGGGACGCGCGGATCGAGGAGGTCGTTGAACTGGCCGAGGCGTTGAGCGCGGTGGTGCTCGCCAAGGGGCCGGATACGCTGATTGCCGCACCGGGGACGCCGCTCACTTTCATGCCGCCTGCTTCAAGCTGGCTCAGTACCGCTGGCACGGGCGATGTGCTGGCCGGGCTTGTGGCCAGCCGCCTTGCCGCCAGTGCTGATGATCCGGTTCGGGCGGCGGAAGAGGCGTGCTGGCTCCATGCCGAGGCGGCGCGGCTTGCCGGTCCTGCATTTTCCGCTGGGCTGCTGGCGGCGCACCTGCCGCAGGCGTGGAGAGCATTTCTGTGAGCGGGCTGGAAGAAATCATCCGCATCGCCGCCAAGGGCGATGGCGTCACCGCGTCGGGCCGCCACGTTCCCGGCACCGCGCCGGGCGATCTGGTCGCGGCCGACGGCACGATCACACGGGGGCCGCACCATATCGATCCGCCGTGCCGCCTTTTCGGCCAATGCGGCGGGTGCGAATTGCAGCAGGTGGACGATACCGGGCTTGCGGACATGGTGAAAGGGCGCGTGGTCCATGCCGCCAGAGCGCAGGGGATGGAGCCCGCAAGGGTCGCGCCCACGCATCTCTCTCCGCCGCGGTCGCGCCGCCGGGCTTCGCTACGGGCAGTGAACGGAGGCGGAGGCCGGGCGCTGATCGGCTTTCATGCCGCCGGATCGCACCGGGTGGTGGATCTGCGCGAATGCCATGTGCTCGCCCCGGATTTGTTCACGATTAGTGGCAGGTTACGCAATTATCTTTCTAAACGAAAAGGCAAGTTTTCGGCCGAGATTGATCTGACTCTGATCGATCAAGGGGTGGATTGCACCATCCGCAACCTGCCTGTCGAAGGGCTGGAACAGACCGAGGACCTCCTCGATTTCTGCCGCGACACCGCTCTGGCAAGGCTGTCGCTCGATCAGGGTTTTGGCGCGGAAACATTCTGGGAACCGGAGCCGGTCACTGTGACGCTGGGCGGCGTGGCGGTGCCGTTTCCGCAAGGCGCCTTCCTGCAGGCGACGCAGGATGGCGAAGATGCACTCACTGGCGCGGTGCGCGGATGGCTGGGCGATTGCCGCGCGGTGGCTGATCTGTTCGCAGGGCTGGGCACCTTCACCTTTGCGCTGCCCCCGCACATCCCGGTTCTGGCCGCAGAGGCGGCGCGCGACGCGGTATTGGCCTGCAAGGCGGCCGCATCCCGCCACCGTCGGCCCGTTGAAGCGGTGCACCGCGATCTGTTCCGTAATCCGTTGCAACCGGCAGAACTGGCGCGGTTTGACGGGGTCGTGCTTGATCCCCCGCGTGCCGGGGCGCGGTCGCAGGTCGAGCAACTGGCCGCAAGCGGGGTCGCAAAAATCGCCTATGTAAGCTGCAATCCCGTCAGCTGGTCGCGTGATGGTGCCTTGCTGGCTGCGGCAGGCTACCGGTTGGCTGAGGTCCGCCCGGTGGGTCAGTTCCGCTGGTCAACCCATGTCGAGCTGGCCAGCCTCTTCCTCAAGGACGGTGAATAACGCGTTGAAAAGCCATGCGGAGGAAGCCTCGTCACTAAATCCGTGATCGGCGCCTTCGCACAGCTGCCACAGTCGCTTGCTGGCAGGCCACGCCGCCATGAACGCCTGCGCCGTGCGGTCTCTTGGGGCCAGCAGGATGGCAGTCTTGCCCGCAAAGCGCGCGTGCCCGGCCTGTATGTCGCCCAACAGGCCCGAAGGGGGCCGAGAGGGACTGAGAGCACGGCGCAGGCCGTTCAGCAGCTTTGCGAGCGACACATCGCCACTGAGAAGGCGCAGCACTTCGCGCGGGGATTTCAGCTTTGCCGCATAGCGTGCGCGGACCGCTTGCGGGGCTGGGGCTTCGTCCGCCGAATCGAAGGTCCACGGGTTGGCCAGCACCAGTGCATCGCATCCTGCACCGCCGGCAAGCAGCAGCGCGCTGGCCGCATCGCAATTGCCGAAAGCGACAAGGCGCTCGATATGGGGTGCCTGTGCGCGGAAAGCCGCGATGGCGGCGGCGATATCGGGCGCGCTTCCGGTGAAACCGCTGTTGCTGCCGGTGGAATCGCCCACGCCGCGCCGGTCGAATCGCAGCACCGGATAGCCTGCAGCCGCGATTCGGGCGGCCAGCCTTGCCTGCCCGCTGAACGCCCCGCTGCGTACCTCGTTGCCGCCCGTTACAATCAGCAGGCCCACCCGGCCTTCCGCATCATCCAGCGTGGCGGCGAGCGTTTCTCCTGCGCAAGCAAAGGTAAAATGGCGACGACTCATCCACCCAAATCCTGCACGACTCGCACTGCCAGCGCTTCGGCCTGCGCGGCATCGTGATCGGGCTCGGCGCGCAGCCACAGGCCCGCCGCGCCAAAATCCGCCGGGGTCAGCGTGTGCAGGCCATGCGCGGGCAGTTCCGCCTCGGCCAGCGCCGTCACCATGCCCGCGCCCAGATGATATCCGCCCAGCGCCAGCCCTTCGCCTTTGCCGGTTTCGAGCAAGGCCTCGCTGCTTTCGCTGCGGTTTGCCTCCTTCGCTGCGACGACCCGCGCCCGCAGCAGGGCGCGCAATGCCGCTTTTCCGGCAAGCGGCGCAAAGGCCCATCCGGGCAGATCGGGCGCCAGATTCACGCCTGCGCGGATGGCCAGCACATGGGTGCATCCATAGGCCTGCGATGCGGCACGAGCGGCCCCGCGCCAGCTTGCCAGATCCTGCGCTGCCAGCGGGGCGAGGCTTTCGTTGCAGCCGGGCAGATCGGGCATCACGCTGGCAACCCCTTCGCGTTCGAGCCTGCGCAAGACCTCCACGGTGAAATGCCGCAGCTTGTTTGCTTCATCAAACCAGGCGGGCAGCACCAGCAGGCGCATGGAGGCGGACGGATCGCCGAAGGTCAGCGCCAGTTCCTCCTGCCCGCTCGGCGCAGTGTAGCTGGCGATGTGCACCGCGGGTCAGCCTGCCTGCCGCTTGGCCGTGACGAAGGCCAGCAATGCGCCAAAACTTTCCAGCATTTCGCCGTCAATCTCGTCGTCCTCGATCGTGATCGCAAGCCGATCCTCCATCTCGGTCAGCAAGGTTGCGACCGCCATGGAATCGAGTTCGGGCAGGTGGCCAAACAGGCCGGTATCTGCGTCAAATGCGTCCACGCGGTGTTGCGGCAGGCCAAGGCAATCGCGCAAGACTGCGCGCAGTTCAGTCTCGATCAGGGATGGGTCGGTCATATTGCGCCCCTAATCGTCGGAAGGGGGCGATACAAGGTTGCGGATCAGTGCCTTGGCCAGAAGTGGCCAGTGGCGCGGCGCGGCTGGATGGATGCAGGTGAGCGCAAAGCGCGGGCGCACCGCGTCCATCCAGTCCGCCTTGTAACTGTCATTGCCGGTGCCAAAATCGACTTCGGCCACGCGGTCGCGGTCAATCACCTGCTCCATCAGCGCGGCGGTCAGCGTGGTGCCAGGGGAAAGCGCTTCCGCGGCGGGCAGATGGGCCAGCTTGTGGATATAGGCCGTGCCATCCTCCACGCTCCAGAACTGCGCGGCCACCGGCTGGCCATCGGCCAATGCCATGCCGAACAGGTAATGGCCGCGTGCACTCTCCTGCTTGGCAAAGGCGCGCAGCAAGGCCGGATCGCCTTCGGCCGGTTTCCAGCTTGCCGCATAGATTGCCTCGTAAGCGGCCCAGTCATCGGCGTCGAAGCGGCGGGACAGGCGCACCACCACCTTCTTTGCCTTGCGTTTCAGCGTGGTGCGCAATGCGCCGGGTCGGGAGGCGAGATATTCGGCGAAACTGCGCCCGTCGATGGCGAGAAAGTGGTTGGTGTCGCAGATGTCGCGCCTGACAAAAAAGCCCGCGCGGCGAAAGGTGGCCGCCAGCCGATCGGCGGTGGCTTCGTCCAGCTTGGACAGGGTCAGGACATGGGACCGCAAGCTGCGCGCCAGGAGATCGAGCAGGTCAGGGCTGGCCCCTGCCGATTCCAGCGGCGCCCAGGTGAAGGCATACCAGTTGGTCAGCACCTCCAGCCCTTTGGCTCCGCGCATCAGGGGCAAGACGATGGTGCCGCTGCTGTCGCGGGCCATGGGGAGAAAGGCGCGCGCGCCCGCCGCTTCCAGGGCCGCAAACCATTCCACCCGCGCAAACGGCCCCTTGCCGCACAGGCCAAGGCCATGCAGTTCGTTAACCGTGTCGTGATAGGCGATTTCGCCCAAAGCCCGCTTCTCCAGATGGAGTTCATGTGTCCACTGCGCCCGATCCCGTGCCGCGCCCGCTCGATCACCTCGCAGTGTGCGGGGTCGATGGCGATGCGGCGCTGATCCTGCGCGAGGGCACGCTTAGCTGGAAGGACTTAAGAAGCCGTGTCGCGCAGCTTGCGGGCTGGCTGGATTCGCTGGGGCTGGAATCCGGCGCGCGGGTGGCGACATGGGCCGCCAAGGGTGAAGTGACCTGCCTGATGCCGCTGGCAGCGGCCCGCGCCGGCCTTGTTCATGTGCCGATCAATCCGCTGCTCAAACGGGCGCAGGTAAACCATATTCTTGCCGATTGCGGGGCCCGCCTGCTGATCGGCACGCCTGCGCGGCTTGTCACGCTGGAGAGCGGCGACCTTCCCGCCGGGTGCCAGGTGGTGGAGGAGGGGGCGGCTTTGGCTATTGCCTATGCGGACGGGCGCGAAATGCCACCGTCAGCCGCCGATCCGGCTGATCTGGCGGCGATCCTCTACACCAGCGGATCGACCGGGCGGCCCAAGGGGGTGATGCTGAGCCATGCGAATATGTGGCTGGGGGCGGTCAGCGTTGCCCATTATCTGGGGCTGGCGGCCGATGATGTGACATTGGCCGTGCTGCCGCTGAGCTTCGATTACGGGCAGAACCAGTTGCTTTCCACATGGGTGGCGGGCGGATGCGCGGTGCCGCTCGATTACCTGCTGCCGCGCGATGTGGTGAAGGCCTGTGCGCGGCACGGCGTCACCACGCTGGCCGCTGTGCCGCCCCTGTGGGTGCAGGTGCTGGATGCGGATTGGCCGCCCGAATCTGTCATTCCGCTCCGCCGCCTGACCAATAGTGGCGGCGCGCTGACGGTGGATCTGGTACGGCGGCTGCGCGGCACTTTCCCGCAGGCGCGGCTGTTTGCGATGTATGGCCTGACCGAAGCCTTCCGTTCGACCTTTCTCGATCCCGCGCTGATTGACAGCCACCCCACTTCGATGGGCAGGGCGATCCCCTTTGCCGAGGTTCTGGTGGTCAACGATGCGGGAGAAATCACGGCCGATGGCGAGGAGGGGGAGCTGGTGCATTGCGGGCCGCTGGTGGCGCAGGGTTATTGGAACGACCCAGCACGCACGGCGGAGCGGTTTCGCCCCGCGCCCGCAGCCTCGGCCTATGGCGGGATGGCGGTGTGGTCGGGCGACCGGGTGGTGCGCGATGCGGCAGGGCTGCTCTATTTCGTGGGCCGGCGCGATGCGATGATCAAGAGCGCGGGCAACCGCATCAGCCCTTCCGAAGTGGAGGAGGCCGCGCTTGCCACCGGCCTTGCGGTGGAGGCGGTCGCGATGGGCGTGCCCGATGCACGGTTGGGGCAGGCGATCTGCCTGTTCGTGCGCGGTTCCGGTGATGCAGATGGCTTGCACAATGCGTTGCGGCGTGATTTGCCCGGCTTCATGCAGCCGCACACGATCCGCTATCTCGACGCCATGCCGCTTGGCCCCAATGGCAAGATTGACCGCGCCGCGCTGGCGCGGATGGTGCAGGGCGAGGCGGCGCAATGAAGCCGCTTGGCCCCATTCCCCCCGGTTTTGCCGCGCGCGATGGCGAATTGGCGATTGGCGGGCGCAAGGCATCTGCGCTGGTGAAGGAGGCGGGCGGAACGCCGCTGTTCGTCTATGCGCGGGCGTTGATTGATGCGCGTATGGCGGCCCTGCGCGCAGCCATGCCCGCGCGGCTGAAGATTCATTACGCGATGAAAGCCAATCCCTTCGCGCCGCTGCTCGAACATATGGCCGAATTGGTCGACGGGCTCGACATTGCATCGGGCGGCGAGTTGGCGATGGCGCGCAAGGCGGGATTTACCCCGCGCGAGATCAGCTTTGCCGGGCCGGGCAAGACCGATGGGGAACTCACCGCCGCGATCCGGCAGGGTGTGACGCTGAATCTGGAATCAGCTGGCGAAGCGCGCCGTGCGCTCGCCATCGGCACAGCTTTGGGTGTAGCGCCGCGCCTTGCCATCCGGGTGAACCCCGATTTCGAGTTGCGCGGATCGGGCATGAAGATGGGCGGCGGAGCCAAGCCCTTTGGCGTGGATGAGAGCGCGGTTGTGCCGCTGGCGCGTGAGATCATCGCGGGCGGGGCGGTGTGGCGCGGCCTGCATATCTACACCGGCAGCCAGGCGCTCGATGCGGGCGCGGTGATCGAGATGCAGGGCAAGGTGCTGGATTTGGCCGTGCGGCTGACGCGCGAAATCGGCGCACCGCTGGTGCATCTCAACATGGGGGGCGGTTTTGGCATTCCCTATTTTGACAAGGACCGCCCGCTCGACATTGCCGCCGTGGGCAGCGCGCTGGCGGTGCGCCTTGCGAGCGTCCCGTCAGGGCTGGAAGATACGGAAATTGCGATCGAACTCGGCCGTTATCTTGTGGGCGAGGCGGGGGTTTACCTGACCCGCATTGTCGACCGGAAGGAAAGCCACGGGCAGGTTTTTCTCGTCTGCGACGGAGGGATGCATCACCAACTGGCCGCCAGCGGCAATTTCGGCACGGTGGTGCGTCGCAATTATCCGCTCGCCATCGCCACCCGGTTTGACGCAGCGGCAGAGGAGGAGGCCAGTGTGGTAGGGTGCCTGTGCACCCCGCTCGACCGGCTGGCGGATCAGGCGCATCTGCCGCGTGCCGAGGTGGGCGATCTGGTGGCCGTGTTCTGCGCCGGGGCCTATGGCGCCAGCGCCAGTCCTTCCGCCTTTCTGGGGCAGGGACCGGCGCGCGAATTGCTCGTTTAAGCTCTTCACCGATCTGCGTCCCCTTTCGGGACAGCGCCTTGAAAATCCCGCAAATCAGGGCGTTTCGAGGCCAAGGCTAACGCAATGTTCACCCTTTTTGGCCAGTGTGCACGCTGGATCCAAGGGGCCGTGGAGCCGTGGCGGGCTTTTCCCGCCGCCGCTTCTGTTGCCCGAACACCTTTGAGGACGCGCGCAATGCGAAGGAACAGAACTGCCTCCCTGCTGGCTGCCGGTGCCACGGCATCGCTGGTGCTGACGGGTTGCGCCAGCCCCGGCACCGCGCCGCGCCTTGCGCCTGCTACCTTTGTCGCCATGCAGGAAGGGCCGGGCGAGGAATATGTCATTGGCCCGCTCGACGAACTCACCATCCATGTCTGGCGCAATGACGAGCTGGGCGCCGAAGTGCAGGTGCGCCCCGATGGCCGCATCACCACGCCGCTGGTTGCCGATATGCCCGCCGTGGGCAAGACGCCCACCATGCTGGCCGAGGATATCCGCCTGCAACTGAGCCAATACATCGCCGATCCGCTGGTGACGGTGATCGTCAACAAGTTTGCCGGCACGTTCAGCCAGCAGGTGCGCATTGTGGGCGCGACCGAACAGCCGGCCTCGCTGCCTTATCGCGCCAATATGACGCTGCTCGACGCGATGATCGCGGTGGGCGGCTTGTCCGAATTTGCCGCAGGCAACCGCGCACGCCTGATCCGGTTTGATCGCACCACCGGTCGTCAGCAGGAATACGGCCTGCGCCTCAACGATCTGCTGCGCCGGGGACAGAGCGAGGCGAATGTGATGCTGATGCCGGGGGATGTGATCATCATCCCCGAAAGCATGTTCTGACAGGGAGCGACGGGCATTGAACCTCCTCCTTGAAGAAGTGCGCGCGGCGATCTGGTCGGTCTGGAACCGGCGCTGGCTGGCGCTGGGCATTGCTTGGGCAGTGTGTCTGGCCGGGTGGCTGGCTGTGGCGCTGATCCCCAATTCCTATGCCTCGGAAGCGCGCATTTTCGTGCAGCTCGATGATGTGCTGGCCGAACAGATCGGCATCGGCACCGCGAGCCGGCAGCGCGGGATCGAGCGTGTGCGTCAGACATTGGTGAGCGCGGTCAATCTGGAAAAGGTGGTCCGCTCCACCTCGCTGGGCGACGGAATTACCGATGCCAGCGACATGGAACGCGCGGTGGAGGCCTTGTCCAAGGACATCAAGGTCACCTCCGAAGGCGAAAACATGTTCGAAATCACCGCCAGCAGCGGGCGGCGCAACCTGAGCGACAGCGAAAACGCGCTATTGGCGCAGACCATTGTGCAGCGCATGATCGACATCTTCCGCGAGGAAAACCTGGGCGGTGCGCGCGGCGACATGGCCAGTTCGATCGATTTCATCAACGAACAGCTCGCCCAGCGCCAGCGCGAACTGGAAGAGGCCGAGCAACGCCGGCTGGAGTTCGAAGCGCTGCATCCCGAACTGATCGGCGGCACCGCCGCGCTTCAGCAAAGTCTCAATGCCTCACGCGCGGAATTGCGCAGCGTCGAGGCGGATCTGGCGGCGGCGGAAAGTGCGCTGGCTGCCATCGACGGGCAGATTGCCAGCACGCCGCGCACATTGCTGACGGCCGAAGGCGGCGGCCCGCGCGTGCTGTTGGCGCAGGCCGAGGCGACGCTGAGCCAATACCGGGCGCAAGGCCTGACCGATCAGCACCCCGACGTCGTCACCATTACCCGGCAGATCGCCACCCTGCGCGAGCGGGCTGCGGCGGACAATGGTGCAACCGGGACACAGAATCCGGCCTACACATCGCTTGTCACCATGCGCGCGCAGAGGCTTGCCTCGGTGCAGGCATTGCAATCGCGCGCAGCGGCGCTGCGGGCGGAAATCTCCTCGGTCATGGCGAGCCAATCGCGCGAGCCGGGCGTATCGGCCGAAGCGCAGCGCATCAGCCGCGATTACGAAGTGCTGCGCACCCAGTATGAAGAATTGCTTCGCGACCGCGAACAGTTGCGCCTGCGCGGGCAGGTGGAGACCGAGCGCAGCGCGGTGCAGTTCGAAGTGGTCGATCCGCCGTCCACCCCGCGCAAGCCCGCCGCCCCCAACCGGCCGCTGTTGCTGTTCGGCGTGTTGATCCTTGGCCTTGGCGCGGGCGCAGGCACGGCCTTCGCGCTCAGCAAACTCGGCTCGACCTTCTCCACCGCCAGCCAGCTTGAGCGGACATTCGATCTGCCCGTGATCGGCACGGTCAGCCATGCGCTGACGGTGGCGGGCAAGGAAGTGGCGGCACGCCGGATGAAATATTTTGCCGCCGCGTCGGGCGGGCTGGGCGTTGTCTTCGTGGTCTTGCTTGGCCTGGAAATCGCGCAGCGCGGGCTGATGGCGTGAGGGGGAACGCATGACCGAACACAGCAAGATCCCTCTGCCCGGCAGCCCTGACGATGCGGGCAAGGCCGGGGGCAAGTCGCTGTTCGAGCGGGCCGAGGGCCTGATTGGCAAGTCGGGCTTTGCCCCCGCACCCGTTCCGCGCGAACTGGCCCAGCCCGTCAACCGGCCGCTGAACAACAAGGTCACGCGTCGCGCCGCAGCGGAGGCGAGCGAATCCGCCCCGCCATATCCGCCGGCTGACGCTGTTGCGGTTACCACCGCACCACCACAGGCAGACGCCCCGGTTGCTGCTCCTTCCGAGCCACCGGCCCCGCGCATCGAACTCACCCGCCGTCGCGGCGTGATCGACCGGGAAAGGCTTGCCTATAACGGGCTCATCAACCCTGAAGGCCCGGTTACCACGCTGCTGGAGGAATTCCGCATCGTGAAGCGCCAACTGCTCAAATCGGTGCGCGCGGGGACGGAAGGCCCTCGCGCCGATCTGGCGCAGCGCATACTGGTGTGTTCGCCCCTGCCCAATGAAGGCAAGACCTTCTGCGCCACCAATCTGGCGCTGGCGCTGGCGACCGAGCGCGATTGCGAAGTGGTGCTGGTGGATGCCGATGTCGCCAAGCCATCAATCCTGTCGCTGCTGGGCCTGCCCAAGGGGCCGGGCCTGATGGATGCGCTCGCCAATCCCGCCATCGCGATAGAGGACTGCGTGATCGCCACCGATATCGCCGGGCTCTATGTCCTGCCTGCCGGGAACCAGACCCACGCCGACAGCGAATACCTCGCCAGCGCGCGCACGGCAGAGGTTCTCGCACGGTTGACGCAGGGCGCGCCCGAACGGGTGCTGATCTTCGATTCCCCGCCTGCGCTGGCCGCATCGCCCGCCGCCGATCTGGCCCACCATGTGGGGCAGGCGGTTGTCGTCACCCGCGCCGACAAGACCGGGCAGAGCGCGCTGGAAGATGCGCTGACGCTGCTGTCCAGTTGCCCCGACCTCAAGCTGCTTTTGAACGATGCCCGTTTCAGCCCCAGCGGCCGCCGCTTCGGCTCGTATTACGGATATGGAGGCTAGGATGCCCCGATCTTTTGTCCCCCGCCTGCTGGCGGCCACCTCTCTCGCGATGTGCCTGATGGCACCCGTGCCCGCCCTTGCGCAAGCGGCCGTGTCGACTGGCGCAGAAGCCAGTGGTTCGGCGCGCGGCCAATCCGGGCGCTATGTCAATGTGCAGCCCTATATCGAGGCGGCACAGGTGCTTACCGCCGAGCTTTCGCCGGGTGACGATGTGGTGACGTACACCCGGCTTGCCGCAGGGGTCGATACAGGCTTTGCCGGCCGCAACAGCGCTGGCTCGCTTTCGCTGCGCTATGAACGGCGCATCGGGTATGGCGATGTCGAGGATGGCGATGCGATCAGCGGGATTGCCCGCACCTCGCTCGCGCTGGTGCCGCGTCGCTTGACGGTGGAGGCAGGCGGCCTTGCCGCGCGCACCCGCGTGGAAAGCGGCGGTGCGACTTCGCTGGGCGGTTTCGATGTGGACGACAGTTCCACCAGCCAGGTCTATTCGGTCTATGCCGGGCCTTCGCTGCAAACCAATATCGACCAACTGGAAGTGACCGCCGGCTACCGCATCGGCTACACCCGCGTGGAGGCCCCCGATGCAGTGGTGCTGGCGCCGGGCGATCAGCCAGTGGACATTTTTGATTCCAGCCTCAGCCAGCAGGCCGCCGCGCGCGCGGGATTTGCGCCGGACACGGTATTGCCGGTTGGCGTGGGTGTGGGCGGCGGCTGGAATCGGCAGGATGTCTCCAACCTCGATCAGCGGCTGGATGACCGCCATGTGCGCGGTGATGTGACCGTGCCGTTGTCCCCCACGCTCGCGCTGGTGGGCGGCGTGGGTTACGAGGATGTGCAGGTTTCGGCACGCGATGCGCTGCGCGACGGGGATGGCGATCCGGTGGTGGGCCCCGATGGCCGTTTCGTCACCGACAAATCCTCCCCCCGCACCATCGCTTACGAAACCGACGGATTGATCTGGGATGCGGGCGTGATGTGGCGGCCCAGCAGCCGCACCTCGCTCACCGCCACGGTGGGGCGGCGTTACGGTTCGATGACCTATACCGGCTCGTTCTCCTATGCCCCCAATCCGCGCACATCGGTGAATATCGGCGCCTATGACACGATCAACAGCTTTGGCGGCGTGCTGGTGGACAATCTGGCGGGTCTGCCGACAGAGTTCCAGGCCTTCCGCAATCTGCTGACCGGCGATCTGGGCGGCTGCGTGGCGGCGCTGGAAGGCGGCTCTTGCGCGCTGGGAAATCTGGGGTCGCTGCGCAGCGCGGTATTCCGCAGCCGGGGCGTGGTCGGCTCGATCGCGCGCGGGACAGGGCGCACCAGTTACGGCGTGGCGGCGGGCTACGACCAGCGCCGATATATCGCCGCCGCCGGAAGTGCGCTCGCCAATGTCGATGGCCTTGTGGACGAGACCATTTGGGCAGGTGCCTATGCCAGCCAGCAACTCGATCAGGCGTCAGGCATTTCCGCCAATGCCTATGCCAACTGGTTCGACAGCGGGTTCGACAGCCAGGGTCAGGGCATGGGCTATTCCGCTGCGCTTGCCTATTACCGCCAGCTTATCCGCGGGTTGACCGGGACAGCTGCCGTTGGCGTCGATGGCGTCGTGCGCGAAGCCTTGCCCGATTACACCAATGCCAGCGCCCTTGTGGGCCTGCGCTATTCCTTCTGACGGATCCGAGGGAGCCGATCCATGTTTGACGATTTCTATGGCCTGACCGGAAAGCCCTTCCAGCTTACCCCCGATCCGGAGTTCTATTTCCGCTCGGTCACGCACCGCAAGGCGCTGTCCTATCTGGGATATGGCCTCGCGCAGGGTGAAGGCTTTATCGTCATCACCGGCGAGGTTGGCGCGGGCAAATCCACGCTGGTCGCGCATATGATGGCCAATATCGACCCGGCGCAGGTGACCGTCGCGCAGGTCGTCACCAGCAAGCTGGATGGCGAGGAGATCGTGCATGTGGTCGCGCAGGCCTTTGGTCTCGACATCGAAGGGCACGACAAGGCCAGCGCGCTTGGCGCGATAGAGGCGCTGCTGCATGACGAGGCGCGCGCAGGTCGCCGCTGCCTGCTGGTGGTGGACGAGGCGCAGAACCTTGCGGTATCCGCGCTGGAAGAACTGCGGATGCTGTCCAACTTCCAACTGGGCAACCATCCCCTGCTGCAAACGCTGCTGCTGGGCCAGCCGGAGTTTCGCACCACGCTGCAAAGCCACCCCGATCTGGAACAGCTGCGCCAGCGCGTGATCGCCGCGCACCATTTGGAACCGATGCAGAAATGCGAGATCGAGCCCTATATCGTGCACCGGCTGGAAAAGGTCGGCTGGCAAGGCAACCCCGCCTTCGACCAGCGCGTGTTTGCCGAGCTTTACGAGGCGAGCGGCGGCGTGCCGCGCCGCGTGAACCAGATCGCCAATCGCCTGCTGCTGCTCGGCGCGGTGGAAGAACGCAGCCGCATCGATGCGGCCATGCTGCAATCGGTGCTGGACGAGATGGCGGGCGAGCGCGCCTTTCCCGTGGTCACGCCGCAGCCGCTGCACGGGCCCCCGGCCGCGCCTGAGCCTACTCAGGCTTTCGAAGCTGATGTGTCGCCCGCCACCGGCACAGGGATTGATGCGCAAATGCTCGACACATTGCTGGCCGAACGCGATGCGCAGATTGCCGAACTGCAACAGGCGGTAATCGAAATGGCCAATCAGCAGGATGCCGCCGTGGCGCAGGCGATCCAGCCGGAAATCCGCGCGCTGCAGGAACAGATTGCCCGGCTCGAAGCGCGCAATTTTGAACAGGAGCGCACGATCCGCCAGACGCTGACCATGCTGATCGAATGGATCGAAGGCGAAATGGACGAAAGCAAGGCGGCCTGAAGGGACAATCAACAGTGAATGCGTTGACCATCCGTGGACAGGCTGATGCGCAAAGCCGCATTGTCAACGGCCTGTCGGTCGATGTCGAGGACTGGTTCCAGGTCGGCGCGTTCGAAGATGTGATCGAGCGCGGGGACTGGGCTGGACTGGATGACCGGGTGGAACGCAATGTCCACGCCATTCTCGACCTTTTCGACGAAGCCGGGGCCAGCGCCACTTTCTTCACCTTGGGTTGGGTGGCGCAGCGCCATGCGTGCTTGCTGCGCGAAGTTGCCGCACGCGGACACGAGGTCGCCAGCCACGGGTGGGACCATACGCGCGTATTCAAGCTGACCCCGGCCGAGTTTGCCGAAGACATTCGCAAGGCGCGCATCGCGATCGAGGATGCAACCGGCCTGCCCGTTACCGGTTACCGCGCGCCCAGCTTCTCCATCGACCACCGCACACCCTGGGCCTTTGCCGAACTGGTAGAGCAGGGATATGCCTATTCCAGCAGCGTCGCGCCGGTGGCGCATGACCATTACGGCTGGGCCGACGCGCCGCGCTTTGCCTTTCGTCCCTTGCCCTGGGCCGATCTGGTGGAAATACCCGTCACCACCGCCATGTTCGGCGGCAAGCGGCTGGCGGCTGGCGGCGGCGGCTTTTTCCGCGTGCTGCCCTATGCCTTTTCGCGCTGGGCCATCCGGCAGGTCAATCGCACAGACGGGCGACCGGCGATCTTCTATTTCCACCCGTGGGAAATCGATCCCGGCCAACCGCGCGTAGCGGGCGCGCCGCTGAAATCACGGCTGCGCCATTACACCAATCTGGACAAGATGGCGCCCAAGCTGCGCCAGCTGATCCACGAATTTGCCTGGGGCCGGATGGATGTGCTGGCCCACCGCGAGAAGGCGTTGCTGCAAGCGCGGGCGGCATGAACGCGCCCTTTGCCTCGCCTGAGGTGTCCATTCGGCCCCTGACCGTGCGCGCGGCCGATCTAGCCGATCCGCAGGAGTGCGCGCGGGTCGAGGCGTTCGCTTCCGGGAATGGCGGCAGCGTGTTTCACCGCCCGGCATGGTTGCTGGCGGTGGAGCGCGGCACCGGAAACGCCGCGCGTGCGTTGCTGGCCGAGCGGGGCGGGCAGATTGCCGGATACCTGCCGCTCAGCGAAATCCATTCTCCCTTGTTCGGCAGGGTGCTGGCTTCGAGCGGCTTTGCCGTGGAAGGCGGCATATTGGCGTGCGATCCTGCTGCGGCGCGCATTCTGGCCAAAGGCGCGCAGGAACTGGCGGAAAGACTCAGCTGCACGACGGTCGAACTGCGCGGCGGGCCTGTGCCCGATGGCTGGGAATTGCGCCGCGAAAGCCATTGCGGGTTCGTCGCCCCTCTTGCCGCCGATGACGCAGCGCAATTGCTTGCGATTCCGCGCAAGCAGCGCGCCGAAGTGCGGCGCGGGCTGGGCCACGCAATGAAGGTGACGATTGGCCGCGCCGAAAGCGACCGGGCGGCGCATTACGCGGTGTATGCGCAAAGCGTGCGCAATCTGGGCACGCCGGTTTTTCCGCGCAGCCTGTTCGATGCGGTGATGGACGCGCTCGATGCGGATATTCTGACCGTGTGGCGCGAAGGCGAACCGCTTTCGAGCGTGCTGTCATTGTATCACGCGGGCGCGGTCATGCCCTATTGGGGCGGCGGTATAGCAGCGGCGCGGCACTGGCGCGCCAATGATGTGATGTATTATGCGCTGATGAACCACGCCCGCGCGCGCGGCTGCGACCGGTTCGATTTCGGGCGCAGCAAGACCGGCAGCGGTGCCTATCACTTCAAACGCAATTGGGGGTTCGAACCGCAACCGCTCAGCTATGGTGTATGGACAGCGCCCGGCCATGCGCGGCGCGACGCTGATCCGACCAGCGCAAAGCATGCCGCGCGCATCGCCTTGTGGAAGAAGCTGCCCTTGCCGGTGGCGAACCGCCTTGGCCCGCTGATTGCGCGGGGGCTGGGGTGATGGGCGGCGACATCCTGTTCCTGGCGCATCGGCTGCCCTTTCCGCCCGACCGGGGCGACCGCATCCGTTCCGCCCATGTGCTGCGTGCGCTGGCGGAAATCGCGCCGGTGCATGTCGGCTGCTTCGTGGATGACGATGCCAACCGCGCGTTTGAAGGCGAGCTGGCCGCGCTGGCCGCATCCACTTGCGTGATTACCCGCCGCAAGCCTTTGCCGCTCGCGGGGGTAGAGGCCGTTCTGAAAGCGCGGCCCATCAGCCTTGCCGCCTATGCGGATGCGCGGCTTTCGGCATGGGTGCAGGAAAAACTGGCCAGCGGGCGGTTCGCAGCGGTCTTTGTCTTTTCCGGGCAGATGGGCCAATTCGTGCCGCAATCCTGGCAAGGGCGGCTGGTGGTCGATCTGTGCGATGTCGATTCGGCCAAGTTCGAAGCCTATGCCCGCAATGCGCGCGGCCCGATGGCGCGGATCCATGCGCGCGAGGGGCGGCTGCTGGCGCAGGTTGAGGCGGCGCTGGCTGCGCGCGCCGATCATACGCTGCTGATCAGCGAGGCGGAAGCGGCACTGTTTGCCTCGCGCGCGCCGCAGGCTCGTTCCATCCAGGTGATGGGCAACGGGATTGATGCGGATTACTTTGCGCCCGATACGGTGAAACCCGCTGCTGGCATGGTCGGTGCGGGGCCGCATCTGCTGTTTACCGGGCAAATGGATTACCCGCCAAACGTCGCCGCTGTTGTCTGCATGGCGCGGCGAATCCTTCCGTTGGTGCAGCGCGATGTTCCGGGCGCGCAGTTCCATATCGTGGGCCGTGCGCCTTCTGCCGAGGTGCGCGCGCTGGCGAACATCCCCGGCTGCACGGTGCACGGCGCGGTGGCGGATATGCGTCCTTATCTGGCAGCGGCCGATGCGGTGGTTGCCCCGCTCGCCATCGCGCGAGGCGTGCAAAACAAGGTGCTGGAAGCAATGGCGATGGCTCGTCCCATAGTGCTGAGCGCCGAGGCAGCAACCGGCATCGCCGCCGAGCACGGCGTGCATTTTGCCATTGGCGGAGACGATGCGCACTTTGCGGCGCAGATCGTGAAACTGCTGGTTAATCCCCCGGTCGCGCGCGCAATGGGCGCGAACGCACGGCGTTTCGTGACCGAAAACCAGTCATGGCCCGCCATGCTCGCCGGTATGCCTGCTTTTCTGGGCATGGACCGGGAGGAGGCGCGCAGTGCTGCGTGACCTTGCCCTTCCGCGCCGCGCTCCGCTGACCGAGGCCATCGCGCCGCACTGGCGCCGGCCGTTGCTGCACCTGGTGCTGGCATGGGGTTTCCTGTTGGTGATGTTCGCCCATGTGGTGGCCGATATGGCGCGCCAGTTCTGGGACAGTTCCACCTATAACCACATCCTTTTCGTGCCTTTCATCATCGGCTGGCTGGTGCATATGCGCGCGGCCGAGCTGGTGAAGATCACGCCGCAAGCGTGGTGGCCGGGGCTGATCGGCGTCGCGGGTGCGCTGTTCCTGTGGCTGCTGGGCGATTTGACGGGCCTTGCGCTGGCAACGCATCTGGCGCTGGTGCTGTTGCTTCAGGCTAGTGCGATAACTCTGCTGGGCGTGCGGGTGACGGCGGCGCTGCTGTTTCCTATGGCCTATATGCTGTTCCTCGTCCCCTTTGGTGACGAGCTGGTGCCGGCACTGCAGATGATTACCGCCGATCTCACCATCGCGCTGGTGCATCTGAGCGGCATTCCGGCGGTGATCGACGGGGTGTTCATCGATACGCCGATCGGCCTGTTCGAAGTGGCCGAGGCCTGTTCGGGCGTGAAGTTCCTGGTGGCGATGGTGGCGCTGGGCACACTTGCCGCGCATGTCTGCTTTGTCAGCTGGTGGCGGCGCGCAGGCTTCATGGTGGCGGCGATTGTCTTGCCCATCCTGGCCAATAGCGTGCGCGCCTGGGGCACGATCTATATCGCCCAGTCGCAGGGGATCGAATTTGCCGTAGGTTTTGACCACATCTTCTATGGCTGGGTTTTCTTCGCGCTGGTCATGGGCTTGCTGCTGGCCATGGCGTGGCCGTTTTTCGACCGCCCACGCGATGACCGTTTCGTTGACGGGCAGGCGATTGCCGACTGGCCGCTGCTCGCCCCGATCGAACGCTTTCGCACCTCCGGGACGATGTGCCTTGGCGTGATCGCCGCGCTGGTTGCCGGCATTGCCGCCTGGTCGATCAGCGCGCGGGCGGTGGTGGCCGAAATCCCCGCGCAGATTGCGTTGCCTGCGGTGCCCGGTTGGCAGCAGGTGGAAGCTGCACCCGGCCTGTGGTGGGAACCGCGCGCCGGCGGGGCGGATCACCGGCTGCTCGCCTTCTATCAGGATGCCGATGGCGCGCATGTCGATGTGTTCTATGCGCTCTATGCCGCGCAGGATGAAGGGCGCGAGGCGGGATCATTCGGGCAGGGCGCGCTCATGCCCGATACTGATTGGCGCTGGCATTCGCCCGGCCCCGATTTCGGGATGGGCCTTTCCGATCGCTTGCAGGCCTATACCGATACGCAGCGGCTGGCGCTGACGCTCTACCGCCACCGCGATCTAACGACGGGCAGTGTGGCGCAACTGAAGCTTTCAAACATTCGCGACCGGCTGACGTTTGATCCGCATCCAACCATCACGCTGATCCTGTCGGCCCCGGAAGGCGGGCCGGTATCGGCAGAAGAGTCGCTGCGCCGTTTCCTTTCTGCGACCGGTGAACCGGGCGCATGGATGGATCGCGTGGCGCAGCTTCCCTAAGGCGGCGCCCATGTGCGGAATTGCGGGGATCTTTCATTGCGGCACGATCAAACCGGTTGACCCGCAGCGGGTGGAGCGGATGTGCGACGCGCTGACGCATCGCGGGCCGGATGGTTCGGGTGTGTGGACGGCGCCCGGCGTGGGTCTGGGGCACCGCCGCCTGTCAATCATTGACCTGGCCGGTTCTCCGCAGCCCATGCATTCCGCCGATGACCGCCATGTCATCAGCTTCAACGGCGAGATCTACAATTACCGCGAACTCAGGCGCGAGCTGGAAGGGCAGGGCGCGCAGTTTCGCACAGCGGGCGATACCGAGGTAATCTTGGCCGCCTATCAGCGCTGGGGCCCGGATTGCGTGAGCCGCCTCAACGGGATGTTCGTCTTTGCCATATATGACAAGGCCCAGCGAACGCTGTTTCTGGCGCGCGACCGTTTCGGGGTGAAGCCGCTGTTCACCGCGCTGCTCTCGGACGGGTCGATGGCCTTTGCCAGCGAACTGAAAGGCCTGCTCGCGCATCCGCTGCTGCGGCGCGAGGCCGATCCGCTGGCGGTGGAGGATTACATGGCCTTTGGCTATGTGCCCGATCACCGCTCGATCCTGAAGGGTGTCAGCAAGCTGCCCGCGGGCCACTGGCAATTGCTGCGCCACGATGCGCCGCCCGCAGCGCCGCAAGCCTATTGGGACATCTCGTTTGCTGAAAGGCGGCGCGGCAAGGCCCGCGATCTGGAGGCCGAATTGCTGCATCACTTGCGCGAGGCAGTGACCAGCCGCATGGTAGCCGACGTGCCGCTGGGCGCGTTCCTGTCTGGCGGGGTGGACAGCTCCACCGTGGTGGCGATGATGGCCGAGGCGAGCAGCGCCCCGGTCAACACCTGTTCCATCGGGTTTGATGTGCAGGAGGTGGACGAAACCGGCTATGCCGCCCAAGTCGCGCGCCTGTTCGGCACCAACCACTCCGCGCGCACAGTCAGTGCCGACCAATTTGATGCGATTGACCAGCTCGCTGCGATGTTCGACGAACCCTTTGCCGATGCCAGCGCGCTGCCGACATGGCGCGTGTGCCAGCTCGCGCGTGAAAAGGTGACGGTCGCCTTGTCGGGCGATGGCGCGGACGAGGCGCTGGCCGGATACCGGCGGCAGGTCTTTCATCATCACGAGGAGCGTGTGCGGCGACTGCTGCCGGCCGATCTGCGTTCCGCCGTGCTGGGGCCGCTGGGCGATGCATGGCCCAAGGCGGACTGGGCACCGCGCCCCCTACGCTTCAAATCCACGCTGCAATCGCTCGCAGGCTCAGGCGCGCAAGGTTATGCCCGCGCCTTGTCCAGCGTGCCGCCCGAACTGCGCCTGCCCATCTACGGCGATGGCTTGCGGGCGGCGATTGGCGATTACCGCGCAGAGGATGCGGTGGTGCAGATCATGGAAAGCGCGCCCGCGCGATCCGGCCTCGACGCCGCGCAATATGCCGATCTCAAGTTCTGGTTGCCGGGGGATATCCTCACCAAGGTGGACCGCACCAGCATGGCGGTGAGCCTGGAAGCGCGCGAGCCACTACTCGATCACCGTCTGGTGGAATTTGCCGCCACCCTGCCCGAAGCGCTGCGGGTGAAGGGGCGGCAAGGCAAGTGGCTGCTGAAAAAAGCAATGGAACGGCATTTGCCCGACCACATCCTCTATCGGCCCAAGCAAGGCTTTGTGACGCCGATTGCGCAATGGCTCCGCGGGCCACTTGCGGCAGAGGCCCGCGGGGTGGCGAGCGGTTCGGCGCTGGCGCGCACCGGATGGTTCGACAAGACGGTGCTGAGTGGGATGGCCGAGGCGCATATTGCCGGGCGCAGCGACCATTCGCGCCTGCTGTGGCAACTCATCATGCTCGACAAGTCGCTTGCGCGGTTGGGTGTGGTCTAGCCGTCCTCGCCGTGGCCCAGCGCCATGTAATCGGCGCTCTGCATTTCCATGAGGCGGCTCACCGTGCGTTCGAATTCGAACGCGCCGTCACCTTTGGGATAGAGCGCGGCAGGCTCCACCGCGGCGCTCGCGAACAGCTTTACCCGGTTTTCATACAGCGCATCAATCAGCGTGACGAAACGCGCCGCCTCGTTGCGCATATCCGGCCCCAATTGCGGGATGCCGACGAGGATCACCGTGTGATAGGCCTGCGCAATTGCCAGATAATCCGCCGCGCCGCGCGCCTCGCCGCACAGCCGCTTGAAGCTGAACACGGCCACGCCCTTCAGGCTCTTGGGCACGTGCAAGGTGCGTCCGCCGCCGACATCGAGTTCGGCACTGGGCACATGCGCGGCATCTTCAGGTGCGAAATCGGTGAGCCGGAAGAACAGCTCGCGCAATTGCGCGGTGGCCTCCTCGCCCAGCGGCGAGTGCCAGCTTGCCATACCACCAATCCGGTCGAGCCGGTAATCGGTTGGGCCATTCAGTTCCACCACATCCAGCCGTTCGCCGATCAGGTCGATGAAGGGCAGAAACAGCTCGCGGTTGATGCCGTCCTTGTAGAGGTCGTGCGGGGGGCGGTTGCTTGTTGTTACAACGGTCACGCCGTGATCCACGATCAGCGCGCGGAACAGCCGGCTCATGATCATGGCATCGGCCGAATTGTTCACCACCATCTCGTCAAAGGCGAGGCAGCGCAGATCGGCGGCGAGGGCGGCGGCGACCGGCGGGATCGGATCACCGCTTTCGCCCTTGCGTGCATCGCGCAGCCGGGTGTGCACCTCCTGCATGAAAGCGTGGAAGTGAACGCGGCGTTTGGCCTTGAGCGGCAGGGCCAATGTCTCGTGAAACAGATCCATCAGCATGGATTTGCCGCGCCCAACGCCACCCCATAGATAGGCACCGCGCACCGCTTGCGGGGTGGAGGAACCGACAAGCCGCTTCAAGAACCCGCCGGTTTCAGCAGGCTTTTCCAGCCCCGCCTGCACGCGCGCCAGCACTTCGGCGGCCGCGCGTTGGCCGGCATCGGGGCGCAGTTCTCCCGATGCCAGCAAAGATTCGTAACGGGAAATCAGGCCGGACAGGTCAGGCCTGCCGTTCGGCCTGCATCTTCTTGATCTCGGCAATGGCGCGCGCGGGCGAAAGGCCCTTCGGGCAGACATTGGCGCAGTTCATGATGGTGTGGCAGCGGTAGAGGCGGAAGGGGTCTTCCAGTTCGTCCAGCCGCTCGCCCGTCATCTCGTCACGGCTGTCCGCCAGCCAGCGATAGGCCTGCAGCAGGATCGCCGGGCCAAGGAACTTGTCCGAATTCCACCAATAGCTGGGACAAGAAGTGGAACAGCAAGCGCACAGGATGCATTCGTAAAGTCCGTCCAGCTTTTCGCGCTGTTCGGGCGATTGCAGCCGCTCCTTCCCGCTCGGCGTGGTGGAGACGGTCTGCAGCCAGGGGCGTATGCTGGCATATTGGGCATAGAAATTGGTGAAATCGGGCACCAGATCCTTGATGACCTGCATATGCGGCAGCGGTGTGATTCGCACTTCGCCGGGCAGATCCTCGATCGCAGTGGTGCAGGCAAGGCCGTTCTTGCCGTTCATGTTCATCGCGCAGGAACCGCAAATCCCCTCGCGGCAGGACCGACGGAAGGTCAGCGTGGGGTCGATCTCGTTCTTTATCTTGAACAGCGCGTCCAGCACCATCGGCCCGCAATTGTCGAGGTCGATCTCGAACGTGTCGTAACGCGGGTTTTGCCCGTCATCCGGGTTCCAGCGATAGATGCGGAAGCTTTTCACCCGCGCGGCGCCTTCGGCCTTGTGAACCGTGCCGTTGCCATTGATCTTGCTGTTCTTCGGAAGGGTGAAAGTGGCCATTGCGTTACGATCTCCAATCCCCGCCCATTTAGGTGAGAGACGACGTGCCAGCAACCCCGCTTTCGGGGAAGTTCAACCGGAAAGGATACGGCAGAAGGTCCATTGTGGCGTTGCCGCTGGGGGTCGCTAGAACGGCAAGATGGGATTGTCCAAGCCAGCACCGGCACACTGGCCCGCATCTGCTGCCGTTTTTGGCGCAAGTGGGGGAATTGGCGCAGCCTTTACCCGCGTCCTGGCCGATCGCGCCGTGCCGGTCAGGGCCGGATCGCGCAGCGGGGATGTGCCGCGCCATCACCTGGTTGCGCCATTCACCTTTGACCTGACGGACGAAGCCAGCATTGCAGCCGCCGCCGCAAGCATGGCCAATGCACCGCCGGAACTTGTGCTGGTGGCAAGCGGAGCACTGACGCTGGATGACGGCACGCCGCCGGAAAAGAGCTACAAGGCGATGGATGCGGCCGCGATGGCGCAGGCCTTTGCCGTCAACACGATCGGTCCCGCCCTGATCGCCAAGCATATGCTGCCGCTGATGCCGCGCGACCGGCGCATTGTATTCGCCGTGCTGTCGGCCAAGGTCGGGTCCATTTCGGATAACCGGCTTGGCGGGTGGCATTCCTATCGTGCCAGCAAGGCGGCGCTCAATATGCTGGTGAAAAACTGGGCGATTGAGCTGGGACGGACGCACAAGCAGGGCGCAGTCGTGGCGCTGCATCCCGGCACGGTGGAAACGCGCCTGTCCGCTCCGTTCCAGCAGGGTTTGCCGCCAGGGCAGCTCAAGATGCGGCGCGAGGCCGCGCAGGCGCTGGTCGATGTGGTGATGCAGGTTGGCCCGGATCAATCGGGGTTGCTGATCGGCTGGGATGGCGAGGTTATCGCGCCCTAGTTGCGTCCCGTTTCCCCCATGTTTACAGGGGCGGGCGTGACCGACAAATTCTCTCCCAATCCGCTCGATGTTTACGGCGACTGGATCGCCAATGTGCCCGCGCAATGGCCGGACGATGCGCTGGACTGGGCGCACCGCGAATTCGTGGACACGGTTGCCGTGATGGTGCCCGGCGCGGTGGAGCCGGTGGCGGACAAGCTGTTTGCCACGGTGGCGCCATGGGGCACGGGGCCATGCAGCGTGTTTGGCCGCCGGGAAAAGCTCGCCGCACCATGGGCGGCGCTGGTCAATGGCACTATTGCCCACGCGCTTGACTTCGATGACAATTTCGATCCGCCCAAGGCGCATCCCACTACCGTGCTGCTGCCAGCGATTATGGCCGTGGCGGAGGAAGAGCGACAGAGCGGCGCGGCGTGTCTTGATGCCTATATTGTCGGCTTGCAGATTCTGGGACGGATTGGGCAGGGCCTTAACCCCACGCACCGCAACCGAGGTTGGCACGCGACCGCCACCGTGGGCGTGATGGGGGCGACCGCGGCGGTCTGCCGCCTGCTGGAGTTGGAGGCGGAGGCTTGCGCCCGCGCGCTGTCCATCGCCACCTCGATGTCGAGCGGCTTCATGAGCCAGTTCGGTACCGAGATGAAGCCGGTGCACGCGGGGCTTGCCGCCAAGGGGGGGATCATGGCCGCACGCATGGCTGCTGCTGGCATTACCGCCGGGCGCGACACGCTGGACGGGCGCACAGGCATGAACCGGCTGATGGTTGGGCCCGATTACGAAGAGTTGCGCGACACGATCGCCCATATCGAACACGGGCAGAACCTGCGTTTCGAGCTGGAAAGCGTGGGCGAACCGCTGCTGATTACCGAACACAAGTTCCGCGTGAAGCGCTTTCCCACCTGCGGTGCGATCCACCGGGCGATGGACGGTGTGCTCGATCTGCGCGCCGCGCATGGCTTTACCGCTGCCGATGTGGCGCGGGTGGACCTGCATATGCCGCGCGTGCACTTCAACAATGTGTTCTACACCGATCCGCAAAGCCCGCTGGAAGCGAAGTTTTCCGCCGAATATGCCGTCGGCTGCGTGCTGGCGCGCGGGCAATGCACCCTGTCCGACTTTACCGAGGAAGCGGTGTGGGGCGAGGATGTGCGCAGCCTTTTCCCGCTCATTCACCGCCACCCGGTGGACAAGCTGGAAGGCGAGTTCCCGACCGAGGTGCATATCACGCTGAAGGACGGCCGCGTCCTGAAATCGGTGCACGAATGGCCCAAGGGCAGCAAGGCTGCGCCCTTCACTTGGGATGAATACTGGGCGAAGTTCGAGGGGTGCTGCATCGGTGTGTTGGAAGGGGATGGTCGGGTTGTCTTGCGTGATGTGCTCACCCGGTTTCCTACCCTTGCCGATGCGGGCGATCTGATGCGCGCCGCCGCTTTCACGCCTGCTGGAAAGGCACCCAAATGACCCAGAGCGTTACGCAACCCTCCTGCCTCGTCATGGCCGCCAGCCGCCGAGGAGTGGATGATCCGGTGGCGAAGATACAGGGGCTGTCGCACAAATGCCTCGTCACGCTGGACGGACAGGTGATGCTGGAACGCGTGCTGGAAGCGCTGGTGGAATCGGGCTGTTTTGCCAAGATCCACGTCTCGGTTGACCGAGCCGATATTCTCACGGCTACGCCAGCGATGCAGGGCTGGGTCGATGAAGGCCGGGTGGTGTTTGTCCAGTCGCACGGCAATCTGGCGGACAGCGTGCTGAAGGCGGTGGCCGAGATCGACAGCCCCCTGCCGATGATCATCACCACGGGCGACAACGCGCTGCACACGCCGGAAATCGTCCGCGATTTCGTGCGCGATGCGCTGGCCAGCCGCGCCGATGCCGTGGTCGGCTTCACGCGCGAGGATGTGGTCTTGCGGGAATACGCAAATTCGGGCCTTGCTTTCCACCGGCTGAAGGATGGCGGCTTTTCCAGCTGCAACCTCTACGCGCTGAAAACCCCCAATGCGCTGAAGGCGGTGAAGGTGTTCGAAGGCGGCGGCCAGTTCGGCAAGCGCCACATGCGCATCCTGAAGGCGTTCGGCGTGTGGCCGTTCATCATCTACAAGCTGAAGCTGAAAGGCCTGCAAGGCCTGATGGATGCGATCGGCCGCCGGATGAAGGTGTCGGTCGATGTCTCGTGGCTTGATTACCCCTGGGGGCCGATCGATGTCGACCACAAGCACAGCTTCGACCTGACCGAGGAAACGCTCATCAAGCGGCGCTTGGCGGCGGGAAAGTAAGGCCTGCCGCCGTTCGGATCGCCTAAAGCCGCTGATCAACCGCATCCTTGGGCAGCGCGCTTTTCACATCATACAGCGCCGCGCCGGGTTTGCCCAAGGCGCGGATGCCTTCGGCACCCATCGCCACAATGTCGTCATGCGCCACGGCCAGGATCACGCCGTCATATTTGCCCTGCTCCAGCGTGGGGATGGGGCGGATGCCGTATTCGTGCTCGCACTCGTCCGCGTCGACCCAGGGGTCGTAGACATCGGCGGCAATGTCGAATTCGTTCAGATGCTCGACAATGCTCGCCACCTTGGTGTTGCGGTGATCGGGGCAATTTTCCTTGAAGGCAAAGCCAAGCACCAACACGCGGATATTGCCCGTCAGCAGGCCCTTGCGGCCCATCAGGCGCACGAACTGGTTGACCACATATTTGCCCACGCGGTCGTTGATGCGGCGGCCGGCCAAAATCACTTCGGGGTGGTGGCCAATGGCCTCGGCCTTGTGGGTGAGGTAATAGGGATCAACGCCGATGCAGTGCCCGCCGACAAGGCCGGGG
The DNA here is from genome assembly GCF_037154155.1 of Alteraurantiacibacter lauratis. Lineage (NCBI taxonomy): Bacteria > Pseudomonadati > Pseudomonadota > Alphaproteobacteria > Sphingomonadales > Erythrobacteraceae > Alteraurantiacibacter > Alteraurantiacibacter lauratis. The sequence goes on from NZ_JBANRN010000001.1 coordinate 169,894, forward strand.
CGCACCGCCATGAAATTCCACTTGGTGCCCGCCGCTTCGAGCACTTCGAGCGTGTCGATTCCAATGCGATTGCAGATCATCGCCAGTTCGTTCGCCAGCGCGATATTGAGGTCGCGCTGGGTGTTTTCCATCACCTTGGCCGCTTCCGCCACGCGGATGGAACTGGCGCGGTGCGTGCCGGCGGTCACCACGGCACGGTAGAATTCGTCGACGAAATCCGCCGCGGCCGGGGTGGAGCCGCTGGTGATCTTCTTGATGTCGGGCAGCTTGCGCAGCTTGTCGCCCGGATTGATGCGTTCCGGCGAATAGCCACAGAAGAAATCCACATTGTAGGTGAGGCCCGAAAGCTCCTCCAGGATCGGCACGCAAAACTCGTCGGTGCAGCCGGGATAGACGGTGCTTTCATAGATCACGATGTCGCCGCGCTTCAGCACGCGGGCAATTGCCTCCGTCGCGCTTTTCAGCGGATAGAGATCGGGGTGGTTGTGATCGTTGAGCGGGGTGGGCACGGTGACGATAAAGACATTGCAATCCGCCGCATCGGCCCAGTCGGTGGTAAAGGTGAGGTGCTTTGCCGCGCTGAGTTCTTCCGCCGTGGCTTCCTTCGTCTCGTCATAACCGGCCTTGAGTTTGGCCACGCGCGCGGCCTTGATGTCGATCCCGACAGTGGGAAACTTCTGTCCGAAAGCCACGGCCACGGGCAGGCCGACATAGCCCAGGCCCACGACGCAAATGCGCGCCTTCTCCAGCGTCAGCGGAAAGCTCGTCATAACAATCAGCGCTCGGTGGTTTGCAGCGGCCAATAGCCTGACAGGATACGTTCGCCGCCAATGCCGCTTTCGACTTCGGCGGTCACGCGCTTGCCAATCCCCGAAAGATTGGCGTCGTGCATGCGGTAGCAGAACAGCGGTTCGGCCAGATGGCGGCCGTTCCATCCCTTGGCGACAATCTTCTTCCACTTGTGATGCTTGGTGCCCTTGCGGATCGCCTCGTCATAAGGGGCAGCGTCCAGCACCGGGGCGGCAAGGCAGGTCGCGGGTTCAGGCACGAAGGAATAGCGTTCGAGCAGCGCCGGATCCCATGCGGCGGACTTGCCGCGATCCAGCTGCTCGCCCGCCTGGTTGATCAGCATGCAATCGGTGTAGAGGAACGCGATCGAGGGGTCTTCCTCGCGCGCCTTTTCCAGCTCGGCAATGGTGCGTTCCGCATATTCGGGGGTCAGCACATCGTCGCTGTCGAGGATGATGAAGTAATGCCCCGTCACATGCTCCAGCGCGCGGTTGAGCGCACCCAGCTTGCCGACATTTTCCTCCAGCGCGATCATCACCGTGGCATCGAGCGAAGTGGCGGCATCGAGCGCCTTGTGGATTTCCTCCACCGAATTGTCGGTGCTGGCATCGTCCACCACGATCAGCTGGATCGGGCCATAGGTCTGCGCGGCCACGCTGGCGATGGCGGCACCCACAAAGCGGCCGTAATTGTGGTTGGGAATGACGACGCTGAGCGTTTTGTCGGTGGCGGTGGTCACGGTGTTCTCCATCAATGCGTTCGTATCGTAGGGCCGGGGCGGGCGGCGGCAAGTGTCACGCGCAGCTTATACGCAGGCTGAATGCGGGAAAAGGTTGGCGGGCGACCTGTCGAGCCGAGCCATGGGATCCGCGCAGAAGCGGGCAACGAGCGCCTTGTCGGCATCGGAAATGGCGGCCTGTTTGGCGGCGCTGTCGGCCTTGAAGGCCTTGGAATTGCTGTCATCCTTGGAATGAAAGCGGAACTGTTCCAGCATCAGGGCCAGCTCGCCCGCATCCGGATGAAATCCCAGACCGCGTTCGACGATCGCTGGGAAATTGTCCGGGTTGATGTTGCGGTAATTCACATGGGAAACCGGGCCTTGCGCGCGTTCGGCCACGCGCAGGTAGTGGGCAAAGCAGCGCGCCAGATATTCGACCTCGCCCATGGCGGCGGTTTCGCGCCAATCGCAATCGGCAAGGAACCCGGCCTGCGGGCGCCCTTTCGCCCAGAGCACGGCGCTGGTTTCCTTGAGCACAGAGGCGATCACTTCAACCGGATCGCGATACAGGAACAGTGCGGGCACGCCGGGAAAGGCCTGCATGGCGAAATCCATGTAAAGCGTGTTCCAGCTGATGAACTTCATGAAGGCAAATTGCTGCTGCGGCAGGCGCCGCCGCATCATGGCCAGCGTGAGATTGCGAAAGGCCGCAAGGTTCTCCGCGCTTGTCTCCAGGGCCTGCGTGAAATCGCGAGTCAGTGTGGCCCAGAACCCGCGCTGCAAGGGGCCGCCCTGGTTGATGACAAGATGGCGCGGGGTGCGCGCCAGCGCCTTGCCGGTCAAGGTCGATCCGCAGCGGCTGATATGGAACATGAAGCCCGATGGCGCGATGCAATCCACCAGAATGCGTTCGTCCTGAAGGATCGCAAAGGGCGTGGCGAAATGCTCGCCAATGCGGTCTTCCTTGGCCAGCGCTTCCACGGTGAACATATATTGCCACTCGCGGAACGGGTAATCCCCGATGTCGCCCCACAGAACGCGGGCATTTTCAGGGCCGTCGGCATGGTCAATCGCCAGCGGCACCATGCCCGGCACCGCGCGGATGCGCTCCACCGCTTCCTCCACCCCAAGGCAGGTCTGCGCGATGGCGGGAAGCAGGTTGAGGACCACTTCATGATCGGGCAGGGCGTAAAGCGCGGTCACTTGGGCTCCGTGCGAAGGGTCCGCTTCGCCCGGACGGCGGCGGACAAGGCGCGGCCTCCTAGGTGCCGTGGGGGCAAAATGTCAACCTTGTCCCTTGGCAAAGCGGGCGCGAAGGGGCAGATCGGCGGCGCACTACCCCCACAAAGGATTTCACGCACATGACCACGCTTCCCCTCTCCCTGATTGAACACGGACTGGACGATGCGGGCATGGCGGTGATGAACCCGGCCACGGGCGAGGAGTTGTGCCGCGTGCGCACCTATTCCGAAAGCGAAATCGACGCTGCAATTATCGCGGCCGAGGCGGCGCGGCGCGAATGGGCGGGCGCGCTGGCCAAACACCGCAGCCGGGTGCTGCGCGACTGGTTCGACCTCATCATCGCGCACCGCGAGGAACTGAGCCTGCTCTGCACGCTGGAAGCGGGCAAGCCGCTGGCGGAATCGCGCGGCGAACTCGATTACGCGGCCAGCTTCGTTGATTGGTATTCCGAAGAAGCCAAGCGCGCCTATGGCGAAACCGTGCCCAGCTTCGGCCCCGGCAAGGAGGTGATCGTCACCAAGGAAGCCGTGGGCACCTGCGCCGCGATCACGCCATGGAATTTCCCGCTGACCATGATTACCCGCAAATCCGCGCCGGCATTGGCGGCGGGCTGCGCGATGGTGGTGAAGCCGTCCGAGGCAACCCCGCTGTGCGCGCTGGCGCTGGAAACGCTGGCGCGGCGCGCGGGTGTGCCCGAAGCAATCTTCCGCATCCTGCCATCGGCCGATGCGGCGATGGTGGGCCGCGTGTTCTGCACCCATCCCACAGTGCGCAAGATCAGCTTCACCGGCTCCACCGCCGTGGGCCGCATCCTGCTGACGCAGGCAGGCGGCACCATCAAACGCGCCAGCATGGAATTGGGCGGCAATGCGCCCTTCATCGTATTTGCCGATGCCGATCTCGACGCCGCCGTGGAAGGGGCGATGATCGCCAAGTTTCGCAATGCCGGCCAGGCCTGTATCGGCCTTAACCGCCTGCTGGTGGAGGAAAGCGTGCACGACAGCTTCGTGGAGCGGTTCACCGCCCGTGCCAGCGAACTGATGGTGGGCAACGGCCTCGATCCCGCCAGCCAGATCGGCCCGCTGATCAACGACCGCGCACTGCAACGCGTGGAAGGCATGGTGGACCGCGCACGCGAACAGGGTGCCCAGCTGGCCTGCGGCGGCGGGCGGCACAATGCCGGAGCGCAGTTTTACACGCCCACCGTTCTCACTGGCGTGACGCAGGACATGGCGATTGCACAGGACGAGATCTTTGGCCCCGTCGCCTCGGTCATGCGCTTTTCGGGCGAGGAGGAGGCGTTGCGCATTGCCAATGCCACGCATTACGGCCTCGCATCCTATCTCTATACCCGCGACATTGGGCGGGCCTGGCGGGTGATGGATGGTCTCGAATACGGGATGGTGGCGCTCAATGAAGGGCTGCTGGGCACCGAAGTCGCGCCGTTTGGCGGGATGAAGCAATCGGGGCTGGGCCGCGAAGGATCGCGCCATGGCATGGACGAATATCTGGAGCTGAAATACCGGCTCGTGGGTGGTCTCCGCGCCTGAGTTCGATGCGGGGCATTACCGACGCGAAAAGGGCCGGCCTGCCATTTGCGGCAGACCGGCCCGTTCTGTGATTATGGCTGCGCTGCTTACTGGCCGAAGGTGCGCTGCCACCAGCCGCGGCGGGGCTGGCCGGTTTCGGTGTTCGCCTCGCCAGAGCTGTCGGCATCGTTAGCGGCTTGCACCGTATCCTGCGCAACAGGAGCGGTTTCGGCCTCTGCAACGCGTTCTGCTACGGCTGCCACTGGCTCGGCTGATTCGGCATCGGCGATCTCAGCCTTTTTGCGCCGCGTGCGCTTGGGCTTGGCGGGTTCCGCGGGAGCTTCCGCAGCGCTTTCTTCCGCTTCAACGGCAGGCGCGGCCCCCTCATTTTCGCTTACGTCCGCCTTCTTGCGGCGCGTGCGTTTTGGCTTTGCAGTTTCGGCAACGTCCTCTTCAGCAGCAGGTGCCGCTTCCTCGGCGCCAGTTTCTCCATCGGCCACCTTCTTGCGCGGTGCCCTTCTGCGCTTGGGCTTTTCGGCTGCGGCAGGTTCCTCGGCGCTTTCGGCTTCCACTGCGACAGCGGAGGTTTCGTCAACCTCGCCAACCGTTTCGCTTTCGGGGCTGTCCTGGGTTTCCTGGGTCTCTGCACCTTCACCGATATCCCGGCGACGACCGCGTCCACGGCCACCACGGCGGCGTCGCTTGCGGCGCGTTTCGCGGGCTTCCGCGTCGTCGCCACTAGCAGCCGGTGCAGTTGCGTCGTCGGACGCATCGCCTTCATCGCGGGCTTCATCGTCGGTATCCTGACCGGCGGCATCGTCCTGATCACGCCCGCGATTGCGGCCACCACGGCGGCGGCGGCGCTTGCTGCGGCCTTCTCCGCGTTCGCCGTCACCATCGCGCGAACGGCGAGCGTCACGGTCCTCCTCCACTTCGTCCTCGTCCTCGGCCTCGTCTTCGGCAAAGTCCTCGTCCGGCTCGACCTCGTCGATGATCGGTTCGAACCTCGGCGGCTCAGCCGGGCGCGGGCCGGAGGAGGCGACGCGCATCTTGGCGCCCTCGTTTTCGCCTTCAGGCACGACCTGTACCGTTACGCCATAGCGCTGCTCGATCTCGGTCAGATCGGCGCGCTTGGCATTGAGCAGATAGATTGTCGCCTCGGTCGAGGCGTAGAGCGTGATGATTGTGCCCTTGCCCTTGGCGGCCTCATCCTCGATCAGGCGCAGCGCGGCCAGACCGGCAGAGGATGCGGTGCGCACAAGCCCGGTGCCGTCGCAATGCGGGCACGACCGGGTGCTGGCTTCCAGCACGCCGGTGCGCAGACGCTGGCGGCTCATTTCCATCAGGCCAAATCCCGATATACGGCCGATCTGAATGCGCGCGCGGTCGTTCTTCAGCGCTTCCTTCATCGCCCGCTCCACCTTGCGGGTGTTGCTGGAGTGTTCCATGTCGATGAAGTCGATCACCACCAAACCGGCCATGTCGCGCAGGCGCAATTGCCGGGCAATTTCGCGCGCGGCTTCAAGGTTGGTGTTGAGCGCGGTTGCCTCGATCCCGTGCTCCTTTGTGGACCGACCGGAATTGATGTCGATCGACACAAGCGCTTCGGTGGGGTTGATGACCAGATAGCCGCCGCTCTTCAGCTGCACCACCGGATCGTACATGGCCGAAAGCTGGTCTTCCGCGCCATAACGCTGGAACAGCGGCACGGGGTCCGAATAGGCCTTCACGCGCCGCACATGGCTGGGCATCAGCAGCTTCATGAAATCGCGCGCGGCGCGGTAGCCTTCGGCCCCCTCGACCACCACTTCCTCGATCTCGCGCGAGTAGATGTCGCGGATGGCGCGCTTGATAAGGTCGGAATCCGAATGGATCATCGCCGGTGCCGAAGAAGCCAGCGTGCGTTCGCGGATCTCGTCCCACAAGCGGGCGAGATAATCGAAGTCGCGCTTGATCTCGGTCTTGGTTCGCTGCAGGCCGGCGGTACGCACGATCAGACCCATGGAACGCGGCAAGTTAAGCTCGGCCACGATCTGCTTCAGGCGCTTGCGATCTGCCCCGCTGGAAATCTTGCGGCTGATCCCGCCGCCATGGCTGGAATTGGGCATCAGCACGCAGTAACGGCCCGCAAGGCTCAAATAGGTGGTGAGCGCTGCGCCTTTGTTGCCGCGCTCTTCCTTGACCACCTGCACCAGCAACACCTGGCGGCGCTGGATGACGTCCTGGATCTTGTAGCGGCGGCGCAGCGCCTGCCGCTTGGCGCGCACATCGTCGATTTCCTTGGCGCGGCTGCTGGCGCCTCCGCCGCGTTTGCCCTGGCGACGGCCCCGGCCGCGACCACGACCCTTGCGGCCGTCGTCACTGGCTTCGGCATCTTCGCCTTCGGTGCCGGCATCATCGTCCGAACCGTTATCGCCGCCATCGTCGTCCTCGTCGCCATTGGCGAGCTGGCCGTCCTCGATCGTGGCGACATCGTCCTTTTCGGAGGTGTCGATTTCCTCGACGCCCGATCCGTCCAGATCATCATCGGCGGAATAACCGTCTTCCTCGTCCTCCTCCTCTGCACGCAGAGCGGCCTCTTCCTCCGCGGCGGCCTGTTCTTCGGCGAGCAGCTTGGCGCGGTCCTCCGCAGGGATCTGGTAATAGTCGGGATGGATTTCGCTGAAAGCGAGGAAACCGTGGCGATTGCCGCCAAAATCCACGAACGCCGCCTGAAGCGAAGGTTCGACGCGGGTTACCTTGGCGAGATAGATATTGCCCTTGATCTGCTTGTGTTCAGCAGATTCGAAATCAAACTCCTCAACCCGGTTTCCCTTGAGTACCGCCACCCGCGTTTCTTCCGGGTGGCGCGCATCGATAAGCATGCGCGTTGCCATAGTAAATTCTCCTGGCACGCGATCCAGGGCGGGAACCGGGCCACGAGGGGCCGGGCGCATCCACTGCGTGCCGATATCGTTGATTTCCCCCAGGCGCCGAATCGCTACCGAGGGACAAGGCCACCGGGATACGCTGCGCGAAGGGGAAGGGATTGTGGGCGCTGCAACCGGCAAGCCGGTCACGGGCGCTGCGGAATGTGTCTGCCGGGGTAAAAAGGCGCAGGGTTTGCTTCTGCGCGAGAGCCGAGGCAGCCGCGTGGCGATCTTGCGACCGCCGGCTGACCATGTGGCTCTTGCTTTTCATCACGACATCAACCTGTATTCATTGCCGAAACTGCATGAAATGCTGTTCGGAAGTGTCCCGAAACGGAATGTTCGGGCAATTGCAGGGCTAGCATTTGGGGAAAGCCACGGCAACCTTATTGCGCGGCTTGGTAAATTTCCTTTCAACAGGGCATAGGTATCGGCAAGGCTGTGTCGGCAAGGTGCACAGGTAACGCGCCCGGTCCTGGGCTGTGGCGCATATGGGGATAGTGGGCGGATAACGGCTTGATTTGGTATCGCATCCAGATTGCCCTGCTTTTCATCGCGCCCGTCATCGCGGTTGCGGGCCTGTATGTTTTTGGCAAGGTCATTCCGGTGCCCTATCTGGGCCGCGACTATGTGATCCGTATCGAACTGCCCGAAGCGGGCAAAGCGCTCGACCTGCCAGAGATTGAGGGGCCGCAGGATGCCGCACGCCCGCTCGTGGTGATCGATCCGGGGCATGGCGGGCATGATCCGGGGGCATCCGGCCCCGCGATCAAGGAAAAGGCGGTTGTTCTTGGCCTTGCGCGTGCACTGCGCGACCAGTTGCTGGCCGAAGGGGGAATCCGCGTGGCGATGACCCGCAACGATGACCGCTATCTGGCGTTGGCCGAGCGGGTGCAGATTGCCCGTGCGCTGGGTGCAGACCTGTTCTTGTCGATCCATGCCGATTCTGCCGGCGACCGCGAGGGCGTGAGCGGCGCCAGCATCTACACCCTGTCCGAACGCGCGTCCTCCGAGGCGGCCGCCCGCTTCGCCGAGCGCGAGAACGAGGCAGACCGCATAAATGGCGTTACCCTGTCCGGCGATAATCCGAATGTAAATGCGATTCTGGTTGAACTGGCGCAGCGCCGCACCTCGGCGGCATCGGAAGGCTTTGCCGATATTATCCTGCGCGAGGCGGAAGGCGTGCTCGATTTCCATCCTGAGCCCAAGCGATCCGCCGCGCTGGCGGTATTGCGCGCGCCGGATGTGCCATCGGTGCTGTTCGAATCCGGCTTCATCACCAATGCAGCCGATGCGCAGCGCCTGTCATCGCCCGCCGGGCAGCGCGCATTCGCCGAGGTGATGGCGCGCGCCATCCGGGTGCAGTTGGCGCGAACCCGCGAAGTTCCGTTGGAGTAGCCTGCGCGCGGCATCGGCCGTGCTTTCGAACTGGCAACCACCGCTTTTCGCGTGCTAAAGGCGCCGCATGTCCGAAACCGATGATACCGCCACCGCCCAGCCGCTGCATTACCGCATCCGCCGCGAGGCAGGCGGCGCGATTGCCGGTTTGACGGCCTGGTTTCGGGGCAGTTGGCGCGAGAAACGCTGGTTCCGGCTCCTTGTCATCACGGCGGGCGCAGGGCTGCTGCTGCTGATTGCCGGCTGGTTCGTCCTTGCGCGCGACCTGCCCGATGCCGAAGTGCTGCTGGAATACGAGCCAAATCTGCCTTCGGTCGTGCGCGGCGCAGACGGCGAAATCGTCCACCGCTACGAGCGCGAACGTCGCGTGGCGTTGCAGTTCAAGGACCTGCCGCCGCAATTGCTCAACGCCTATACCAGCGCAGAGGACAAGACCTTCTGGACGCATGGCGGCATCGATGCGGGCGGCTTTATCGGTGCCGTGATCGATTATGTCAGCAAAATCGGGACCGGCGAGCGCGCGGTGGGGGGGTCCACCATCACCCAGCAGCTAGCCAAGAACATCATGATCGGCGATGAATACTCGATCACTCGCAAATTGCGGGAAATGATCTTGGCGACGCGTATTGAAAGCGTGCTCTCGAAAGAGGAGATCATCACGCTTTACCTCAACGAAATTCCCCTCGGCCGCCGCTCCTTTGGCGTGCAGGCGGCGGCGCGTGCCTATTTCGACAAGGATGTGGACGATCTGGCGCTGCACGAAATGGCCTATCTCGCAATCCTGCCGAAGGCGCCCGAAAGCTACAGCCGCGAGGCGAATTTCGACGAAGCGCTGACCCGGCGCAACATAGTGCTGGGCCAGATGTACGACAACGGCCACATCACGGCCGAGCAGCGCGATGCCGCGAGGGCGATGCCGCTCGGCATCATCCAGGGCGCGCGGGCCGAACGATCCGCCGATGCCGGCTATTTCCTGGAAGAAGTGCGCCGTCAGTTGATTGAGCGTTTCGGCGAGACGGCCGAAGACGGGCGCAACAGCGTGTATGCCGGTGGACTATGGGTGCGCACCTCGCTCGATACCGAATTGCAGGACGCGGCGCGCGATGCGTTGCGTGCCGCGCTTATCCGCTATCACGGCAATCGCGGGTGGACAGGGCCGGTGGCGACGCTCAATCCCGCTAACGGCAACCTTGCTTCGCAATTGGCCAGTTCCAACCTTTCGATCAGCTATCAGGATTGGCGGATCGCGGTTGTGACGGGGCGCTCCGGGCAATCGGCGGCCATTGCCTTTGCCGATGGCCGGGAAGGCAGCCTGGCAGGGGGCGTGCCCGATGCGATGAAGACGGGCGATGTGATCGCCGTCTCGCCGCAAGGCAATGGTTGGCGGCTGCGCGCCGTGCCGGAGGTATCGGGAGGCTTTGTGGTGCAGGATCCCCATACGGGGAGGGTGCTGGCCATGCAGGGTGGCTTTGATTCCCGGCTGAGCGATTTCAACCGCGCCACGCAGGCGAACCGCCAACCCGGTTCCACCATCAAGCCCTTTGTCTATGCCGCTGGGCTCGATGCCGGGATGACGCCCGCGACGATGGTCCCCGACAGCCAGTATTGCTATTATCAGGGCGCCAATCTCGGCGAAAAATGCTTCACCAATTTCGGCGGCAGCCGGGGCGGCGGGGAATATCCGATGCGCTATGGCCTCGAACAGTCGAAAAACCTGATGACTGTTCACATCGCGATGGACACCGGGATGGAGCAGGTAATCAACACTTTCGAGGCGATGGGCATTGCCGATAAGGGGGTCTATCAGCCCTATCCGGCCTTTGCGCTGGGTGCAGGTGACACCACCGTGCTGCGCATGGTCAATGCCTATTCCGCGCTTGTCAATCACGGGCGACTGAATGCGCCCACAGTGATCGACTACGTGCAGGACCGCGATGGAAAGGTTATCTACAAATCGGACACGCGCGAATGCACCGGCTGCAACATGGATGAATGGGATGGCTCTCCCATGCCCCGGCTTGCCCCGCGCGGTCGGCAGGCGATGGATGCGCGCACCGCGTTTCAGGTTGTGAACATGCTGACCGGCGTGATTGAGCGTGGCACCGCCACGCGGCTGCGCGACTTGAACATCCCGCTTTTCGGCAAGACAGGCACCTCAACCGGCCCCACCAATGCCTGGTTCGTGGGCGGTTCGCCCGATATTGTTGCGGGCGCCTATGTCGGTTTTGACCAGCCGCGCAATCTGGGTGGCTGGATTCAGGGCGGCAATACTGGCGCGCCGATCTTTGGCGATTTCGTGCGCGCCAGCCGCGATCGGTGGGACGGCCGGCCATTTCTTGCGCCGGAAGGCGTACGCATGGTGCGGATTGACCGGAGGACAGGCCGCCGCGTGCTCGACGGATGGCCCACCAATGATCCGATGAGTGCGGTGATCTGGGAAGCGTTCAAGCCCGATACCGAACCGCGCCGCAGCCAGCGCCAGGACGAGATAGACGCCTTGCGCGAACTGATCCTTGCCCAGTTGCGGCGGCGCGAAGAAGGTCCTGCTGGCGCAAGTGGCGATCATTCGTCCGAGACGCCGGGCAATTTCGTCGAAGAGCAGGGCGGCATCTATTGATGCACCGCCTTTGGGAGGGCTTGGGCCAATCACCGATCTGGCATAGGAGAAGCCTCCCCTTGGAGAGAAAGAGTATTGCACGGCCATGAATATGCGTAAGTTCATCCTCCCCCTTCTTGCCGCCGTCGCGCTGGCAGGTCATGTCACACCCGCTTCCGCGGCTTTGTCCAGCGGCACACGCGCGCCTGCGTTCACCACCACTGGTGCCTTGGCGGGGGAAACCTTTGCGTTTGATCTGGCGGCGGAGCTGCGCAAGGGGCCGGTCGTGCTCTATTTCTTTCCGCGCGCCTTTACCCAGGGCTGCACGCTGGAAGCCAATGCCTTTGCCGAGGCGATGGGCGATTTCCGTGCCGCGGGTGCGCAGGTCATCGGCCTTTCGGCGGATGATATCCCCACGCTCCAGCGCTTCAGCCGCGAGGAATGCCGCGGCGCCTTCCCCGTGGGCCGCGCCAGCCCCAATATCATCCAGCAATATGATGTGGCTTTCGGCAACGGGCTGACCAACCGCACATCCTATGTCATCGCGCCGGACGGGCGCATCGTGATGGTGCATTCCGACCTTGACTGGCGCGAGCATGTCACCCGTACGCTGGCCGCGGTGCGGGCGCTTTCGCGGTAAAGGAGAGGCGGTTTTGTCGCAAAAGGGCCGGGCCTGATGGGCCGGCCCTTTCGTTTTGGCACGCCTTGCGCTAACGGCGCGCCTCATCTTTCGCGGAGAGCAGACCATGCGTGCCGAGGGGCAGGCCCATATTGACCGGATCACAGCTGCGCTGGCCCTGGTGCGCAAGGCGCTTGATTGGGAACGCGCGGTCCGGCGCCTCGATGAACTGAACGCCCGCGTGGAAGACCCCACACTGTGGGACAATCCCAAGCAGGCCGAAGAGGTCATGCGCGAACGCCGCCGGCTCGACGCCGCGATCGGCACGGTGCGCGAGATCGAAAGCCAGATGGCGGACGCGGTGGAGTTTGTCGAACTGGGTGAGGCCGAGGGTGATGACAGCGTGGTGGCCGATGGCCTCGCCTCGCTTGCAGGACTTGCGGAACGCGCCGATGCCGACAAGGTGCAGGCGCTGCTGTCGGGCGAGGCGGATGCCAACGACACCTATATCGAGATCCATGCCGGGGCGGGCGGAACCGAAAGCCAGGATTGGGCCGAAATGCTGCTGCGCATGTATGCCCGCTGGGCGGAAAAGCGTGGCTATAAGGTCGAGACAGTCGAATACCAGGCGGGCGAACAGGCCGGAATCAAGAGTGCGACGCTGCTGATCAAGGGCGAAAACGCCTACGGTTACGCCAAGACCGAGAGCGGGGTGCATCGCCTTGTCCGCATCAGCCCCTATGACAGCAGCGCGCGGCGGCATACCTCGTTCAGTTCGGTCTGGGTCTATCCGGTGATCGACGACAATATCGAGATCGAGATCAACGAAGGCGATCTGCGGATCGACACCTATCGTGCATCGGGTGCGGGCGGGCAGCATATCAACACCACCGATTCCGCGGTGCGCATCACCCACCTGCCCACCGGCATAGTGGTGGCCAGCCAGAATGACCGCAGCCAGCACAAGAACCGCGCCACCGCGATGAACATGCTCAAGGCCCGGCTTTACGAAGCCGAACTGGCCAAGCGCGAGGCCGCGGCGGGCAGTGAGTATGAGGCCAAGACCGAGATTGGCTGGGGCCACCAGATCCGCTCCTATGTTCTCCAGCCCTACCAGATGGTGAAGGACCTGCGCACCGGCGTGGTTTCCACCGCTCCGGGCGATGTGCTCGACGGAGCGCTTGATCCCTTCATCGCCGCTGCTCTGGCGCAGAGGGTGACGGGCGAGAAGGTGTCGGTTGAAGACGTCGATTAAGGGCGCGCTTTGCCATCTGCCGCCACTCCCGCTAAAGGCGGCGCTGTGAAGGATCGCCTGTCAAAATCGGTGGCTGGTGCGGCAGCGCTTGCGCTGGGCTTTGTGTTGGGAGCCTGCCAGCCGACCGACGATTCCGACCGCCCTGCCACGGCCCGCGAATTTCCCCTGCCGCACAGGCCCGTTTCCGGACTTGGCGCTACTTCTTTCTCCACCGAAGAGGCGCGTGATGACCGGCGCGAGGCGGAGCGGGTGATGGACAAGGCCGCCATCGTGCCCGGCATGACCGTGGCCGATATTGGCGCGGGGGAGGGCTATTACACCGTCCGCCTTGCTGCCCGCGTCGGTGAACAGGGTCGCGTCGTCGCCAACGATATCGACGAGGATGCGCTGCGCCGTCTGGGCGCGCGGGTGGAGGCTGAACGGCTCGACAATGTTTCCATCGTGCTGGGCGCGCCCGACGATCCGCGCCTGCCGCCCGCCAGTTTCGACCGTATCTTCATGGTGCACATGTATCACGAGATCACCGAACCCTATGCCTTCCTGTGGCGTATGCGCGAGGCGCTGCGGCCCGGCGGGCAGGTGATCGTGGTCGATATCGACCGGCCGACCGATCAGCACGGCATTGCCCCGCAATTGCTGTTCTGTGAATTTGCGCAGTTGGGCTTTCGCCTTGTCGATTTTGACCTTAAGCCGGAGATTGCAGGCTACTATGCGCAGTTCGAAGTGGCTGCTGCGCGCCCGCAGCCGAAAGATATCAAGCCGTGCAGCGCGCCCGGCACCAATGGAAAGGTTCCAAGCGGTTAGGTTGGGGCTGTTTGAGGAATAGATGAATTTCAAAGGACTGAAGCCGATTGTTTATGCTGGCCGCGAAGTCTGGCCGCTGATCGAAGGAGGCAAGGGCGTGGCCGCCACCAACCATGCCAGTTCCGGCGCATGGGCGGCTGCAGGGGGAATCGGCACGGTTAGCGCAGTAAATGCCGACAGTTATGACGCGGATGGCAATATCATTCCGCAGGTCTATCACGGCGCAACGCGCAAGGATCGGCATCAGGAACTGATCGAATATGGCATTGCCGGCGGGGTTGAACAGGTGCGCCGCGCCTGGGAAATCGCCGGCGGGAAAGGCGCGATCAATATCAACGTCCTGTGGGAAATGGGCGGGGCGCAGGCGGTGCTCGAAGGGGTGCTGGAAAAGACGCGCGGCATGGTGTCGGGCGTCACCTGCGGGGCCGGGATGCCCTACAAGCTGGCCGAGATCGCGCAGCGCTACAATGTGCATTACCTGCCCATCGTCAGTTCCGCCCGCGCATTCCGCGCGCTGTGGAAGCGCAGCTATCACAAGGTCGCCGAACTGCTTGGTGCGGTGGTGTATGAGGATCCGTGGCGGGCGGGCGGGCATAACGGCCTGTCCAATGCCGAAGACCCGACCAAGCCCGAAGATCCCTATCCCCGCGTCAAGGCGCTGCGCGAAACCATGCGCGCCGAAGGTGTTTCGGAAGATGTGCCGATCGTGATGGCGGGCGGCGTATGGGCCTTGCGCGAATGGAACGACTGGATCGACAATCCGGAACTCGGCCTGGTCGCCTTCCAGTTCGGCACCCGACCGCTGCTGACGCAGGAAAGCCCGATACCGCAAGCGTGGAAAGACCTGTTGCGCACGATTGAGCCGGGCGATGTGCTGTTGCACCGCTTTTCGCCCACGGGATTTTACAGCTCGGCCGTACGCAACCCGTTCCTCCGCAGCCTGGAAGAACGCAGCCACCGCCAGATCCCCTACAGCCGGGTCGAAGCGGGCGAGCATACGGTGCAACTGGATGTGGGCGTGAAGGGCCGTAATTTCTGGGTCGCCCCGCGGGACCTGGAACGCGCGCGCGGATGGGCGGCGCAGGGCTTTACCGAAGCGCTCAAGACGCCGGATGACACGGTGGTGTTCGTGACGCCCGAAGAGCGGAACATGATCCGGAAGGATCAGACCGATTGCATGGGCTGCCTGTCGCATTGCGGGTTTTCGTCATGGAAGGACCATGACGATTACACCACCGGACGCCTGGCGGATCCGCGCAGCTTCTGCATCCAGAAGGCACTCCAGGGCGCAATCCATGGCGAACCGCTCGACAAGAACCTCGTCTTTGCCGGTCACGCGGCCTACCGCTTCAAGACCGATCCGTTCTATTCGAACAACTTCACCCCCACGGTGAAGGAACTGGTCGACCGGATCCTGACCGGGGATTGAGGCGGGTGAGGGCAGGGCCGCCTTTCAGGGGCGGCGCTGCCCAGCCACCGCTTGCTCAGTCGAACTCCCAGCCGCGTTCACCGTGGCTGGTGATGTCGAGGCCCTGCACCTCTTCCTCCTCGTTCACGCGCATCGGCACGAACAGGTTGATCGCAAGGGCAATCAGGGCCGTTGCCACAACAGAATATCCGGCTACGATCGCCACGCCCAGCGCTTGCACGCCCAGTTGTGCGCCCATGCTGCCTGCTCCCACGCTGTCATAGCCCGCGCCGCCCAGGCCAGCGGAAAGGAACATCCCCAGCAGAATCGAACCGATCATTCCGCCCACACCGTGCACCGCGAACACATCCAGCGAGTCGTCGATATGCAGCCGCATCTTGATCAGCTGGATGGCGTAATAGCAAACGATCGAAGCTGCCGCACCGATCAGGATCGCCGCGCCGGGGGAGACAAAGCCCGCCGCGGGCGTGATGGTGGCGAGGCCCGCAATCGCACCCGTGGCAAAGCCTACCGTTGTCGGCTTGCCGAACTTGATGCGCTCGATCGCGATCCACACCATGGCCGCGACGCTGGCCGCGACATGGGTGTTGATGATCGCATCGCTGGCGCTGGCGGTTGCACCCAGCGCCGATCCGCCGTTGAATCCGAACCAGCCGACCCACAACAGCACCGCGCCAAGCATGGTGATACCCGGCGCGTGCGGTAAAAGCGCGCTCTTGGGAAAGCCCTGCCGCTTGCCCAGCAGCACCGCAATGACCAGTGCGGACATCCCGGCCGTGGTGTGTACCACCATGCCGCCCGCGAAATCCAGCGCGCCCATTGCGGCCAACCAGCCTCCGCCCCAGATCCAGTGCGCGACAGGCGCGTAAACGACGAGGCCCCAGATCGCGCAGAAGGTGATGATAAAGGCGAAGCGTGCGCGTTCCACCCATGCACCCACCATCAGCGCCGGGGTGATGGCGGCAAAGGTCATCTGGAACAGCACGAACGTGCTCTCCGGAATTGCAAGGCCGGGATAGACGGCGTCGAGGTTGTAGAGCATCCAGTGCTGCCCACCGCCCAGCCATCCGCCCAGGCTGCTGTCGCCAAAGGCCAGCGTGTAGCCGACCACGATCCACAAGGTCGATGCCACTGCCGCGATCGCGCCAACTTGCAGGAAGACCGACAGAAAGTTCTTGGCACGGACGAGACCACCATAGAACAGGTCGAGGCCCGGCAGCGTCATCAGCAGCACGAGCGCGGCCGAAGCGAGGATCCACGCGGTGTCGCCGGAATTTTCCACCACTTCGACAATGTCCTGCCCGCCCTGCGCCATGGCGTCTGCCGGAGCCAGCAGCGACCAGACAGCAAACGCGCCAAGCGCGGCAACCCTGCGATTCATTGGTATCCCCTCAATCCCCGCCGCGTTTCCCCGGCGCCCCTTCTGGTAAGCGGGACCTGTTATGCCAGAGCGCAGCTTTCCGGCAAGTGGGCGATGCAGCGACTTGATGCGAATCCCTTGCGTGCTCTAGGTAGCGGGCATGAAACGCATTTTGCTGCGCCTGCTGCTTCCTATCTGTCTGGCCACCGGTCTGATGCAGCCTACTGCGGCTTCTGCACAGGACCGGGCGGTGCCCTATTGGGCCAGCCTTTCGTCCGAGGAAGTAAACCTGCGTGTCGGCCCAAGCGAAAGGTACCGCATTGCGTGGGTTTACCGGCGCGAAGGCTTGCCAGTGAAGGTGCTGCGCTTGCAGCAGGGTTGGCGGCTGATCGAAGAGGTGGACGGCACGCGTGGCTGGGTGTTCAACCAGCTGCTTTCACTGCGGCGCACCGCCATCGTGACCGAGGGCGCGCCTGTTCCCATGCGCGATATGCCCGCCCGCGATGCAGCGCTGCGCTGGAATGTGGAACAGGGCGTGATTGGCAATCTGGGCGCTTGCGAGGCCGATTGGTGCGAATTTTCCGTCGGTCGACGTCGTGGGTGGGTTCCGCGTGACCGGCTGTGGGGCGCGGGCGCGCCCTGAGCCCCGCCGGTCGCGTTTATCGCAAACGCGGAACGGTGGTTTCGTTGCCTACCTGATCGGCCATGAGCAGCGAGCCGTCATCATTCACATTGACCAGCGTCAGGCATGTCGGTGAGGGGGCAGGCCCATCCGCACTTTGCGCGGTGAAGCAGACCTGATTCCCTGAATGGGTCCAGGTGCCGCTTTCGGAGAGTTCACCCCCGACCGTATCGACATAGGTGCCATCCGCGTTTATTTGGGACGTCCAATTGTTCCCGTCCATGTCGGTGCCGCCATAGACGCCCACCAGCGGACTATCGGGCGCTGCGGGCGTTGGTGTCGGCGTGGCTGTCCCGGCAGAATTGTCGCCGCTGCCGCACGCGGAAAGCAAGGTTGCAGCAACAATTCCAACAAGCTTTTTCTTCATTCCTGACGTCCCCCAAGGCCATAGATTTGGCTTCAGGTAACACAGGAAATCAATTCCGCAACTGGAGAGCTACGGAGTCTGTCCTGATTCAGGCACTTAGTTGGTTAATTGTGTCGCAATTGTCGCAGATATGTGAAGCCAATCCTGGTAATCAGGCGACCTCCACAGCCAGCGCGGTGGCCTCGCCCCCGCCGATGCACAGGGAGGCTATGCCGCGCTTCAGTCCGCGCGCCTTCAATGCGGCGATAAGGGTGACGACAATGCGCGTGCCGCTGGCGCCGATCGGATGGCCCAGCGCGGTTGCGCCGCCGTTCACATTGATCTTGTCATGCGGGATGCCAATGTCGCGCATGGCAAACATGGTGACGCAGGCGAAGGCCTCATTCACTTCCCACAAATCAACATCGTCCACGATCCAGCCGGTCTTTTCGAGCAGCTTCTGGATCGCCCCCACCGGCGCGGTGGTGAAGGCGGCGGGGTCCTGGGCGTGGGCGGCACTGGCAACGATTGTCGCCACTGGCGTCAGCCCCTTGGCTTCGGCGACGCTCTTGCGCGACAGGACGAGGGCAGCGGCCCCGTCGCTGATCGAGGAAGATGTGGCGGCGGTGATGGTGCCGTCCTTGGTAAAGGCCGGGCGCAAGCTGGGAATCTTCTCCGGCCGGCCCTTGCCGGGGGCTTCATCGGTATCAACCACGATCTCGCCGGCGCGCGTGGCGATGGTGACCGGCACGATTTCATCGGCAAAGGCACCGCTCGATACCGCGTCATTGGCGCGCGCGAGCGAGGCAAGCGAATAAGCGTCCATTTCCTCGCGGGTCAGCTGATAGCTATCGGCCATCTGCTGGGCATAAAGGCCCATCGCGGTGCCGGGCTTGTAGGCATCTTCCAGCCCGTCAAGGAACATATGATCATAGGCGGTATCATGGCCCAATCGTGCGCCTGAACGGTGCTTTTTCAGAAGGTAAGGCGCGTTGGTCATGCTTTCCATGCCGCCTGCCACGATCACATCCGCGCCGCCTGCGGCCAGCGCCTCGGATGCCATGATGATGGTCTGCATACCCGATCCGCACACCTTGTTGACCGTGGTGGCTTGCGCGCCGAGGGGCAGGCCCGCCTTCAGCGCGGCCTGGCGGGCAGGGGCCTGTCCAAGGCCGGCGGGAAGCACGCAGCCCATATAGACGCGTTCCACATCCTCGCCCGCAATGCCCGCGCGTTCCACGGCTGCCTTGATCGCGGTTGCGCCAAGATCGGTCGCTGCCACTTCCGCCAATGCACCCTGCATCGCGCCCATGGGCGTGCGGGCGTAGGAGAGGATGACGATGGGATCGCGGGGATGCAGGGACGTCATGGCAGGGGGCCTTTCAAATGGAAGGCGGCAAGTTGTGCCGGTTGCGCCCGATCTAAAGCCCGAATGTGACGCATGCAAGTTTGTGCATTGCAGCAAATGTTAGTGCACGGGCATCCGCACCCGCAATCCGCAGGAGGGGCGCGCGTGATTTGCCTCATTTACAGTCTCTTGGCCGTATTGGACTGCCGGACATACGCGCTCTTGCGAAATCTCCCGGATTTCTGCCGCCATCGGCCTTGCAGTATGGCGGGTCATTGCCTAGACGCCGCCGCATCAGTCATAGATGCAACCCTCAAAGCCAGCGAGTCTGCCTTGGTCGATCTGACACAATATCTGCCGATCCTGCTGTTTCTCGGCGTGGCGCTCGGCCTTTCGGCGCTGTTCGTGTTCCTGCCGATGGGCGTGGCGCGGCTGACCGGCGCGCACAAGCCTGACGCGCAGAAGATGAGCGAGTATGAATGCGGCTTCCCCGCGTTTGAGGACGCGCGCGACCGTTTCGATGTGCGCTTCTATCTTGTCGCGATCAGCTTCATCCTGTTCGATCTGGAAGCCAGCTTCCTGTTTCCCTGGGCGGTCAGCCTGGATCAGACCGGCTGGGTAGGCTGGGGCAGCATGATGATCTTCCTGGGCATTCTGGCCGTGGGCCTTGCCTATGAATGGAAAAAGGGAGCGTTGGATTGGGAATGAACACCATGACTCCTGCCGTTTCCGGTTTGCCGACTGCCCAGGGCGGGCAGGTGCGCCAGCCTGACGCCGATTATTTCAACGCCCTCCAGACCGAGGTGAACGACAAGGGCTTCCTTGTCACCAGCACCGAGGACCTGTTCCAGTGGGCGCGTACGGGTTCGCTGTGGTGGATGACCTTTGGTCTTGCCTGCTGCGCGGTGGAGATGATCCACGTGAACATGCCGCGTTACGACATGGAACGCTTCGGCGTTGCTCCGCGCGCCTCTCCGCGTCAGTCGGACGTGATGATCGTGGCGGGCACGCTGTGCAACAAGATGGCCCCGGCATTGCGCAAGGTCTATGACCAGATGAGCGAGCCGAAATACGTCATCTCGATGGGCAGCTGCGCCAATGGCGGCGGCTATTACCACTATAGCTATTCGGTGGTGCGCGGCTGTGATCGCATTGTGCCGGTGGACATCTATGTGCCCGGTTGCCCGCCCACGGCCGAGGCGCTGCTGTATGGCGTGATGCAATTGCAGCGGAAAATCCGCCGCGCTGGGACGATTGAACGCTGATGGCTGTGCTGCATTCCGCCCCGCGTTACGCGCCGTTTGAGGGTGCGCTGGAAACGCTTTCCGCCGCGCTGGGCGCCATGCTGCTATCTGCAAAGGAAGAGCATGGCGAAATCGTGCTGACCGTGAAGCGCGAGAGCATCGAGGATGCCCTGCGCCTGCTGCGTGACAGCCACGATTACCAGCAATTGATGGAAATGGCCGGGGTAGATTACCCCGACAGGCCTGAACGGTTCGAGGTTGTCTACATGCTCCTCAGCCTCACCCGCAACCATCGGGTGATGGTGAAGGTGAGCACGGACGAGGCAACACCGGTTCCCACGGTCACTACGTTGTGGCCCAACGCCGGGTGGCTGGAACGCGAAGTGTTCGACATGTTCGGCGTGTTGTTCGCCGGCAATACCGATCTGCGCCGCATCCTGACCGATTACGGATTTGAAGGGCATCCCTTCCGCAAGGACTTCCCGCTCACCGGCTATCAGGAACTGCGCTATTCCGAAGAGGATAAGCGCGTTGTGTACGAACCGGTGAAGCTGACGCAGGATATGCGGCAGTTCGATTTCATGAGCCCGTGGGAAGGCGCGGATTACATCCTGCCGGGGGATGAAAAGGCCGTTGCCGCTCCCCCGCCGCCTGCGCCGGCTGCTGTGCCCACGCCTAAGACGACCGACAGCCCCAAGGATACCGGCGCGGGTGCCAAGGCTGATGCGAAGGCTGCCGAAAAGACCGACGCGGTTGCTCCTGCGAAGGTGGAAAAGAAGGCGGCCGCCAAGAAGCCCGCTGCGAAAAAGCCTGCCGCCAAGAAGCCAGCTGCGAAAAAGTCCGCCGCGAAGAAGAAGGAGTCCGGTGAATGAGCGGCATGATGCTCGAAGAATCGCCGACCACTTCCGGCGAGAAGATCAGCAATTACACGATCAATTTCGGCCCGCAGCACCCTGCGGCGCACGGCGTGCTCCGCATGGTGATGGAGCTGGATGGCGAGATCATCGAACGCATCGATTGCCATGTCGGCCTGCTGCATCGCGGCACCGAAAAGCTGATCGAGCACAAGACCTACCTTCAGGCGCTGCCCTACTTCGACCGGCTCGATTACTGCTCCCCGCTGGCGATGGAACATTCCTATGTTCTCGCCATCGAGAAGCTGCTGAATGTCGAGGTGCCGATCCGCGCGCAATATCTGCGCGTGCTGTTTGCCGAGCTGACGCGCATCTGCAACCACATGCTCAATATCGGCGCGCATGTGATGGATGTGGGCGCGATGACGCCCAACCTCTGGGTTTTCGAACTGCGCGAAGACTGCATGAACTTCTTCGAGCGGATGAGCGGCGCGCGCATGCACCACGCCTATCTGCGCCCCGGCGGCGTGCACCAGGACGTGCCGCTCAAGCTGCTGACCGATATTGGCGACTGGGTCGATAAGCGGCTGCCCGAACTGTTCGGCGATGCGATGTCGCTTGTCATGGACAACCGCATCTTCAAGCAGCGCAATGTCGATATCGCGGTGGTGAGCAAGGAAGACGCGGTGCGCTGGGGCTTTTCCGGCCCGATGATCCGCGCGGCGGGCATCCCGTGGGATATCCGCAAGAGCCAGCCCTACGAAGTGTATGACCGGATGGATTTCGACATTCCGGTGGGCACCAATTCGGACTGTTATGACCGGTTCATGGTGCGCGTGCAGGAAGTGTATCAGTCCGCCCGCATCATCAAGCAGTGCCTTGCCGAAATGCCCGAAGGCCCGGTGGCGAGCCTTGACCGCAAGGTCGTGCCGCCCAAGCGCGCTGAGATGAAGCAGAGCATGGAAGCGCTGATCCACCACTTCAAGCTCTACACCGAAGGATTCCATGTGCCCGCGGGCGAAGTCTATGTGGCGACCGAAAGCCCCAAGGGCGAATTCGGCGTCTATCTGGTCAGCGACGGCTCGAACAAACCCTATCGCTGCAAGATCCGCCCGACTGCCTTCAGCCACCTGCAGGCAATGGACTTCATGTCCAAGGGCCACATGCTACCCGATGCGACTGCCATCCTCGGCGCGATCGACGTGGTGTTCGGGGAGTGTGACCGGTGAGCAATCTGGCGACCGCCGAAGCAATGATCGCGGCCTACAATGCGCAGGACGTGGACCTCTACGTCAGCTACATGACGGATGACGCCTGCGAGGCGAACTATCGGGGCGATGTCGTGCGCGAGGGCAAGGAAGGCACGCGTTCGGGCCTTGCCGCCGCTTTCGCCAAATGGCCGCAGAACCGCGCCGAGATCGTCGAGCGGCAGGCCATCGGCAATTACGTGCTGTTCCGCGAACACGTGACGCGCGGGCCTGCCAGCGATGGCTCGCCGCTGGTCGAACCGTTCGATGTGATCGCGGTCTATACTTTCGAAGGCGACAAATGCGCCCGCGTGGAGTTCATCCGGTGATCCTGCGCGAAATCTTCATCTTCATCGCCGCGCTGGCGATGTTCGCTTCGGCTGTGGCGGCATATCTGGCCGTGTTTCACGGCGCGGCAAGCGTGAAGGAAGTTCTCTCCACGGCCATTGCCGCCGTGATCGGCCTGTATCTGGGCCGTTACCTCGAACGGAGGCTGACCCGTGGCTAATCGTCACCTTGCACCCGATACGCCCGAACTGCGCGCGCGCTGGGGCAATTTCGCCTGGACGCCGGAAAACGCGGAAAAGGTGAAGGAAATCATCGCCCGCTATCCCGAAGGGCGGCAGCGCAGCGCGGTGATGCCGCTGCTCGATCTGGCGCAGCGTCAGGTGGGCGCGGAAACCGGCACACAAGGCTGGCTGCCCCTGCCGGTAATGGAATATGTCGCGCGCGAACTCGACATGCCGATCATTCGCGTGGTCGAGGTCGCCAGCTTCTATTTCATGTACAACTTGGTGCCTGTGGGCAAATTCCACGTGCAGGTCTGCGGAACCACGCCGTGCATGCTGCGCGGCAGCGACGACATTATGGCAGCCTGCAAGAAGCGCGGCATGAAGAAGGGCTATACCACCGAAGACGGCATGTGGACGCTGACCGAGGTGGAGTGCATGGGCAATTGCGCCACTGCGCCGATGGTCCAGATCAACGACGACAATTACGAGGATCTGACGCCCGAACGGCTTGACGCCGTGCTCGATGCGCTGGCGCGCGGCGAGCAGCCCAAGACCGGCACGCAGGAACCGGGCCGCCATAGCTGCGAGCCGGCGGGCGCGCTGTCGTCGCTCCACGCCATGGTCACCGAAAACCACGATTACCGGGGTGAATGGTGATGGAATTGCTGCTCCCCATTCTGGTGGCGCTGCTGCTGGTGTTCGTCGCGTGGAAGGTGCTGGTCGGCATCGTCAAGACGGCGGCGCTGGTGGGCATCGTGCTGCTCGCCGGGGCCTATGTGTTCGCAAATGGAGGCATGGCATGAGCCTGTCCGGAAACCTTGTTGAGGCGCTCGCAAATGCTCGCTGATAAGGATCGCATCTTCACCAATGTCTATGGCTTCCAGCCGTGGAACCTTTCCGCTGCGCAGAAACGCGGCGATTGGGACAACACGAAAAAGCTGATGGAAGTCGGGCAAGACGCGATCATCGACGAGATCAAGGCGTCGGGGCTGCGCGGGCGCGGCGGGGCGGGCTTCCCCACCGGGATGAAGTGGTCCTTCATGCCCAAAGAGAGCAAAGACGGACGGCCCAGCTTCCTGGTGATCAATGCCGACGAATCCGAGCCGGGTTCGTGCAAGGACCGTGAGATCATCCGCCACGATCCGCACAAGCTGATCGAAGGCGCGCTCATCGCCGGGTTCGCGATGCGCGCGCGGGCGGCCTATATCTACATTCGCGGCGAATACATCCGCGAGGCCGAAACGCTGTTCGCCGCCGTGGCGGAAGCTTATGCAGCGGGTCTGCTGGGCAAGAACGCGGCCGGATCGGGCTATGATTTCGATGTCTTCGTCCACCGCGGCGCAGGCGCCTATATCTGCGGCGAAGAAACCGCGATGATCGAAAGCCTGGAAGGCAAGAAGGGCCAGCCGCGCTTGAAGCCGCCTTTCCCGGCAGGTGCGGGCCTTTATGGATGCCCCACCACGGTGAACAATGTGGAATCGATCGCCGTGGTGCCCACCATCTTGCGGCGCGGGGCCAGCTGGTTCGCCAGCTTCGGGCGCGAGAACAACAAGGGCACCAAGCTGTTCCAGATCAGCGGGCACGTGAACAAGCCCTGCGTGGTCGAAGAAGCGATGAGCATCACTTTCGAGGAGCTGATCGAGAAGCACTGCGGCGGCATTCGCGGCGGGTGGGACAATCTGTTGGCGGTGATCCCCGGCGGATCCTCGGTTCCGCTGGTGCCGGCCGAACAGATCCGCCACGCGCATATGGATTTCGATGGCTTGCGCGAACTCGGCTCCGGCCTTGGCACGGCGGGCGTCATCGTGATGGACAAGAGCACCGATATTGTCCGCGCGATCAGCCGCCTGTCCTATTTCTACAAGCACGAAAGCTGCGGCCAGTGCACGCCGTGCCGCGAAGGCACGGGCTGGATGTGGCGCGTGATGACACGGCTCGAAACCGGCGATGCGCGAGTCGAGGAAATCGACATGCTCCATCAGGTAACCAAGCAGGTCGAAGGCCATACGATCTGCGCGCTGGGCGATGCAGCGGCATGGCCGATCCAGGGCCTCATCCGCCACTTCCGCCCCGAAATCGAGCGCCGTATTGCGGAGCGTGAAGCCAAGTTTGCAGAGGCTGCCGAATAATGCTCAAGGTCACCGTAGACGGACAGGAAATCGAGGTTCCCGCCGGGGCAACCGTGCTGCAGGCGTGCGAGCTGGCGGGCAAGGAAATCCCGCGCTTCTGCTATCACGAACGGCTCAGCATTGCGGGCAATTGCCGCATGTGCCTGGTCGAGGTGAAGCCGGGGCCGCCCAAACCGCAGGCGAGCTGCGCGCTGCCCGCTGCCGAGGGGCAGGAGATCCGCACTGACAGCGAAATGGTCAAGAAGGCGCGGGAAGGCGTGATGGAGTTCCTCCTCATCAACCACCCACTTGATTGCCCGATTTGCGATCAGGGCGGCGAATGCGATTTGCAGGATCAGGCCATGGCCTATGGCCGGGGCGTCAGCCGCTATGACGAGAACAAGCGTGCGGTCACCGACAAATACATGGGTCCACTGATCAAGACCACGATGACGCGCTGCATCCACTGCACCCGCTGCGTCCGCTTTTCCGAAGAGATTGCGGGCGTGGACGAAATCGGCGCGCTCTATCGCGGCGAAGACATGCAGATCACGACCTATCTGGAAAAGGCCGCCAAGCACGAGCTGAGCGCCAATGTGATCGACCTCTGCCCGGTGGGCGCGCTCACCAGCAATCCCTACGCCTTCGAAGCGCGTCCGTGGGAGTTGAAGAAGACGCTGGGCATCGACGTGTCCGACGCGGTCGGCGCCAATATCCGCATCGACAGCCGCGGCCGCGAAGTGCTCCGCGTGTTGCCGCGCATCAATGATGATGTGAACGAGGAATGGATTTCGGACAAGGCGCGTTACCAGATCGACGGATTGACGCGCCGCCGACTCGACAAGGTCTGGATCCGCAAGAGTGGCAAGCTGGCCGAGGCAAGCTGGGAGGAGGCTTTCGAAAAGATCGCCGCAGCCAAGCCCGGCAATTCGATTGCCGCCGTGGCAGGCGATCTGCTTGATTGCGAGACCATGTTCGCCGCCAAGGCGCTGCTCGCCGCAAGCGGTTCATCGCTCCTGGAAAGCCGCCAGACGGGCATGGACTACGATTGTTCCAGCCTGTCGGCGATCAACTTCAATTCCGGTTTTGCCGGGATAGAAACAGCTGATGCGGTGCTGATTATCGGCAGCCATGTGCGCTGGGAAGCGCCGCTGGTGAATGTGCGCCTGCGCAAGGCGGCCAAGAACGGCGCAAAGGTCTTTGTGGTCGGGCCGGAATGGGAAACCACCTATCGCGCCACCTTCCTTGGCGCGGATGTTGCGGTGCTTGGCAATCTGCCTTCCGAAGTCACTGAGGCGCTGAAGAACGCCGCCCGTCCGGCGATTATCCTGGGCGGGGCGGGCTTTGCCGCCGGTGCTCATGCCGCTGCGCTCAAGCTGGCGCATGATCTGGGCGTCATCAAGGATGGCTGGAACGGCTTCAACGCGCTGCACATGGCGGCGGCGCGCATGGGTGCGGTCATGCTGGGCTTCGTGTCGAAGGGCGGGATAGCTGATCTGGCCGCCGCCAAGCCCAAGGTGCTGCTGGCGCTGGGCGCGGACGAGGTGGATTTCAGCAAATTCCCCGAAAGCCTCAAGGTCTATATCGGCCATCACGGTGACAAGGGTGCCCACGCGGCGGACATTGTGCTGCCAGCCAGCGCCTACACCGAAAAGCCCGGAACCTATGTGAACACCGAAGGCCGGGTGCAGCGCGCCGACAAGGCCGTGTTTGCACCGGGCGAAGCGCGCGAGGATTGGACGATCCTGCGCGCGCTCGCCGATGCGCTGGGCGTGACGGTAGGCTTTGACAGCTTCCACGAACTGCGCGCTGCAATGGTGGCCGCCGTGCCTGCGCTGGGTAACGAGGGCGAACGGGCCGATTACGGCGCGTTGCCTGCCAGTGTAGCCGGGCCGGAGAAGCCCGAAGGCGACATTCGCTATCCGATCAAGGATTTCTACCTCACCAACGCCATTGCCCGCGCCAGCGCGGTGATGCAGCGCTGTTCGGATGAACTGCTCCACGGCGTCGAGATGAAGGAGGCTGCGGAATGACCGCTTTCTTCCAATCGCTCGGCATGACCTATCAATGGGCCTGGTTCTTTGCGACCATGGCCGGGATTCTGCTGATCGCGCTGCCGCTGATGCTGGGCGTGGCCATGATCATCTATATGGACCGCAAGGTGTGGGCGGCGATCAATCTGCGGCGCGGGCCAAACGTGGTCGGTCCGTTCGGCCTGCTGCAAAGCTTTGCCGACGGCCTGAAGGTGTTCCTGCAGGAAACCATCATCCCCAGCGCGGCGAATAAGGGCCTGTTCCTGATCGCGCCGATCCTGACCTTTACCGTCGCGCTGCTCAGCTGGGCGGTGATCCCGTTCGGGCCCGAAGCGGTGCTGGCTGACATCAATGTCGGCCTGCTCTATATCTTCGCGGTCAGCTCGCTGGGTGTTTACGGTGTGGTGATTTCGGGCTGGGCGTCGAACTCCAAATACCCGTTCTTCTCCGCCATGCGTGCGTCCGCGCAGATGATTTCCTACGAAGTCTCGATCGGCTTCATCATCGTGTGCGTGGTGCTGTGGGCGGACAGCTTCAACCTCAATACGATCATCGAGGCACAGCGCGGCCACGGCCTCGGCTTCATCAACGGCTTCGTGTTCAACCCGCTGCTGTTCCCGATCTGGGTGATGTTCTTTATCTCGGCGCTCGCCGAAACGCAGCGCGTTCCCTTCGACCTGACCGAAGCGGAGAGCGAGCTGGTCGCGGGATACCAGACCGAATATTCGTCGATGTCCTTCGCGCTGTTCTGGCTGGGCGAATATGCCAACATCCTGCTGATGTGCGCGCTCTCGGCCATCCTGTTCTTCGGGGGCTGGTTGCCGCCGGTCGATTGGGAGCCGCTCTACGCCGTGCCGGGGATCGTTTGGCTGTTGTTGAAGATCCTGTTCTTCTTCTTCATGTTCAGCTGGGTGATGGCGACCGTGCCGCGGTATCGGTATGACCAGCTGATGCGCCTTGGCTGGAAGGTGTTCCTGCCGCTTTCGCTGATCTTCGTCTTCGTAGTATCGGGCTATCTGATGGCCACGGGGCATTATTCATGACCACTGTCGCACACCTCATCAAATCGTTCACC
The DNA here is from genome assembly GCF_037154155.1 of Alteraurantiacibacter lauratis. Taxonomy (NCBI): domain Bacteria; kingdom Pseudomonadati; phylum Pseudomonadota; class Alphaproteobacteria; order Sphingomonadales; family Erythrobacteraceae; genus Alteraurantiacibacter; species Alteraurantiacibacter lauratis. Next base: position 197,991 of record NZ_JBANRN010000001.1, read on the forward strand.
TTGTGGGAGTTCGTGAAGGCGCACGCCCTCACGCTGAAATATCTCTTCAAGCCCAAGGTGACGATCAACTATCCGTTCGAGAAGAACCCGCTTTCGCCCCGTTTCCGGGGTGAGCACGCGCTGCGCCGTTATCCCAATGGCGAGGAGCGCTGCATTGCGTGCAAGCTGTGCGAAGCGGTGTGCCCGGCGCAGGCGATCACCATCGAGGCGGAACCGCGCGAGGATGGCAGCCGCCGCACCACGCGATACGATATCGACATGACCAAGTGCATCTACTGCGGTTTCTGCCAGGAAGCCTGCCCGGTGGATGCCATCGTCGAGGGGCCGAACTTCGAATACGCGACCGAAACGCGCGAAGAACTGCTTTACGACAAGGCAAAGCTGCTGGCGAACGGGGACAAGTGGGAGCGTGCGATTGCCGCAAACCTTGAAGCCGACGCGCCCTATCGTTAAGCGCGCGGGCAATTGAACGGGGACTCATGATCCACACACTCGCCTTTTATCTGTTTGCGGTGATGGTCATCACCTCCGGCGCGCTGGTCGTGCTGGCCCGCAATCCGGTGCATTCCGTCCTGTGGCTGATTCTGGCCTTCTTCAACGCTGCTGGCCTGATGGTGCTGGTGGGGGCAGAGTTTATCGCGATGCTGCTGATCATCGTCTATGTCGGCGCGGTCGCAGTGCTGTTCCTGTTCGTCGTCATGATGCTGAACATCGATTTTGCCGAACTGCGCGCCGGTTTCATCAAGAACGCGCCGCTCGCCGCGCTTGTGGCGGTAGTGCTGTTTGTCGAACTTTTCGTGGCGATAGTGGCCGCCAATGCCGGCGGCGCGGTAACGCTGGGCACGCCTGATGGCAGCGCCGCACCGCTGCTGGGCGAGGGCAATACCGAGAATATCGGAGCGCTGCTCTACACGCGCTATGTGTTCCTGTTCGAACTGGCGGGCATCATCCTGCTGGTGGCGATGATCGGCGCAATCGTGCTGACGCACCGCGAAAGCCGCGCCACCCGCGCGCACCAGAACATCACCAAGCAGAACATGCGCCGGCCGGAAGACGCGACCGAACTGAAGCAACCTGAGGTGGGCAAGGGGGTCGAGCTGTGATCGGCGTCGAACATTACATCGTGGTCAGCTCGCTGCTGTTCGTGCTGGGCGTCATGGGCATTTTCCTCAACCGCAAGAACGTGATCGTCATTTTGATGGCGATCGAGCTGATCCTGCTGGCGGTGAATATCAATCTGGTGGCTTTCAGTGCCTTTCTGGGTGACCTGACGGGCCAGATTTTTGCCATGTTCGTGCTCACCGTGGCGGCTGCAGAGGCCGCCATCGGCCTCGCCATCCTGGTTATCTACTTCCGTCGCCGCGGCACGATTGCGGTCGACGATATCAGCCAGATGAAGGGATAACCCCGTCGTGTCTTCCTCCATCCTGATTATCGTTTTCGCGCCGCTGCTGGCCGCCCTGATTGCAGGGCTGGGCAACCGCGCCATTGGCAATACGGCTGCCAAGCTGATCACCACGGCCGGCTTGTTCCTGTCCTGCGCGCTGTCCTGGCCGATCTTCCTCGGCTTTGTGGCAGGCAATGCCGAGGCCACTGTTGTCCCCGTGCTCGACTGGGTGCGTTCAGGCGCGATGGAGTTCGACTGGGCTTTGCGCGTCGACACGCTGACGGCTGTCATGCTGGTGGTTATCACCAGCGTTTCGGCGCTCGTCCACCTCTACAGCTGGGGCTATATGGAGGAGGATCCGGATCAGCCGCGCTTCTTCGCCTATCTCTCGCTGTTCACCTTCGCCATGCTGATGCTGGTGACGGCGGACAATCTGGTGCAGATGTTCTTCGGTTGGGAAGGGGTGGGCCTTGCCTCCTATCTGCTGATCGGTTTCTGGTTCAAGAAGCCGTCGGCCAATGCCGCCGCGATCAAGGCCTTTGTGGTCAACCGCGTGGGCGACCTTGGCTTCATGCTGGGCATTTTCGGCACCTTCCTGGTGTTTCAGACCACCAGCATCCCCGCCATTCTTGACGCTGCGCCCGCAATGCAGGGGGTGAGCCACATCACCTTCCTTGGCATGCGGCTCGACACGATGACGATCCTGTGTCTGCTGCTGTTCATTGGCGCGATGGGCAAAAGTGCGCAGTTGGGCCTGCACACCTGGCTGCCTGACGCGATGGAAGGGCCGACGCCAGTTTCCGCGCTGATCCACGCCGCTACCATGGTGACTGCGGGCGTGTTCATGGTGTGCCGCCTGTCGCCGATGTTCGAGGCAGCCCCGATTGCGCTGGACGTTGTCACCTTCATCGGTGCAGCCACCTGCCTGTTTGCCGCCACGGTCGGCACCACGCAGTGGGACATCAAGCGGGTGATCGCCTATTCGACCTGCTCGCAGCTTGGCTACATGTTCTTCGCTGCCGGTGTTGGCGCCTATGGCGCGGCGATGTTCCACCTGTTCACGCACGCTTTCTTCAAGGCGCTGCTGTTCCTGGGCGCGGGCAGTGTGATCCATGCGATGCACCATGAACAGGACATGCGCTATTACGGCGGCCTGCGTAAGGAGATCCCGATCACCTTCTGGGCGATGATGGCTGGCACGCTGGCGATTACCGGCGTGGGCATCTATCATCTTGGCCTCGGTTTTGCGGGCTTCTTTTCGAAGGACGCGATCATCGAGGTGGCCTTTGCCAAGGGCACCGAGGTCGCGATGTTCGCCTTCTGGGTGGGCGTGTTCGCGGCGCTGCTGACCAGTTTCTATTCGTGGCGCCTGATGTTCCTTACTTTCTGGGGCAAGCCGCGCTGGGCGCAGAGCGAGCATATCCAGCACGCACTGCACGATGCGCACGGCCATGGACACGACGATCATACGCACGGCACCCATGGCCACGGCGAAGTGGAAGACAACGCCCCTGCGCAGGAACATGCCGGGCATGATGCGGCGCATTCGGTGCCCGACCCCGATCATCATGAAGGGACAGGCGGCTATCACCCGCATGAAAGCCCATGGGTGATGCTCACCCCGCTGGTGATCCTTTCAATCGGCGCGGTGGCGGCAGGCTATGTGTTCAAGGGTGCGTTCCTCGATAGCGCGGCCTTCTGGAACGGCTCCATCGCTTACAACGAGGCGCTGATGCACGCGATGCACGAAGTGCCGTATTGGGTGAAGTATTCGGCGCTGGTGGTGATGCTGATGGGCCTGCTGACGGCGTGGTATGGCTATATCCGCAACACCAGCTTTCCGGGGCAGGTGGCCGATCAGCTGGGGCCGATCTACCGCTTCGTCTACCGCAAGTGGATGTTTGACGAGCTGTATCACTTCGTCTTCGTCCTGCCTGCGCAGTGGCTGGGCCGCGTGTTCTGGCAGAAGGGCGATATCGGCGTGATTGACCGTTTTGGCCCCGATGGTGCCGCCTATGTGGTGGAGAAGGGTGCTATCCTCGCCAAGAAGGTCCAGTCGGGCTATCTCAATTCCTATGCTCTGGTGATGCTGCTCGGCCTTGTTGCCGCGATCAGCTGGGTGATTTTCGCATGAGCGGCTTTCCCATTCTTTCCGTGATGCTGCTGGTGCCGCTGCTGGGCGCAGTGGCGTGTTTCTTTGCGCAGGCGCAGATGGCACGCACCATTGCGCTGGTGGCGACGCTGGTGAACTTGGCGCTGGGCGTGGTGCTGTGGGCCAATTACGACATTGGCGGCGACCAGTGGCAGTTTGTCGAACGGGCAAACCTGTTTGCCGGCTTCCAGTGGGCGCTGGGGATCGATGGCATCGCGTTGATGCTCATCATGCTCAGCGTGTTCTTGATGCCGATCTGCATCCTGGCCAGCCATTCGATCGACAAGCGCGTGGGCGAATACATGGCGGCCTTCCTGTTCATGGAAGTGCTGATGGTGGGCACCTTCGCTGCGCAGGATCTGTTCCTGTTCTACATCATGTTCGAAGCCGGCCTGATCCCGATGTATCTGATAATCGGCATCTGGGGCGGGGCGGATCGCATTTACGCGAGCTACAAGTTCTTCCTCTACACTCTGCTCGGCTCGGTGCTGATGTTCATCGCCATGCTGTGGATGGCGCGTGAAGCGGGAACCACCGATATTCCCACGCTGATGCAGTACGATTTTGCGCCCTCCGCGCAGACATGGCTGTGGCTTGCCTTCTTTGCCAGCTTTGCCGTGAAGATGCCGATGTGGCCGGTGCACACCTGGCTTCCCGCGGCGCACGTGCAGGCTCCCACGGCGGGCTCTGTGATTCTGGCGGGCGTGCTTCTCAAGCTTGGCGGTTATGGATTCATCCGCTTCAGCCTGCCGATGTTCCCCGAAGCGAGCGTGCAGTTCATGTGGCTGGTCTTTGCGCTCAGCATGGTGGCGGTGGTTGTCACCAGCCTGATCGCGCTGGTGCAGCACGACATGAAGAAGCTGATCGCCTACAGCTCGGTCGCGCATATGGCGATTGTGACAGTGGGCCTGTTCGCCTTCAATGTGCAGGGGCTGGAAGGCGCAATGATCGTCATGCTGAGCCACGGCCTGGTGTCTGGCGCTCTGTTCCTGTGCGTGGGCATCATTTACGACCGGCTGCATACGCGTGAGATTGACCGCTATGGCGGATTGTCGATCAACATGCCGAAATACGCGCTGTTCTTCCTGCTGTTCACCATGGCGAGCATCGGCCTCCCCGGCACTAGCGGCTTTGTGGGCGAATTCCTGAGCCTTGCGGGCGTTTATCAGGTGTCGAGCTGGGTGGCCTTTGTCTGCACCACGGGCATCATTCTGGGGGCGGCCTATATGCTCTACCTTTACCGCCGGGTTTGTTTTGGCGAACAGAAGAATGCCGATGCGGCCGCGATGCCTGATCTGTCGCTGCGCGAATGGGTCATGCTGGGTCCGATTGCCGCCGCCGTTTTGTGGATGGGCGTGTATCCGGAGAGCTTCCTTGCGCCGATGCGCGCCGATATCGCTGCTCTCGATGCCCGTCTTGAACGGGTGAAGCCCGAAGGCGATGCGCGCCTGCGGATTGGCGAGGCGGCACCTGTCCAAATTGATGAACATGCAGCGCACGGGGGAGCGCACTGATGGATCTCACTTCTTCCCTCGGACTGGTCATTCCGGAACTGGTCCTCGCCTTGTCGGGCCTCATCATGCTGCTCTTTGCTGCGTGGGGCGGCAATGATGCCGCGCGCCCTGTTTCGATCGCCTCCTGCGTGGCGCTGGGCGGTGCCTTCTTCCTCGTTGCGCCGACGGTCTGCGCGGGGATGTCGGGTGCGGACACAATCGCCTTCTACGGCCAGCTGCGGATGGATGCCTTTGCCGGCTTCGCCAAGCTGCTGATTTATGCCGCCGCGGGCGCTGTGTTGGTGGTGGCGCCAGCCTGTTTCGACCGGATAAAGGCGTCGCGCCCCGAATTTGCCGTGCTGGTGCTGTTTTCGGCGCTGGGCATGAGCATCATGGTTTCGGCGACCGATCTGGTGGCGCTGTACATCGGCCTCGAACTCACCAGCCTTGCCTCCTATGTCCTCGCCGCGTTTCTGCGCGATGATGACAAGTCGGCTGAGGCGGGTCTGAAATATTTCGTGCTGGGCGCGCTGGCTTCGGGCATTCTCCTGTTCGGCTCCAGCCTGATTTACGGCTTTGCGGGGACGACTTCCTTCGGCGGCATCAATGCGGCGATGGCAGATGGCCTGTCGGGCGGTCTGCTCATGGGCGTGATTTTCGTTCTGGCAGGGCTGGCCTTCAAAATCAGCGCGGTGCCCTTCCATATGTGGACGCCCGATGTGTACGAAGGCGCGCCCACACCCGTCACCATGTTCTTCGCCAGCGCGCCCAAGGTTGCGGCGGTGGCACTGCTGGCGCGGGTCTCTTTGGAGGCATTTGGCAGCCAGCCCTTTGCCTGGCAGCAGATCGTCGGCTTTGCGGCGATAGCTTCCATCGTGGTGGGCGCTCTGGGTGCGATTGGTCAGGACAATATCAAGCGCCTGCTCGCCTTTTCGTCGATCAACAATGTTGGCTTCATCCTGATCGGCCTCGCCACGGCCAGCGTGGCGGGTGCCAGCGCGATGCTGGTTTACCTGGCGTTCTACACCGCCATGACGGTGGGAAGCTTCGTCGCTGTGATGATGCTGAAGGATGCAGACGGTAACCCGCTGGAGACCTTTGGCGACATCAAGGGACTTTCTACTACGCAGCCTGCCTTGGCCTGGTGCCTGCTGCTGATCATGTTCAGCCTTGCGGGCATTCCGCCGCTGATGGGCTTTTACGGCAAGCTGGTGGTGTTCCAAGCAGCGGTTGAGGCTAATTTGATTGCGCTGGCTGCGGTTGGCATTGCCGCAAGCGTGATTGGCGCGTTCTACTATCTCAAGTTCATCAAGGTGATGTTCTTTGACGAGGCCGTGGACCGCGTGAAGGGAAAGAGCGACTGGGCGCATTGGGCGCTTCTGGCGATCGCCACACTCGTGATTTCTCCGGTTGCATGGCTGGCGACGGGCTGGCTGGGCGGACTGGCAGACAACGCGGCGGCAACGCTGTTCTTTGCCGGTTGAGTTGAGCCCGCAGATCGACATCATTGCCGAGACGGGTTCGACCAATTCCGACCTACTGGCGCGCCTTGCCAAGGGCGAGACTCTGGCAGAAGGCTATTGGCTGATTGCCAATCGCCAGACGTCTGGGCGCGGGCGACAGGGGCGGGCCTGGCTTGACGCACCGGGCAATTTCATGGGCTCGACACTTGTGCACCTGCGGGAAGGCGACCCTCCTGTGTCAAGCCTGTCCTTTGTCGCCGCGCTCGCGGTCTATAGAGCTGCATCCGGACGCGTGGCCCGGCCGGAAACGCTGATACTCAAATGGCCCAACGATGTGCTGCTTTCGGGCGCCAAGTTCTGCGGCATTCTGCTCGAACGTGAGGGGCCATTCGCGGTGATTGGCATAGGTGTGAACCTTGCCGCCGCGCCGCGAATTGCGGGGCGTCAGACTCTTGCGCTGGCCGCGGTAGGGGCGCCGACTGATCGCAACCTGTTTGCCGCAGATCTGGCGCACAGCATGGCCGACGAATTGGCGCGCTGGCGCGAATATGGGGCGGGCCCCCTCCTCGCCCGCTGGGAAGCAGCGGCTCATCGGGCCGGCTCCCGGCTCAGCGTGCATTGCGCCACTGGCGAAAAGGTGAGCGGCACCTATATGGGACTGGCGGCTGACGGAGCCTTGCGCCTCGCCCTCGATGACGGCACCACGCAGGTCATCCATGCAGGCGATGTGATGCTGGAGAGGGATTGATGCTGCTCGCCGTCGATGTTGGCAACACCAATGTGGTTTTCGCCATGTTCGAAGGCGAAGCGATGCGCACCCGCTGGCGCATCGCCACCGATCCGCGCCGCACCGGCGATGAATACGCTGTCTGGCTGCTGCAATTGATGCAGATTGAAGGGCTTTCGCGCAGCGATGTCTCTACGATGATCGTGTGCAGCGTGGTTCCCCGTGCTCGCCACAATCTGGAGGTGCTGGCGCAGAAATATTTCGGTGTCGATCCGCTGTTTGCCGGCGAAGGCCCTGCTGCCTGGCCGTTTCCCATTCGGGTGGATGAACCACGCAGCCTTGGAGCCGACCGCGCGGTTAACGCCCTGGCGGCCCATGCGAAATATGAAGGCGATCTGATCGTGATCGACTTTGGCACCGCGACGACCTTTGATGTGGTGGACGCGCACGGCGCCTATCGCGGCGGGATCATTGCGCCGGGGATCAATCTGTCGCTGGATGCGCTGGTATCCAACACCGCCAAGCTGCCTCGCATCGCCATTGAACAACCGCGCAGTTCCAGCGTGATCGGCACAAATACCGAAGATCAGATGCTGATCGGCGTGTTCTGGGGCTATGTGGCGATGATGGAAGGGTTGATTGCACGCATCCGGGCCGAGATCGGCCGCCCGGCCAAGGTGATCGCCACGGGCGGGCTGGCCGTGCTGTTTGACCAGCACAGCGACATATTCGACGCCGTTGACGGCGATCTTACGTTGCAGGGGTTGGCCATGCTTGCCGCCCGCGCAGCAGGCTGAAAACCCAATCGGAACCGAGATGAGACGAGATTACACGCCTGAAGACGAATTGCTGTTCCTGGCGCTGGGCGGGTCGGGCGAGATTGGCATGAACGTCAATCTTTATGGCTGTCGGGGGCAATGGATGATGGTCGATCTGGGCATGAGTTTCGGCGCACAGGAATATCCGGGCACCGAACTGATGTTTGCCGATCTGCAGTTCATCGAAGATCGGGCCAAGGATCTTTGCGGTATCGTGCTGACCCACGCGCACGAGGATCATATCGGCGCAATCCCCTATTTCGCGGCTGATCTGGGGGTGCCGCTTTACGCAACACCCTTCACCGCCGACCTGATCCTGCGCAAGCTGGAAGAGGCGGGCAATGCCGACGCCATTGAACTGAATATTATCGAGGAGGAGGATGGCGCGTTCGATGTGGGGCCCTTCACTGTCCGCTATATCCCGCTCGCTCACTCGATTGCCGAGGGCAATGCGCTGCTGATCGAAACGCCGTTCGGCCGCATTTTCCACACTGGTGACTGGAAGCTGGACGAGGACCCGATCATTGGTGTGCCCGCCAGCGAGGATGAACTGTGCGCCCTCGGCGACGAGGGCATATTGGCGCTGGTGTGCGATTCCACCAATGTCTTCAATCCTGCGGCATCGGGTTCCGAAGGTGCGGTATATCAGGGCCTGCTGGAGGAAGTGCGCAAGCACAAGGGACGCCGCGTGCTCGTGACGACCTTCGCGTCCAATGTCGCGCGGCTCCAGACGCTGGGCGATGTAGCGCGCGAGACCGGGCGGAGCCTCTGCATTGCGGGGCGGTCGCTTGAACGCATTATCGAGGTGGCTCAGGCCAACGGTTATCTCGCTGACTTTCCGACACTGGTCGATTTTGATACCGCGATGGAGATGCGCCGGGGCGAGGTGCTGATCGTGGCAACCGGCGGGCAGGGGGAACCGCGCGCAGCATTGGCCCGCATTGCTGATGAGGCGCATCCGCTTTCGCTGGAAGAAGGTGATGTGGTGCTGTTTTCCAGCCGGGTCATTCCCGGTAACGAGCTGGCGATTGGCCGTATTCAGAACCAGCTCGCCGCGCGGGGCATAGTGATGGTCAGCGATCGGCAAAGTTTCATCCATGTTTCCGGCCATCCCGGAAGGCCCGAACTGGAGGCACTCTATTCCTGGATTCGCCCTGAAATCCTGGTGCCGGTGCACGGAGAAATGCGCCACATGATGGAGCAGGGCCGGCTCGGCAAGGCATGTGGCATTCCGCGCCAGATCGTGCAGAAGAATGGTGACATTGTGCGCCTTGCACCCGATGGCCCGGTCAAGCTGGCCGAAGTGACCAGTGGCCGTTTGGTGCTGGACGGCGATATCATCGTGCCCGCAGACGGCGAAGCAATAACGATGCGCCGTCGCATGGCGCGTGACGGCGTGGTCCTGGTTGTTCTGGAAAAGGGCGGAGCGGTGCAAGTGGATGGCATCGGATTGCCGCTGGATGAAGATTATCCCGCGTTCGTGGAGGAGGCGGTGGAGGACGTGAAGCGCGCCCTGACCGGTTTGCGCGGGGCGGCGGCGCGTGATCGCGCGACCGTCAGCGAGGCGGCGCGGCTTGCCGCGCGCCGGGCAGCGCAGCGCTGGTCAGGCAAGAAACCGCAGGTGCGCGTAATCCTGCCAACGGAGGCGAATGCGCAATGAAGCTGACCTCGATCATCGCGATCTATTTGCTCTTCTGGGTGATGAGCGCCTTCGTCCTGCTGCCCTTTGGCGTCAAGACGCCCGACGAAGCAGGAATTGCCAAAGTGCCTGGGCAGGCGGAAAGCGCGCCGGTCAATTTCCGTCCCGGTCGCGTGGCCTTGCGCGCCACGCTGCTTTCCGCAGTGCTGACGGGCCTGTATATCGCCAATTATATCCAAGGCTGGATCACCGTGGATGACATCAACTTCTTCGGCACCCCGCCGGGATATGGCGAAAGCTGACGGCCGCAACGGCTTAAGGAACGGGATCAGCGACGGGTGGTCAGTCGCGCAGCCGCTCAATCGCCTGCGCCAGAGCCACGTAGAGCTTGCCAATATCGGACGAAAGAATCGTCACCGCCAGGGCGTTGCCGTCGCGGGTGGAAAGCACCGTGCGCAGCATTGCCTCGAAATCGTGAATGTAGCGGTTCACCGTCTCGCGGATTTGCGGATCCTGTTCGTAAATGCCCATCACCGCGCGCGCTTCGCCATTGTCGAGCAGCCGCACGGCGCGCCGGGTGAAGATGCCGCGATCGCCGCGCAGATAGCTGGCCCAGGCGGTGTCGGCGACTTCGGCATCGAACACGCGGGCGATGTCGATCGAGGCGGAATTGAGGCTTTCGGTTATCAGCGCCATGCGTCGCGTGAAATCGGTATCGACCTGTTCCTCGGCCTGCGCGCGGGCTTGCGCCACGCGGCTTTCCAGATTGGCGGCGAGCTGGTTCACCTTGGCGAGCTGGTCGCGCAACTGCACCGCTACTGCGCGGCCCTGTTCGGCAGCGTTGCGCGAGGCCTCGTCCATTTCGCTGAGCGCGTTGCGGCCTGCCTCACGCAGCGTCTCTTCAAGCGTTGCGCCGGCGTCCTTTCCGATTTGGCGGGCCAGGTTGCGCACGGCTTCGCTCTCGCGTTCCTGCAAATTGCTGAGGCTCTGCGTAACGGCCTCCTCAAGAGCGGCGATGGCGTTGCGCAGCTCGCCCTGCGCGCTGTCGGCCAGATCGCGCGTTTGGCCGGCAATGCGGGCCAGATTGTTCTCCAGAATTCCGAGCGTTTCCAAGGATGTGCCGGCACCCTGTCTGGCCTCGGCCACATGTCCAGCCAGTGCTGCGCCGCGCGCTTCGGCCTCGGCAATCGTGTCGCGTAGGGCCAGGCTTCTGGTCTCGAAAGCCGATAAGCGACTTTCCGCCTTGGCGATCGAGTCCGACAAATCGTTTTCGGAATGTTCGGAACTGGCCCGGATGATTTCCAGCAAACGCACGCTGTCATCGGTCAGGCGTGAGACAAAGCTGCGGCTTTCTTCCATGATGGCGCGGCTTTGCGACAGGCGTTCGACCAGCGTCTCGGCCGCTTCGCCCAATTGCGCGCTTTCCGTTCGCCCCTTGCCGAACAGCCGGGAAAGTTCGGCATCAAAGGCATTGAGTCGGCCGGCAAGTTCTTCGCTTCGCCGGGCTACATCGGCCAGATGGGCGATGTGCGCCTCGTCACGGCGGCGCGCTTCGGCATCGAAGCGCTCAAGCCGCGCTTGCAGCGTGGCAAGCGCATCCGCCTCGGCCTGAGCGGCTTCCTCGCGGCGGCGCGCAATTTCCGCATCGAAGGCGGCCATGCTATCCACAATGGCGCGGTCCACGCGCTGTCCGGCCTGCGTCAGGGCTTCCATGCGTTCGCGCGCATTGCCGATGGCGGATTGGTCGAGGGCGGCAAGTTGCTCGATCGCGGAAGTGGTATCCTGCTGTAACTGCGCCACCGCCTGTTCCCAGCGGCTGCGTGCTTCCTCTTGCCCTTCAAGCAATGTGCCGGTGAGGCGTTCGCCCTTTCGGCCGAGTTCTGCCAGATGCTCCTCGAAGCGCGACAGAATGTCCGAAAGCCGTACGCGCAGAGCCTCGACTTGGCGCCCGCTTGCCTCGCCAAAATCGTTGAGACGCTGGAAAGCGGCAACCATCTCGTCGAGCTGACTCTGGGCTGTGTTCCCGGCATGGCCGATCTGGTTGGCGACATCGCGCGCCGAATTGGAAATAACCGGCAATTGGTCGCGCAGCCTGTTCATATTGGCCAGCGCGTTGTCGCTGACCTGCCCAATGGCGGCAACCTGCTCGCCATTTTCGCGGATCAGATCCTGCAAGGCCGCCGCGTTTTGCGACAGGCGGTCACTTGCCACGCGGCCCAGCGCTTCCAGATCGCGCGACTGGGAAGCGATGAAATCGCGGGCCAGGCTCAGTTCGCGATTCACCGCCGCCAAGCGCGCTTCCAGCTGCGCCGATTCGGCGGCCAGCAATTTCGCTGCACTGGCAAAGCGCGCGGCCTCACGCGTGGAGTTGCGCATGGCAAGCAGCCACAGACCGATAACCAGCACGACGGGCAGCGACCAGCTTCCGATCCAGCCGACCCATTGCTGCGGACTTGCCGGCACCAGGATTGTCGCACGGTTGGCCCAGATGAAAAAGCCCGTCCAGCCTATCACCGCGCCAGCCGCCAGAAGCGGAAATACCCAGCCAAACCGGGAAGAGGGGACAGAAGGTTCCGCCCCTTCATGCCAATCGGCATTGCCAGCGTCGGAATACTCCGTGTCGCCATGCATATCACTGGCGGTCACCGGGGTGCCTTCATCCGCGGAATGGCTATCCAGGGCGAGCAGGTTCTTGCGTCGGTTCATGTCACGCTGGATACCAGCCCCGGCCTTACCTTTAAAGCCGCCTTAACGCGTGATCGCTATCTGCTTGCCGTGTGAACCACGACAAGGGCGATTTCGAGGCCAATCTGGCCGCCGCAGCAGGCAACGACCCGGCCTTGGCCGCGGAGCTGCGCGCCTGCTTTGTCGAAAGCCTCGACAATCAGCGTGACTTGCTGGCGCGTGCGCGGTGTGATGGCAACTGGGAGGTATCGGCCTTGCGGCTGCGCAGCCTTGGTGCCAGTTTCCACGCGCATGGGTTGATTGCGCTCGCGGCAGAGGCTCTGGAAAGCGCACCGGGGGATCCAGTCGTGCTGCGCAAGCTGGCCGCGTTCAGCCAAAGCCTGAAAGAGCAGGCCTGACCGCGCGGTTCCCGCTGACTGCTTGGCAGCGGGGCGGCGGGCGCGTAACCTGCGGGCGTGTTCGCAAAACCCCTGAAACCTCCTGCCGCTGCGCAAATGGGGCCAACTGGCGCCCTTGCCGTGTTGGTGACGCTCGACGCGCCAGTGCCTGACAAGGTGGACCTGCGCCTGTTTGGCCGGACAGCAGCGGAGCGGCAGGTGGAATGTGCTGCCGCACTGGGATGCCGCGAAGTATGGGTTATTGGCGCGCTTGGCAGCAGGCGCGCCGTTGCCCTGCGTCATCTTGCCGAAGGGCTGGGGCTGCGCTTTCGCGAGCTGGGCGGGCCGCACACATTGGCAGAGGTGGCCGTGCCGGGCGAGCGGTTGCTGGTTTTTGAAGCCGGCCTGATGCCCGATTTGTCCGCCTGGCCGCGGGATGCCGACCCGTCCGGCGGGATGCGGCATGGGGCCGTGCTGACATTTCCGGCCGAGGTGGCTGTGGGTGCGGGGTTTGAGCGGATTGATTTTGCTCGCGCCTGGGCCGGGGCCTTGCTGATACCCGGTGCGCTGGTGTCGCGTTTGCGCGATCTCCCAGAGGATGCGGAGGCGACCTCGGCCCTGCTGCGCATTGCCTTGCAGGCGGGGATCCCGACATGCCCGGTCGACCCCGCGCGTATGCAGGACGGTAGCTGGTTCGTTCCGGCGGACGCTGCTGCCGTTCGGTCAGCCGAACAAAACTGGATTTGGCGGCAGACCATCCCCCCACCCGGATCATCTCTGTCTGCGCACCTTGCCAGCCTCGCGATCAGGCGGACAGGTTCGCGTCTGATTGCCCGCAGCGAGGCGTTTCCGGCTGTGCTGGCATCGGCTTTGCTGCTCCTGCCGCTGGGTATCTGGTTGTGCGCAGATGCGCTTGCGGCGGCCGGATTCGGCGCGCTGGCGCTGGCCGCCCCATTGCTGGAGGCGGCCTTTATGTTGCGCCAATCGCAGGATGCGCGCCTCGGCCCGCTGGCGAGCCGTGGACGGGAATGGCGATGGCTGCGCGGCTTGCTCGACAGTGCGCTGCTGTTCGCAGGGATGTTGGCCATCGCGGGTGATCCAGTCGAGCAGATATTTGCCCCGCTGGTCCTGCTGGCGGCTTTTCACGGCGGCCTCCCCGATGCCCGTGCGCCTGGGCAGGTGCTGCGGGACAGGGGGCTGGCAGCCTTGGTGGTGGCGATAGGCGCATTGTTGCATTCGGCGCAGGCTGGAATCATGATCGCCGCCCTCGGCTTTCTGGCGCTCAACATGCTCCAGTTGCGGAAGAGTAGCCCCGCACGCGAAGGATAACTCCGGCTTAACCACAAGCGGCTATGCGGTGTAGGATGAGCGACGAGATCACCTTGGCCCCACGTATCGATGATGTGGAGGCGCGGCTGCGCGAACGGCTGTTGGCCGGTGATGCGGTGCTGGCCGATGCCCGCCCGGTGTTGCGCCATCTCTTGACCTGCCGTGATGCCGCGATGTTCAGCGATGAAGTGCTGGCCCGCGTGCGCGGGGCGGTGCATCATCTGGCGCGGCAATTGCTGTTTGCCCGTGCCATCGCTGGCGCAGTCTCCGATCCATCCGAAATGCCCGATGCGTGGGAGGCCGATCTGGCGGCACGGCTGATGGATGATACGCGCCTTCTTGCGCATCTTCACAGCCTCACGCTGGAGGCAATGCTGACCGAATTGCTCCACCAGCGCAGCAATTTCGACCCCGTGCTTTCCCCGCTGCTGCAGGAACTTGCCGCTTCTCCCGAAGACGGTGTTCCTGCGCTGGCAATGCGCACAGTAGCGGCGCAGGCGCGGTTCATGCAGGCGCATCGCCGCATGGAATTGCCCCTTGGCGAATTGCCGGGCGATCTGTTCCATTCCGCCGTGCTGGCAATGCGCAACCAGGCGGGCGACGATGCCAGCGGCGCGTTGGCCGAAGCTGCCTTGCGCCGCCAGTTTGACGAAGCGCAGAGCCGCCTTGGCCTGATGACGCGCCTGGTTATGTGGCTTGGTCGCAAGGCTCCTCGCGCACTTGCGGTGGACCATGCGGGGCTGGCGCTGTTTACCACCGCCCTCGCCATGGCAACGGCGCAGGACAGGGGCCTGATTGTCCAAACCTTTGGCGAAGGTCAGAAGGCGCGGTTTGCCCTCTGCCTGCGGGCGGCCGGGCTGGGGCAGGACAAGGTGCAGCAGCATTTCCTGTATTTTCACCCCGATGCAACACCGCCGGAAGATCTCGACTGGATTACGCCCGACCACGCCTCGACGCTGTTGGCATCGTCCAGCCTTGCCAAGACCGACGCGGCATGAGCCAGAACGCGCTTCCCAAGGCCGAGGCCCGCACCGATGCGCAGGATTACCTGACCGCAGCGGATGAGCCGCTGGCGAGCCTTCACCGGCGCAGCGGCGGCACCATTCCCGGCCCGATCGTCACGCCTGCTTTGCTCGAACTGGTGCGCAAGGCGCGCGGCTATGGCCTGCGTCTTGCCCGGCCGATCACGGCAAGGGATGGCGACGAACAGATCAGCGTCTGGGCCGAAGTGGAGCCGGATACGCAAGGGCAGGGCTGCCGCATCGCTCTGTCAGGCTGGCAGGCGCACCCGGTTGACTCGCCTGAATTGCATACAGATCGCGCGCAGCATCTCGCCGTCGCCCGGCAAAGCGCCGAATTCTCCGCCCGTCTTGGGCCGCGCCAAGAGGTGCTGGCCGGGCAGGGCACTGCCCCGGATACAGCGGAACTGGAGCAGGCATTTTCCGCCGGAGTGGGGCGGGCCTGGACCGATTTTGTCGAACTGGAAGGGGCGATCCACCACCAGCCCGTGCACTGGCGGCTGCTGGATGGCGCGCGGTTGCGCTTTGCGGGTTCGCAGCGGGATTGGCGCGCAACCTTGGCGCCCCTTGGCGAGGCGAGCGGGGAATTGGGCGGGTTCGATCTGCTGCTCTGCCCGGAACAGCCATTAGCTGAAAGTGCTGGCCCTGCGCCGCATGATCGTCCTGCCCCAACGCCGCGCAGTCGCGGCCCTGGGATCGGGCGCGACATCGCGCCGGTCCTGCGCCAGCCGGTCTCGCGCATTATCGCCAATGCAGAGACGATCCGCACGCGCATGGCCGGGCCGTTGGCGGATGAATATGCCAGCTATGCCGCCGATATAGCCAATGCCGGCGAACATTTGCTGGCGTTGATCGACGACCTGACCACGCTCGACATGGTGGAGGACGAGGATTTCAGCCCCGCCCCCGACCATATCGACCTTGCCGATGTGGCACGGCGGGCGGCGGGCATTCTTGGCGTCCGCGCGCGTGATCGCGGCATAAATGTGGATGCTCCCAAGAAAGATGAAAGCGCGCCAGCCATCGGCGAGTTTCGCCGTGTGCTGCAAATCCTGCTCAACCTGCTCGGCAATGCGATCCGCTACGCGCCCGAAGGTTCCTGCGTGTGGCTGCGTGTCGAAAGCGAGGGCGGCCGCGCACGGGTGATCGTGGCCGATCAGGGTGAGGGGCTGGATGCCGATCAGCAGGAACGCGTGTTCCGCAAATTCGAACGGCTTGGCCGCAGTGGTGACGGTGGATCGGGGCTGGGCCTGTATATCTCGCGCCGTCTGGCCCATGCGATGCAAGGCAGCCTTACGGTGGAAAGTGCACCCGGCCAAGGCGCGCGCTTCATTCTCGATTTGCCGGCGGACACCAAAGCATCCGCCGACTGATCCTCTTCCCTCAGCGCTTGTCGAGCGGAACGTAATCGCGCTGCGTCGGCCCGGTGTAGAGCTGGCGGGGGCGGCCGATCTTCTGACCGGGATCCGAAATCATCTCGTTCCACTGCGCCACCCAGCCCACGGTCCGTGCCAGAGCGAAAAGCGCGGTGAACATGGTGGTGGGGAAGCCGATGGCCGACAGGATGATGCCCGAATAGAAGTCCACATTGGGGAACAGCTTCTTTTCGATGAAATAATCATCCGACAGCGCCAGTTCCTCCAGCCGCAAGGCGGTTTCGAACAGCGGATCAGTCACTTTCAGCGCGTCGAACACTTCGCGCACGGTCTTCTGCATCACCGTGGCGCGCGGGTCATAGTTCTTGTAGACACGGTGGCCAAAGCCCATCAGACGGAACGGATCGTTCTTGTCCTTCGCCCGCTCGATGTAATGCGGGATCTTGTCAGGCGTGCCGATTTCCTTGAGCATATTGAGCGCCGCTTCGTTCGCTCCGCCATGCGCCGGGCCCCACAGGCAGGCAATACCCGCCGCAATGCAGGCAAACGGATTGGCGCCCGACGAACCGGCGAGGCGCACGGTCGAGGTCGATGCGTTCTGTTCGTGATCGGCATGGAGGATGAAAATCCGGTCCATCGCCCGCTCTACCGCCGGGATAACCTCGTAGGGTTCTGCCGGAACGCCAAAGGTCATTTTCAGGAAATTGCCGGTGTAAGACAGGCTGTTGTCCGGATACTGGAAGGGCTGGCCCACCGAATATTTGTAGGCCATGGCCGCAATCGTCGGCATTTTGGCGATCAGGCGATGGCTGGCGATCCGGCGCTGCACCGGATCGGAAATGTCGGTGCTGTCGTGATAGAAGGCGGACAATGCACCCACCACACCGCACATCACGGCCATCGGGTGCGCGTCGCGGCGGAAACCGCGGTAGAATTGCAGCAGCTGCTCGTGCAGCATGGTGTGGCGGGTGATCGTGTTCTCGAATGTATCCAGTTCGTCCTTGCTGGGCAGTTCGCCGTTCAGCAGAAGATAGGCGACTTCCATGAAGCTGGAATGTTCGGCCAGCTGCCCGATGGGATAGCCCCGGTGCAGCAGCACGCCTTCCTCGCCATCAATGAAGGTCAGCGCACTTTCGCAGCTCGCCGTTGAGGTGAATCCCGGATCATAGGTGAACAGCCCTGTCTGGGCATAGAGCTTGCGGATATCCACCACATCCGGGCCGGTTGTGCCTGCCATGACCGGAAAATCATGGGTCTGGCCGCCGACGGTCAGCTGCGCTTTCTTGTCCGTCAATTCATGTCTCCTAAGCTGCACCAAATATGTTTGTGTCAGAGTTGCTGCCCATTACGCTTGCGCCTGCGCGGTGATCCGCGCCAGGCTTTCTTCCCGGCCAAGCAGAACCAAAACGTCGAAAATCCCCGGCGAGGTCGTCTGCCCCGTCAGCGCCGCGCGCAGAGGCTGCGCGAGCTTGCCAAGTCCGACCCCCAGCTCCTCGGCATAGGCCTTCAGATTGGCCTCCAGCGCTTCAATTGTCCAGTCCGATTCCGCCTGAAACCGGTTTGCTATAATGGCCAGCCGTGCCCGTGCATCGCCATCCAGCAGCGCTTCAGCGCTCGCGTCGATGGGTATGGGATGAGGCACGAACAGGAACTTCGCGCCGTCGGCCAGCTCGTTCATGTCCTTGGCGCGCAGCTTAAGCACAGGCATGGCCTGCACCAGCAATGCCAGATCCGCCTGCGCGCCAATGCGGGCGGCGGCAAGTTCGGCTAGCCGCGCATCATCCGCCGCGCGGATATAGTGGCCGTTCATGTTGAGCAGTTTTTTGATGTCAAAACGCGAAGGGCTCTTGCCGACGCCCGCCAGATCGAACAACGCAACGGCTTCTTCGCGGGTGAACTCTTCCTTGTCGCCATGGCCCCAGCCAAGCCTCAGCAGGTAATTGAACAGTGCTTCGGGCAGGATGCCCAGCTCGTCGCGATAGGCATCGACGCCCAAGGCACCATGCCGCTTGGACAGTTTAGCCCCGTCATTGCCGTGGATCAGCGGGATATGGGCATAGACCGGTTCCGGCCAATCCATCGCGCGGATGATCGTCAACTGCCGGAACGCGTTGTTGAGGTGGTCGTCACCCCGGATCACATGGGTCACGCCCATGTCGTGGTCGTCCACCACCACGGCGAGCATATAAGTGGGTGTGCCATCAGAACGCAGCAGGATGAAATCATCCAGCTCGGCATTCTGCACGGTAACATCCCCCTGCACGGCATCAGCGATCGTCGTTTCGCCCGATTTTGGCGCCTTGATGCGCACGACATAGGGGACATCGGCGGGCCAGCTTTCGGGTGCGGCATCACGCCATTCGCTGTCGATACGGAAAGGGCGGCGTTCGGCTTGCGCCTTCTCCCGCCGCTCAGCAAGTTGCTCTGGCGTGAGATAGCAGCGATAGGCATGACCGGCATCGAGCAATTGGTGCGCGACCTCGGCATGCCGGGCGGAACGGGCGAACTGGAACACCGGTTCCTCGTCCCCGCCAAGGCCCAGCCAGTCCAGTCCGTCAAAAATCGCCGCAATAGCCGCTTCGGTGGAACGCGCGCGGTCGGTATCCTCGATCCGCAGCAGGTATTTCCCGCCATGGTGGCGGGCGAACAGCCAGTTGAACAGCGCCGTGCGCGCCCCGCCAATGTGCAAATAGCCAGTGGGTGAGGGGGCAAAGCGAGTCACGACCGGGCGGGCGCCCATGTTCTCCGTGACTGATCCCGCTGCGCCGCCACTTGCCATAAGCTGTTGTTTCCTGTCCTATCCGATGATGGCAACACGCCCGACGCCACTGGTCCCTATGGGGGAGGAGACCGGCGATGCTGCAATGCGGCAATCGCCTTGGCTCAGGCGCGTCAATTTGTCCAGCATGGCGGACGACGCGGAAAGATTTCTCGAAGGCGCGGGTTTTGACCGCGGGCCGTGGCTTGCCGTGATCCTTGCCGGGGGAATAGCTGCGTGGCTGGTTCTGCCTGGCCCTGCCGCATGGCTGGCTGCGATGGCTGGGGGCATTTTCCTGTGTCTTGGCGCGCTTGCCGCGTGGCGCGGGCGGGAGAACAGGGGGCACCTCGTGATGGCCTGCGTGACGGCGGGGCTGGTCTTTGCCGGCGGTGTGGGCACAATCTGGGCGCGATCGACTTTGGTTGGCTTGCCCGGTATCGAGCGGGCGATGTTCGGCCGCTTCGATGCCCGCATTCTCCAGCGGATCGAGCAGCCGGCAGAGGGGCGCACACGCCTTGTGCTGGCCATCCGCGATCCTGAGACGTCCGAACCGATGAAGGTGCGCGTCAATCTGCCGCTGGCGATGGACGATCCAGCCTTTCTCCCCGGCGCGGTTGTGCGCGTACAGGCGCGACTGATGCCGCCTGCGCCGCCCATGCTGCCCGGCAGCTACAACTTTGCCCGCGCTGCGTGGTTTGAAGGGCTGGCAGCGACGGGTTCGGTCACGGCACCGCCAGTTCTGTTGGCGACGAGCCGGCAGGAATCGCTGCTGGCGGCCACCAAGCGACGCCTTTCGGCCCATGTGCGGGCGCAGCTTGCTGGCCCCGCAGGATCCATCGCAGCCGCGCTCGCGAGCGGAGATCGCGGTGCCATCAGCCTCGCGGACGAGGAGGCCATGCGCGATTCGGGCCTCACGCATCTGCTTTCCATCAGCGGACTGCATGTGACGGCATTGATCGGCGGAGCCTATCTGCTCGCTTTGCGGCTGCTCGCCTTGTGGCCGTGGCTGGTGCTGCGGGTGCGCTTGCCGCTTCTGGCCGCGGGTGTGGGCGCGGGGGCAGGCATATTTTACACGCTATTAACCGGAGCCGAAGTGCCAACGGTTCGCAGCTGCATTGCCGCGTTGCTGGTGCTGGGTGCGCTGGCCATGGGGCGCGAGGCCCTTTCGCTGCGGATGGTGGCCGCAGCAGCGGGGGCGGTATTGCTGCTGTGGCCTGAAGCGCTGGTGGGTCCGAGCTTCCAGATGAGTTTCGCCGCAGTGATCGCAATCGTGGCGCTGCATGGGGCGGAGCCGGTGCGCCGGTTCCTGGCCCCGCACGAAGAAAGTCTTGCCCGCAAATATGCGCGGCGCACATTCATGCTGCTGGTCACCGGGATCGTGATTGAAATCGCCCTGATGCCGATTGTGATGTTCCATTTTCACCGGGCCGGCACTTATGGCGCGCTGGCGAATGTGGTTGCGATCCCGCTTGTCACCTTCGTTTCGATGCCGCTGATCGCGCTGGCCCTGTTCCTCGATCTTGCCGGTCTGGGGGCGCCGGTCTGGTGGCTGGCGGGCAAGACGCTCGACCTCCTCCTCACAATTGCTCGGTTCACCGCCGATCAGCCGGGCGCAGTCAAGCTGATGCCGCAAATGGGCCGCGGGACATTTGCGCTGTTTGTCGTCGGTGGTTTGTGGCTGGCGCTGTGGAAAGGCAAGGCCAGACTGGCGGGACTGCTGCCCGTGGGGATGGCAAGCGTGATGATGGCGTTCACCCCGGTGCCTGATATTCTGATTTCGGGCGATGGGCGCCATGTGGGCATCACCGGAGAGAATGACGGGCTCCTCTTGCTGCGGCCAAGCCGCAGTTCCTATGTCACCGACAATTTCATGGAGCTGGCAGGGGTAAAGGGCATACCAATACCTTTGTCGGAATGGCCGGGCGCTGATTGCACGGGCGACTTCTGCGTTGTAACACTCAAGCGCGCAGGCCGCGATTGGCATATCTTGATGAGCCGCAGCCGTAACCAGGTGGCTGAAAGATCATTGGCGGCAGCGTGCGAGAGGGCAGATATTGTCGTTTCAGATCGCTGGCTCCCGTCAAGTTGCCGCCCGCGCTGGATCAAGGCAGACCGGCGCAGTCTTTCCGAAACGGGCGGTCTTGCGATCAATCTGTCTGGCCCAACAATGCGCAGCGTGGCGCAAGAGCAAGGCGAACATGGTTGGTGGCGTGGGGGTTAAGCTGCGTCTGGAGCCTATTCCCCCACGCAAATCTTCAGTGGTAGCGTCGCAGCAGGCCTGCAAGCCTGCCCTGAACCTGCACTTCGTGATCGTCATAGATCTGCGGATCATAGGCTCCATTGGCCGGATCAAGCCGGATCTTGCCGCCTTCATGTCGCAGATATTTGAGCGTTGCCTCTTCGTTGCGGATAAGCGCGACGACGATTTCGCCATCGCGTGCGGTGTTGGTCTTTTTCACCAGCGCATAGTCGCCATCGAGAATCCCTGCCTCGATCATGGAATCGCCGGACACTTCCAGCGCGTAATGTTCGCCTGAACCCAGCAGGGCAGCGGGCACAGGAAGTGATTGCTGCCCCTCCAATGCCTCGATCGGAACGCCAGCTGCAATCCGACCGTGGAGCGGCAAATTGATCACATCGTTGGCTGCGGACGGGACGGTGCGCGGCGCGCCCACATTACCCACCACCGCATCATTGGCCGCAGCCCGCATCCGCGGTGCGCGCGTGGCCGATACATCGTCGGGCTGCTTGAGCACTTCAAGCGCGCGGGCGCGATTGGCCAGTCGGCGGATGAAGCCGCGTTCTTCCAGCGCAGAAATCAGCCGGTGCACGCCCGACTTTGACTTGAGATCGAGCGCTTCCTTCATTTCCTCAAACGAGGGAGAAATGCCGGTCTCCTCCAGCTTCCTTTGGATGAAGACGAGCAGTTCACGCTGCTTGGCTGTAAGCATGGGCCTGTTCCCTGATCTTCCGTTCCAATACGGGAACGAACAAGGAACAATTATGAAACAGTCCCGCCCAAGTCAAGCGATACCGCCATTTTGGAGCAGATAGACCGGCGCGGGGGAACCTGCGGGGTGGGCTGGTGAGCCGGGTGGGCGGTAGATGAGCGCATTTGCCTGGCTGAGCACCCGCAAGGCGCTGCTGTCCTGTTCATCGAGCGGCGCAACTGCATCATCTGTGGCAATGCCTCGCAGAAATTCAGCCCTTTCGTGTGTTGCCGGAAGATCGCCTTCAACAAGCCGCATGACAGCCTGCGGCACAGGTGCGGCATGGCCGCCCATCCGGCGCAGCAAGGGGAGAAGAAAGAGCCATCCGGTGACGAAGCTCGATACCGGATTGCCCGGAAGGCCCAGGATCACCGTTTTCCCGCGCCGGGCCACCATCAACGGCTTTCCGGGTTTCAGCGCGATGCGCCAGAAATCGATCGTTGCGCCCCATTCCTCTAAAGCTGGCCGAACGAGATCGTGGTCTCCAACCGATGCTCCGCCGCTGGTCACTATGACATCAGCGGCGGAGGCACATTCCAGGGCGGCAAGCAGATTGGCCTTGCGGTCGGCTACCGGGCCGATCCGCTCCACCGCGGAGACATAGGGAGCGGCCATCGCGGCGAGCATCGGTCCGTTGCTGGAAGGAATCTGGTGCGGCAACGTGGCGGCGGGATCGCTCGCCAGTTCGTCCCCGCTGTCGATGACGGCAAGCGAGGGGCGGCGGAACACATCAACAATGCCATGCCCGCCCATCAGGGCGAGCGCGAGAGCAGCCGGGGAAAGCGAGGTCCCTGCATTCAGCAGCGTATCGCCCGCAGCGAAATCGAACGCGGCGCGGCGGATATGCTTTGCCTCGGCCTTGGTGCCGGTGATTGTGCTGAGCTGATTGCCATCAATGCGCGCATTCTCTTGCAGCAGAATGGCTTTCGCCCCGGCAGGAACGAGCGCGCCAGTGGAGATGCGCACGGCCTGACCTGCCGTCAGATTGCCGGTAAACGGGTGCCCCGCCGCGCTTTCGCCCACGAGCTGCCAGGGGCCTGTCAGGTCACCGGCGCCGACGGCATAGCCATCCATGGCGGACAAATCGGTTGCAGGCTGGTTGCGGCGGGCAATTAGGGGTTGGGCCAGAACACGCCCGCTTGCACTTGCGGTCGGCACGCGCTCTGTGCTCGTGGGAGCGACCGCGGCAAGCAGCCGGTCCTGCGCCAATCGCCAGTCAAGCAAGCCGCACGCCTTGCTCATGCCGCGCGCCAGTCCCCGCTTTTGCCTCCGGTCTTTTCGATCAGACGCAGATTCTCGATCACCATGCCCTTTTCCAGCGCCTTGGCCATATCATAGATTGTCAGCAGCGCCATCGATGCAGCAGTGAGCGCCTCCATCTCAACGCCGGTCTTGCCGGTCAGGGAGGCGCGGGCGAAGACGGCGATCCCCTCGGCCTCGAAAGTGAAATCGACCGCTACCGCATCCAGCGCAAGCGGATGGCAGAGTGGAATGAGATCCCCCGTTCTTTTGGCGGCCATGATCCCGGCGATACGGGCCGCTGCCAGAACATCGCCCTTGGGGCCGGAACCCTCGCGCACAGCGGCAAGCGTCGCGGGCGACATACGGATGAAGCCAGCAGCGGTGGCACTGCGGTCGGTCGGAGATTTGCCGCCGACATCCACCATGCGCGCGGCACCGCTATCGTCGAGATGGGTAAGCTTTGTCATAGCGGGGCCATGCCAGATTGAACCGGCCTTGCACAGATGCCTGCAGGTTACAGCTTCACCCGCCCAGCAGCGCCCGCGTGGCCGCGGCAACATCGCCTTGCCGCATCAGGCTTTCCCCCACCAGAAAGGTGCGCACTCCGGCGGCGGCAAGGCGCAGGCAATCCGCGTGGCTGTTGATCCCGCTTTCCCCCACCAGCAGCGTGCCTGCAGGCGCAAGCGGGGCGAGTCGTTCGGTGGTTCCCAGATCGGTTACAAAGGAACGCAGATCGCGGTTGTTGACCCCGATCAGGCGCGAGCGGAGGCGCGCGGCGCGTTCCATCTCGGCCTCGTCATGCACTTCCACCAGCACATCCATGCCGCGCTCGGTCGCGGCGGCCTCGATCTCGGCCATGACGCCATCTTCCAGCGCGGCAACAATGATGAGGATGGCGTCGGCCCCGATCGCGCGGGCCTCGGCAACCTGCCAGGGATCAACCATGAAATCCTTGCGCAGAACCGGCAGGTCGCACGCCGCGCGGGCGGCAACCAGATAATCCTCGCTTCCCTGGAAATAGGGCGCATCGGTGAGCACCGAAAGGCATGCCGCACCCCCCGCCTGATAGGCGCGGGCATGGTCGGCGGGTGCGAAATCGGCCCGGATCAGACCCTTTGACGGACTCGCCTTCTTGATCTCGGCAATCAGCGCGAATCCCTCTGCCGCCTTGGCGCGCAGCGCCGCTTCGAACCCGCGCGGGGCGGATTGGAGAGCGGCGGCGGCGTCGAGATCCGCCAGTGAGGCGAGCGCCTTGCGCTGCGCTACTTCACCGCGCTTGGTGTCGCAGATTTCGATGAGCTTGTTGGTCATGGTTCCGGTTACTTGCACGCGGCGATCCAGCAATCGAGCAGCGCCTTGGCAAGCCCTTTGTCGATGGCTTCGGCGGCTTCCTCAACACCTTCGCGCCAGCCCGCTGCCTCGCCCGCTACGATCAGCGCGCCTGCCGCATTCAGCAGCACGGCATCACGGTATGCGCCTTCCTCGCCTTCCAGAAGACGACGCAAGGCGGCCGCGTTGAATGCTGCATCGCCGCCGCGAATGGCATCGAGCTTGTGGCGGGCAAGACCGGCGTCATCCGGCAAAACGGTGTCAGAAATCCCATCAATGCCAAGGGTCGCAACCCGACTTGGCCCGGCAATGGAAAGTTCATCCAGCCCTTCCATCCCGGCGACAATCATCACCTTGTCCATGCCAAGCAATTGCATGGCATCGCGGTATATGGGGACATAGGCAGGGTTCGCGATGCCGATAAGCTGGCGCGATACGCCTGCCGGATTGGCTATGGGCCCCAGCAGGTTGAAAATCGTGCGGCGCCCAATCTCCCGCCGGATCGGCATCACCCATTTCAGCGCGGGATGATGTACCTGCGCAAACAGGAAGGCAATGCCTATATCGGGCAGCGTCTGTTCCGCCATTTCGCCCGCACGCGACAGATTGAGTCCCAACGCCTCCAGCGTATCCGCTGCGCCCGCCTTGGAACTGGCCGCGCGGTTGCCGTGCTTCGCCACCGGCACGCCGCAGGCCGCCACCACAAGCGCCACCGCAGTCGAGATGTTGAGGCTGTGCTGTCCATCGCCGCCCGTGCCGCAGACGTCTATCGCGTTGGCCGGGGCGGTGATGCGCTTCATCCGGGCACGCATCGCGCTCGCGGCTCCGGCAATCTCTTCCGCAGTTTCGCCCCGGTCTGCCATGTCGATCAGCAATTCGCGGATTTCGGCATCGGCCATCTTGCCGTCGAGCATCTGCCCGAACAGCAACTCTGCCTCGGCAAAGGACAGGCTCATGCCGCGATGGCTTTCGGTGCGATCCCGCACATCCGCACGAAATTGGCGAGCAGGGCATGGCCGTGTTCGGTCGCGATGCTTTCCGGGTGGAACTGCACGCCGTGAATCGGCAGGTCGCGGTGGCGGAAACCCATCACCGCGGTGCCATCGATCCCCGGCGTTTCGCTGGTCGCGTTGACGAGCAGGCAATCAGGAATGTCTTCCACGATCAGCGAGTGATAGCGCGTGGCGGTGTAGGGGCTGGGCAGGCCGGCGAACACGCCGGTCCCGTCATGGGTGACGAGAGAGGTCTTGCCATGCATTAGCCCGCCGCGCACCACCTTGCCGCCGAAATACTGGCCGATCGACTGGTGGCCAAGGCAAACGCCCAGCAATGGCAGGCCCGCATCGGCACAGGCACCGACCAGCGGCAGGCTGATCCCGGCTTCGTTCGGGGTGCATGGGCCGGGGGAGAGCAGCACGCCCGCAGGCTTCAGCGCCAACGCCTCTTCCACGGTGAGCGCATCGTTGCGCACCACCTGCACGTGCGCCCCCAGTTCCATCACGTAATGGACCAGGTTGAAGGTGAAGCTGTCGTAATTGTCGATGACGAGGATCATGGCTGCGCCCTATCGGCCCGAAGCGGGGTGAGCCGCAAGGGTATTAATGGCGGTAGTCGCGCTCATTGCCCGAACTCCGGCTCGGCTGCCACGCGCGCGGCCTCGCGCGCGGCGGCGACCAGCGCGCTGGCCTTATGGCGGCATTCGGCAGCTTCATAGGCAGGATCGCTGTCGGCGACGATGCCGCCGCCCGCCTGCACATGCATGACGCCGTCCTTCACAACGGCCGTGCGCAAAACGATGCAGCTGTCCACCGAACCATCGGGCGCGAAATAGCCGACGCCGCCCGCATAAGGCCCCCGCGTTTCGGGCTCCAGTTCGGCAATGATCTGGCAGGCGCGCACCTTAGGCGCCCCCGAAACCGTACCTGCCGGAAAACCTGCGAACAGCGCATCCAGCGCGTCCTTGCCCGGCGCCAGCTTGCCCACGACATTGCTGACGATGTGCATGACATGACTGTAACGTTCGATGGTGTAGCTGGCGGTCACCTTGACGCTGCCCGCTGATGCCACGCGGCCCACATCATTGCGGCCGAGATCGAGCAGCATCAGATGCTCCGCACATTCCTTGGGATCGGCCAGCAGACTTGCCTCGTTCGCCGCGTCTTCTTCGGGCGTCTTGCCGCGCGGGCGTGTGCCGGCGATGGGGCGGATGGTCACCTCAGCCTCGCCATTGGCATCGGGGCGCACGCGCACCAGAATTTCGGGGCTGGAGCCGACGACGGCAAAGCCCGGCAGATCGAGGAAATAGAGGAAGGGCGAGGGGTTCACTCGCCGCAAGGCGCGGTAAAGCGCAAAGGGCGGAAGCGGAAAGGGGCAGGTAAACCGCTGCGCCAGCACCACCTGGAAAATGTCGCCCGCGGTAATGTAATCCTTGGCCCTCAGCACCATGGCTTCGTAATCGGCCGGGGCGAGCACCGGGTTCAGCGCCATTTCCGGCACATCCTGCACGCGGGGCGTGTGCGGTGCAGCGCGGCCCAGCCTGCGCAGCGCCTCGTCAATCCGCTCGCCCGCCAGCTCGATCGCGCGATCAGGGTCGCTGCCATCTGCCCAAAGCGGTGCGATGCAGAACAGGCTGTCAGTCAGTCGGTCGAAAACCAGGACCAACGTTGGCCGGGCAAACAGCATATCGGGCAGGGCGAGATCGCTTTGCGGTGCGCGCGGCAGTTTCTCGACCAGGCCGATCGTCTCATACCCGAAATAACCGACAATGCAGGCCAAGGCCGAAGGCAATTCTGCCGGTACGTCGATACGGCACGAATGCACCAATGCGCGCAGTTCGGACAGGCTGTCGCCCGGCAGGGGGGTGAAGGCATCCCGGTCGTGCTGCCATTCCCGGTTCACTTCGCACTGCGCACCTGTTGCGCGAAACATCAGATCGGGATCAAGGCCGAGGAGAGAATAACGCCCGCGCACCTCGCCGCCTTCCACCGATTCCAGAAGGAAATCGCCGCGCCCCGGCTCGATCAGCTTCAGCGCTGCACCCACGGGCGTTTCGGTGTCGGCCACCAGTTTGCGCCAGACGAGCGCGTGGCGGCCAGCGGCCAGCGCGGCACGGGCATTGGCGGCGTTTTCCGGGCGCGCTGCAGACGGGGTTTGCGGGACGTTCAGTGGACCGCTCATTTGTTTCCGCGACCGGTCAATTGCGCCGCGACCGCTTCCACTGCCGGCTCGTTGATTTCCACCTTCACCAGAGCGCGAATGGCGGCGATGAACTGGTCGGCCAGTTCACGGGGCTGGAACGGCAGCAATTGCAGCGCCGTTTCGCGTACGATGGGGTTTTCGGTTTCCACGTCTGGCGCGCTGATGTCGTTCAGCTGCACGATGAACCACGCGCCCGCTTCGGGTGCTTCCAGAGCCTTGGTGGTGCCCTCCGCCATGGAGAAGAACAGCGCCACCGGGCGGCCCACTTGGCCAGAGCGTTCCAGCTCCTGCCGGCTGAAACGCAGCGACTGCGGCGCGGGGATGCTGACGCGTTCGGCCTGAAGCGCGGCGGCGAGCGGTGTGCCACTTCCCACCCGGGTCAAGATGCGTTGCACGGCGCCACCCGCCAGACGCATGCCTTCGCTGCGTTTCCAGTCGGCGATTACGCGCGGGCGAATTTCGGCAAGCGGGGCTACCGCAGACGGCGTTATGTCGGCCACATCAAAAATGATGAAGCTTTCGCCCGGCACGGCCTCGGCAAGTTGCGGATTGCCGCGATCCATTTCAAAAGCTGTTGAAAGCACCGGGGCAAGGGCGGCCGGGGCCGATTCCATCGTGCCATAGATTTGCCCTGCGGCCGTCATCGGGCGCGTTGTGGTGATTTCCACGCCCAGTTCCTGTGCCACTTCGGCAAGGCTCCGGCCCTCGGACAACTCCTGCTCGATCCGTGCGGTTCCGTCGCCGAGCGCGATCTGGCGCAGTTCGGCGGCAAGCTGCTCGGCAATCTCGCCGCGAACCTGCGCAAGCGTGCGCGCGGCGCGCCGCTCGATGCTGTCGACGCGCAGCACATACCAGCCCAGATCGCCCTGCGCCGGTGCGGTAATGGCCCGATTGCCGGCCGCAAAGGCCGCGTCCGCCACGGCATTGCTGGTTTGCGTGGCAAGATCGGCGCGGGAAATCGAGGGCACGCTGGTCGTGCTCAGCCCCTTGCTGCGCGCCGATGCTTCGAGACTGGTTCCGGCGCGCACTTCGTCCACAATCGCCTGCGCAGCCGCCTGCGTGGGAGCGATTAGCTGGGTGAAGCTGCGCGTCTCGCTGGCCGCGTAGAGCGCGCTATCGCGTTCGAAACGCTCGGCAATCTGTGCCTCCGTCGGGGTGGCCGCAGCGCCAAAGGCTTCTTCGCCAAACACCGCGTAACGGATTACGCGACGTTCGGGGCGGATGTAATCGGTGCTGTTGGCCTGATAGAAAGTCTGCAATTGCGCGTCGGTCGGGTCGGTTGCAGGTGCAAAGGCCTCGGCTGACAGAGCCGCGATCAGGCCACTGCGCGTCTCCAGACGAAGCTGTGCATAACGCTGCGCCATTTTCAGCGGCATCTGCGGCACCAATTCGGCAGGGCCGACCATCTGCCGGGCGAGCAGGCCCATGGCGAGGTCGCGGCGGAACATGTCTTCGCTGATGCCTTGCTGGCGCAACGCGGTGCGGAAAGCCTCGGTATCGAAACTGCCGTCCAGCGCGCGCATATTCGCCATGCCCACGATTTCGCTGTCGACCAGCCGCGATCCGGCGCGGAAACCCATCTGCTGGGCATATTCGGCAATCGCGGTGCGGTTGATGAGATCGTCCAGCGTGTCGCGCAGACCGTTTTCGGCGAGGAAGGCTTCCATCGACAACGTGGGGTTTTGTTGCCGGATGCGGGCCAGCACATTGCTGGTGCGTTGGGCCAGATCACTTGAATCGATCCGGGTATCCCCTACCACGGCCACCCGGTCTCCTCCGGCCACACCCCCGAACGTGCCGGTGTTCGCCACATCCGAACTGGCAAAGGCAAATGCGATCAGCGCCAGAAAGCCAAGAGTAACGGCAATGCCGACCTTGGATTGGAAGAAGCGGCGGAAAAACTGGAGCATGATCGGGCGGGTCTCGTCTGGCAGTATGGCAATGGGGCAATGTAAACGCTTCCGGCACAACACCGGGCGGGCCGTTCGCCTCGCGCTTTATCGCCCCTGCGGCGCGCCCGCAACAGCCATGCGCACATACCGCCTGCGCAGAAAACCGGCTTTGACAAGCGCGGCAGCGCGCTCTAGCGCGCAGGCCATTGCCGTCCCCGCTGGCGGCTCACCGAATAGTCCTGTGTTGGATATTGCAAGGTAACAAGATGGCCGTGCGCCCCTATATCGTCGGAAACTGGAAAATGCATGGCACCCGCTCCATGCTGTCGGAAGCCCGCGCAATCGATCGCGCGGCCGAACGCCTGATCAAGGTGGAAGTGGCGCTGGCGCCGCCTTTCACGCTGATCCACGCCACGCGCAAGGAAGCCGGCCTGATCGGCGTTGGCGCGCAGGATTGCCATGCGGCCGAAGGCGGCGCGCATACGGGGGACATCTCGGCCGCCATGCTGAAAGATGCGGGCGCCGGGTTTGTCATCGTGGGCCATTCCGAACGGCGCGCCGATCACGGCGAAACGGATGCCGATGTGAAGGCGAAGGCCGAATCAGCGCTGGCCGTTGGCCTGTCCGTGATCGTCTGCGTGGGCGAAACCGAAGAGCAGCGTGACGCCGGAAAGGCCGAAAGCGTGGTCGCCCGCCAGCTCAAGGGCTCGCTTCCCACCGCCGATGGAGCGGCGGAGAAAGTGACCGTTGCCTATGAACCTGTCTGGGCGATTGGTACAGGCCGCACACCGACCACGGACGATGTGAGCGCCATGCACCGCGCCATCCGCAAAGTGCTCAAGGATTTCTACGGCGAGGAAGCCGGTGCCAAGGTGCGCATCCTGTATGGTGGATCGGTCAAGGCCGAGAACGCCGCGGAATTGCTGGGCGCTGATGATGTGGGCGGCGCGCTGGTTGGCGGTGCGAGCCTGACGGCGGAGAGCTTCCTTGGCATCATCGCGGTGGCCGCCGAAATGCAGGAAGGCTGAAGCGGCACAGGCCAGCTTGCAAAGCCCCATCTTGCCCTGGCGGCCTGCCGCCCCTAGATAGACGCATCAATTTGCCGGAACCCTTTTCATGAGCCTTTTCCTTTTCCTCACCGTGGTGCAGGCCATTGTCGCCTTTGCGCTGGTCGTGGTGGTGCTGATGCAGCGCTCGGAAGGGGGAGGGCTTGGCATTGGCGGCGGCGGCAGCCCCGGCGGCCTGATGTCGGCGCGCGGCGCGGCAGATTTCCTCACCCGTACGACAAAGTGGCTGGCGGTGCTGTTTGTCGGCCTTTCCATTGCGCTGGCTGCAGTCGCGATCAACGCAACCTCCGGCCGAGAAATTGACGACAGTCTGCAGCGCACTATTGCCCCTGCGGCAGCACCGATCGAAGGGCTGGAACCGGCGGGCGATGCGGCTCCGGCGGGCGAGGGAGCAGCGCCTGCGCCGGCCAATGCTGATCCGCTCTCCGGCGTGGCGGAATAATCCGCCCGAAGGCCAAGCGCAGCGCATTTCAACCCATTTTCGCCGGCTTGGCCGGCGGGCTGATATAACAATCGTGAATATCGGCAATTCGCGGCTTGCCACGAATCCGATTTGAACCCTACGGCTTCATTCCCATGGCGCGGTACATATTCATCACCGGCGGCGTGGTCTCATCGCTTGGCAAGGGACTGATGGCGGCAAGCCTTGCCGCCCTCTTGCAGGCGCGTGGCTACAAGGTCCGCATCCGGAAGTTCGATCCCTATCTCAATGTCGATCCGGGCACGATGAGCCCGTATCAGCATGGCGAAGTCTATGTCACCGATGACGGGGCAGAGACCGACCTAGACCTGGGGCATTACGAACGCTTCACCGGCGTATCGGCACGGCAAAGTGACAACATTACCTCAGGCCGCGTCTACCGCGACATCATCGCGCGCGAGCGGCGCGGGGATTACCTTGGCGCAACGGTGCAGGTGATCCCGCACGTCACCGATGCGATCAAGGAGTTCGCGCTTGCCGATCAGGAGGACCACGATTTCATCCTGTGCGAAATTGGTGGCACGGTGGGCGACATCGAAAGCCTGCCCTTCATCGAAGCCATCCGCCAGCTGCGCAACGAATTGCCGATCGACCAGACCTGTCTCGTCCATGTCACGCTGGTGCCTTATATCAGCGCGGCGGGCGAGCTGAAGACCAAGCCCACCCAGCATTCGGTGCGCGAACTCACCAGCCTTGGCGTGCAACCCAACCTGCTGCTTTGCCGCTGCGAACATCCGCTGCCGGAGAACGAGCGCGCCAAGATCGCGCTGTTCTGCAATGTGCGCAAGGAAGCAGTGATTCAGGCACTTGATGCCTCCAGCATCTATGCCGTGCCGCTGCAATATCACCGCGAGGGGTTGGATGCCGAGGTGCTGCGCCATTTCGGGATGCTCGAAGGCGCGCGCGAACCCGATATGTCGGTCTGGGCCGACATTGTTGACCGCTACGAGAACCCCGAAGGTGAAGTGACGATTGGCGTTGTCGGCAAATATGTCGGCCTGCTCGACGCCTATAAATCACTGAACGAGGCGCTGGTTCATGGCGGAATGGCAAACCGCGTGAAGGTGCGCATACGGTGGATTGATGCAGAGATTTTCGAACTGCCCGACAGCGATATCGCCGCCCACCTCGAACCGATGCACGGCATCCTCGTGCCCGGCGGCTTTGGCGAGCGCGGGTCGGAGGGCAAGATTGCCGCCGTCCGTTTCGCGCGCGAACGCGGGGTGCCGTTCTTCGGCATTTGCCTGGGAATGCAGATGGCCTGCATCGAAGGCGCGCGCAACACGGCCGGAATTGCCGATGCGTCTTCCACCGAATTTGGTGAAACGAAGGAGCCGGTGGTGGGCATCATCACCGAATGGATGAGCAAGGAAGGCCTTCAGCAGCGGTCTGCAAACACCGATCTGGGCGGCACCATGCGCCTTGGGGCCTATGACGCCGTGCTGACTGGCAACAGCCATGTCTCGCAGATTTACGGCGGGGCCACGCAGATTTCGGAGCGGCATCGCCACCGTTACGAGGTTAACTCT
The DNA here is from genome assembly GCF_037154155.1 of Alteraurantiacibacter lauratis. NCBI lineage: Bacteria > Pseudomonadati > Pseudomonadota > Alphaproteobacteria > Sphingomonadales > Erythrobacteraceae > Alteraurantiacibacter > Alteraurantiacibacter lauratis. The sequence continues at coordinate 230,942 of NZ_JBANRN010000001.1, forward strand.
GCCTACAAGGAGCCTCTGGAAAAGGGCGGCCTCGTCTTTTCCGGAATGTCGCCTGATGGCCTGCTGCCCGAAATCGTCGAACGGCCCGATCACCCTTGGTTCGTGGGCGTGCAGTTCCATCCGGAGCTGAAAAGCAAACCGTTCGATCCGCACCCGCTTTTCGCCGGCTTCATTGCGGCGGCGGTCAAGCAGTCCCGCCTGGTATGATGGTTAAGCTGGGGATAATTTCGTAGGATATTTCCCTTGCCTTGGGGCGTTCCGAGGGCCACAAACGCGCTTGGGGACGGGGTGGAACACGACATACTGACGCGGGCAGGGCGATGACCCTGCATTCGCGGCGATGCGGCAGCGTGAACACGTTGCCAGCATAATCTCGTTGGCCCGGCACCCCCTTCTGCGACCCGGTGGGTGTCAGGTTGACAGGTCGGCGCCTTTGCGCCGAGGGGCGGTGCTGACCAACAGCGCCGCCCCATACGGCAAAGCGAAGGGAAGTCAGGCGACTTGCGAAGCCGCCTCGTCGTCCTTGCTCACCACTTCCAGTTTGGCCTGCCTACCAATGGCGATCCTGCGGGGCTTCATCGCATCGGGGACTTCGCGCACGAGGTCGATGACCAACAGACCATCAGCGAGGTCAGCCCCTTCCACACGAACATAGTCCGCAAGTTCGAAGCGGCGTTCAAAACCGCGATTGGCGATGCCGACATGCAGCAGTTCGCCCCCGGACTCTTCTTCGCGCTTGCGCCCTTGCACCACGAGCATGTTGGCCTGCGCGGTGATCTCCAGATCCTGCGCCCGGAAACCGGCGACAGCAATCGTGATGCGATAGGAATCGGGGCCGCGCCGTTCGATATTGAAGGGCGGGTAATTGTCCCCCGCATTGCGCTGCGCCTGCTTTTCCAGCAGGTCGAACAGCCGGTCAAAGCCCACGGTGGAGCGACGATAAGGGGTAAGGTCGATACGGTTCATATTCAGCAAATCCTCTGTTTTGAGCAATTTGTGTTTGCCAACCGGGCCCGTCATGGCACCCGGCCGCTTTCGCCAGCACCTCGCGCTGGCGGCGCTTTTCAGATAGGGTACAGACTTGCGCTTTCAAGTGCGGCCAAGGGTCTGAAAGAGAAGGGAAGTATCGTGGCGCAGCCAAAGGTTGAAATCTATACCAAGATGTTTTGCGGCTATTGCGCGCGCGCCAAGGCGCTGTTGGATGCCAAGGGGGTCGATTACACGGAATATGATGTCACGATGGGCGGCCCCGAAAGGCGTGCCATGCTGGAACGCAAGCCCGATGCGGTGACTGTGCCGCAAATCTTCATTGACGATGTGGCAATCGGCGGTTCGGACGATCTGGCAGCGCTGGACCGGGCGGGCAAGCTGGACGCGCTACTGGGCTTGTAAAGCCATGCGGATCGGCCTGCTTCAGATGACCAGCGGGATTGATCCCGCCGCCAACGCAGCCACGCTGGTGCAGGCAGTGGAAGAAGCGGCGGCAGGGGGGGCGCGCATGCTGTTCACGCCGGAGATGAGCGGCCTGGTAGACCGCGACCGGGCAAGGGCGGCAGGCAAGATCGTTGCCGCAGAAGCCGATCTGGTGCTGGCCGCAGTGCGCGAAGCCGCGGCGCGAACCGGACTGTTCGTGGCGCTTGGATCGCTGGCGGTGGCGCGCGGGGATGGTCGCTATGCCAACCGCGCCTTCGTGATTGGTGGAAACGGATCAATTCTCGTTACTTACGACAAGATGCATATGTTCGATGTCGCGCTGGCGAGCGGCGAGAGCTGGCGCGAGAGTGCGGCCTATGCCCCCGGCGATAGCGTTGTGCATGTCGATCTGCCGCTGGGCGAAGGCAGTGCGCCGGTGCGGCTAGGCCTCGCAATCTGTTATGACATCCGCTTTCCCGCCCTGTTTGACGAACTGGGACGCCGCGGCTGCGACATCATCGCCATTCCCGCCGCCTTCACCCGGCCAACGGGCGCGGCGCATTGGCACGTGCTGCAAAGAGCGCGCGCAATCGAGGCAAGTGCCTTTGTCGTATCTGCTGCGCAAGTGGGCCGGCATGAGGACGGGCGCGAGACCTATGGTCATTCGCTCGTGGTGGACCCGTGGGGGCAAGTTCTGCTCGATCTGGGAGGAGAAAAGGCCAGGCTTGGCTTTGCTGACCTTGATCTGGGCCGTATTGGCGAAGTGCGGCGGCAATTGCCCAGCCTTGCCAATCGTCGCGCGATCCCTAGATCGGATGCTGTATGATTGTGTTCGATCTTTCTTGCGGCCAGGGCCACCGGTTCGAAGGCTGGTTTGGTTCGTCGGACGATTTTACCGCGCAGAAGCAGCGTGGGTTGCTGTCGTGCCCGCAATGTGGCGATGGCAGGGTAGAAAAAGCGCCCATGGCCCCCGCCGTGCCGCGCAAGGGCAACCAGCGCGCCGAGGGGCCAGCGTCGACGCACGCCGGGCCGGCCTTGCAGCAGATGAGCAATGCGCCGGTTCCGCCTGAGGTGCAGCTCGCCCTCGCCAAGCTGGCCGAGTTACAGGCAAAGGCGCTGAAGGGCAGCAAGTGGGTCGGCTCGCGCTTCGCCGAGGATGCGCGCGCAATGCATTACGGCGAGATCGAACCGGCTCCGATCCACGGCGAGGCAAGCCTGGAGGACGCGAGGCGCCTTATTGACGAAGGGGTTGAGATCGCCCCGCTGCCGTTTCCGGTTGCGCCCCCCAAGGCGATCAACTGATTTTGCCGCTCCGGTTGCACATAAGCGCTTGACGCAGGTGCCGGAATAATCGTTCGGTATTTCTCGAAAGGTAGTTTTGGAGGCCGAGCCAGATCTTGGTGAGTTGAAGCCGCCGCCCTGGGCGCTGGATGCGCCGGGCGCCTTGGCGCATGATACCCGGCTTTCGGTGTTTCGCCTTCTCGTCATCGCCGGGCCGGACGGGCTGATTGCCGGCGCTATTGCGGAACGACAGGGCGTGCCGTCTTCCCCACTTTCGCACCTTCTTGCCGCGCTTATCTGAGGAAATGCTCGACCTTCTTCCGACGGAACAGATGGCCGCCTTTGCGAAGGAGGATGGCGAGCAGGAGATCGATGCTGATGGCCGCCGTGTGGGGAAGGACGCCTGACCAATGGCACGGGACGAGGCCGCCGTATCGCCCTTGGGTGTGTTTGAACGCTGGCTGTCGTTGTGGGTGGCGCTGGCGATTGGTGCAGGCATCATCCTTGGCAATATTGCCCCCGATGCGGAGGGGGCGCTGGCATCGCTCGAATTCGCCTCGGTCAATCTGGTTGTGACCGTGCTGATTGGGGCGATGATCTTTCCGATGATGGTTGGCGTCGATTTCGCGAGCGTGCGCAATATCGGCAAGAAGCCCAAGGGCCTGATTATCGCGCTGGTGATCAACTGGCTGGTCAAGCCGTTCACGATGGCGGCGATTTCCATTCTGTTCTTCGATTACCTCTATGCGGGGATCCTGCCGCGCGAGGATGCGCGGCAATATATCGCGGGGCTAATCCTGCTGGGGGCAGCACCCTGCGCCGCGATGGTATTCGTGCGGTCGCAAATGACCATCGGAGATCCCGCCTATACGCTGGTGCACGTGCCGGTGAACGATCTGGTGATGATCGTGGCCTTTGCGCCCATCGTTGCCCTGCTCCTGGGCGTCACCGATATTGCGGTGCCTTGGCAGACCCTGCTACTGTCGGTAGTACTGTATGTGGTGGTCCCGCTTGTGGCAGGTGCCATTGCACGCGAAAGGGTGATCGTGGCGCATGGCGGCGATGCCTCGGCGGTGGATGCCTTTACCGCGACGATGAAGCCTTGGTCGGTGACCGGCCTGCTGGCAACGGTAGTGCTCCTGTTCGCCTTTCAGGCGGGCACCATCACATCCAACCCGCTGCTGATTGGGCTGATCGCGGTTCCCATTATCATCCAATCTTATGGGATATTTGCTGCGGCCTGGGCGTGGGCGTGGAAAGTGCCGCTCAACATCGCGGCGCCTCGCGCGATGATCGGCACGTCAAACTTCTTTGAATTGGCGGTCGCAGTGGCAACAGGCCTGTTCGGACTTTCGAGCGGCGCCGCGTTGGCCACGGTCGCGGGTGTTTTGGTCGAGGTGCCGGACATGCTGTCACTGGTGGCCTTTGCTGACGCCACGCGCGGCAGGTTTGGTGCGGATTGACGCGAAGCTGGTGCGCCCGACAGGATTCGAACCTGTGGCCCCCGGATTAGGAATCCGATGCTCTATCCTGCTGAGCTACGGGCGCGCCTTGGCCCCCTTTAGGAAAGCGCCGGGTGGCTGGCAACCTTTCGAAGGCGGGCAGGGGGCCTGGTTAGAAGCGCACCACGACCTTGCCGATTTGCGCATTGGATTCGAGGAAGGCATTGGCTTCGGGCAGTGATTCCAGCCCGTTGAAGGTTCTCGCAATCACCGGTTCCAGCTTGCCGCATTTCAGCCCGGCAAGGATTTTCTCGCGCGCGGCGGCGAAGCGATGGGGGTGGTTCCAGATTTCGCTTGCCACCCAGCCACGCATTGATGCGCCCTTGAACGCCATCGGCCAGTGCGGATAGGGCGTCGGCTCGCCGCTCAGTCCGCCATAGACGAACAGAATGCCGCGTTCCCCCAGCGCACGCGCCAGCGTATCGACATAGGGCCCGCCGACCGGGTCGAAGGCGCAGGCCGCCCCTTTCCCACCGGTAATTTCCATCACGCGCGCGGCCAGATCCTCCTCCGCCGTGGCAATCACATGCGCCGCACCCAGTTCGGTCAGCGCGGCGGCCTTGGCATTGCTGCGCGTGGCCGCAATTGGAATAGCGCCTGCCCAGTTGCACAACTGGATTGCGGCGATCCCCACACTGGAGGAAGCGGCCGGAATGATGACCGCATCGTTCGGGCCGATATGCGCCACTTCGTAAAGGGCATAGGCGGTGAAATACTGCATCCAGATCGCCGCAGCCTGTTCGATCGAGAGGAAATCGGGCGCGGGGAGCAGAATGCGAGCAGGTACAATCGCTTCGTCCGCCCAGATGCCGTATTCGCCCTGCTGGATCATGGGCAGTACGCACACCCGCTGGCCCACTGCATAATCCCCCACGCCTTCGCCCAGCGCGGTAATGGTGCCAACGCCTTCATATCCGATCAGGCTGGGGAGGTGCGGGCGGACAGGATAATTGCCTGCGCGATACATTGCCTCGGCCCGGTTAAGGCCTACCGCTTCCACGCGGACGCGGACATGGCCGCGGCCCGGCGAGCCCACTTCCATTTCCTCGATCTTCAGTTTTTCCGGCCCGCCGGTTTCGTGAAAACGGATCACTCTGGTCATGGCGTTTCTCTCCCTAGCCGCGTGTCTTGCCAAGCGGGCGGGGCGCTGTCCAGCCACGCCTGATCCGCAACAGAAAGGGGCCTCTCCCGCAAAGGAGAGGCCCCGATCTGTTGGCTGCTGCCGTTCTTGACTGAGTTAGAACTGAATGTTCGCGCCCAGGAAGAAGCGACGGCCGATCGTGTCGTAGAACAAGCTGTTGAATGAACCACCCGACTGGAGGCCGGCCGCCACATTCGCGGTGGGGTTCACACCGGTATAGGGCGGGGCCTTGTTGAACAGGTTGTCCACACCAAAGCGCAGGTTGACAGCATCGCTCAGCGCATAAGTCCCGCTCAGGTTGAACAGGTTATACGACGGAGCGCCGATGGTCGGGGTCGGCTGCGTGGCTTCGGCGGTGTCTTCCACCGAAGGCAGGTGCTGCCACTGCAGGTTGATGCCCGCAGCGCCGAAGCGGTAGCCGAGATTGGCCAGAATGCGGTATTCATACGCACCGGGGTTCAGACCAGCCGAACTGGTGCCGAAGGTACCCGCATAGTCAAACATCGGACTGCTGGACAGCTCTGCCACCTTGTAGTGCAGGTAGTAGTTGCCCAGCAGGTTCAAGTTGACCGTGCCCGGACCCAGATCAAACGCCCAGTCAATCTGTGCGTCGATACCCTGGATATCCACCACGCCGTCATTCGTGAACGACATGCGGACATTGCCGAGGGCCGGAGCAGCAAAGCCTGAGTCAAACACCACGCGGGTGGTTTCACCCGTGCAGAGTGCCGACTGAGCCGCTGCCAGGGCCTGCGAGGCGCTGTTAGCAGCACCGGTGACGAGGGTGTTGTAGGTAGGATCAAGGCACTGCTGGATCGACGCACCCGGCGAGAAACCGATCGCGTTCTTCAACTTGATGCTGAACCAGTCAACCGACAGCCGCATGCGCGAGAACGCTTCGGAAGTGAAGGGCGACTGGATAACCACACCGGCAGTCCACGTGTCAGCAACTTCCGGACGCAGGTTCGGGTTGCCGTAGAGCGTCGGGAAGGTGAAGCCAGCACCAGGCTGCGGCTGCTGAGCCAGCGGACGCGAGTAGTAAGCTGCGCCCTGTCCAGCACCTGCCGTCAGATCCATGATCTGCGTACAAACTGCCTTGACGTCAGCGGCACGCGCTGCAGTGTTACCCGGCGCATTCGGATTGGCCGACACGAAGTAGTTCGAGGCTTCCGAGCAGATATCACCCAGCGCGTTGATTGCGAAGGTCTGCTGCGGGGCCAGGAACAGTTCGGCAATATTCGGTGCACGTTCTGCACGGTTGTAACCGCCACGAATGCGCAGCCAATCGGTCACGGACCAGTCGCCCAGGATCTTGTAGGTCCACGAGCCGCCGGTGGTGCTGTAATCCGAATAGCGTCCGCCCAGTTCCAGATTGAATTCCTGGATCAGCGGCAGGTCCGAGAGAACCGGAACCAGCAATTCACCATAGAATTCATGCACATCATAGAAGCCGCGCGAGTCAGCCGACGGGTAGATGCCGATTGCCTGATCGAGGAACGATGCACCCTGAGTGGTCAGCGTGTCGTTGATGAACTCGAAATCCTGCTCGCGATAGCTGGCACCAAGAGCAAAGCGCAGCTGGCCAGCAGGCAGTTCGAACAGGCCACCCTGTACGTTGGCTTCCACAATAGTCTGACGGATCGAAGACCGGTTCTTCAGGTCAGCATTGATAGCAGCCTTACAGTCATCCGAAATTTCGGCCCATTCCAGCTGGAACACGTTCATGCCGCTGGTGCAGCGGGCAAAGTTCGCACCGAACTGGAAGCGCTGTGAAGCATCGTTCGAGTTGGCGTTGAAGTCCAGGCCAAAGCCGGGCGCCATGAAGAGCGTCCGGGTGCGTGCCAACGAGAAGATGCCTTCCTGTCGCGACAGAGTGTTGGATTCCCCGTGGTTGACGAAGACTTCCCACGTCCAGTCGGTGCCCGGCACATAACCTTCAAGACCAGCGGTGAGCTGATAGGTCAGCACATCGTTGAAGCCTGAGCGGTTTTCCGGAACGCCATAGCGCAGATCGACGCGGCCATTCGGGTTCGCACGCGAATCCAGCAGGGCGCGCAGATCGGCCGGCAGGAACTGGCCGAACAGCTCGTTGTTGGTGCAACCGCCGGTCGCATTCAGGGCGCAGGCGAAGTTATCGCCATAGGCATTTCTGAAGGCCGGGTTGGTGGGGTTGTCAGTGAGGTCGCCCGGCGTGGGGTCAACATAACCATTCATGCCGTTGAGGATGACCGAACTGGGCAGACCGTACGAACCATAGGCCGTGCTGGGGATGGCCGAACCGGTGTAAACGCCGGTGCCATAGGGGAAGAACACGTCCCAACCCGCTGTCAGCGCGCCGCCCTGCTGGGTGGTGCGAGTGGACACATGGCTGAACATGCCCTGGGCAAACACGCCAAGCCAGTCATTGATTTCGTAATTGCCGTTGAACAGCGCGTTGTAGCGGGTCAGCGGCAAGATCAGATAAGGCGTTGTGTCCACGAAGGTCAGCGCGCCTGTGTCAGTCGTCTTCACCAGGTCATTCTGGTAAACCGTGCCGTCCCAAAGGCCCTGTGCACCTTGCTGGTTGCGGCCAATGGTGAAAAGGCTGCCATCCGACGGGTTCACGTAGACATTGAAGAAGCTCGGCCCAGGCGCAAAGCTGAACCCGCTGACCGTGTTGGGATACGGATTACCCGGAAGCGGGTTGGTGCTGCCGGGTGGGGCAAAGTCGGGCCGTGTGCCCGGAAAAATGGTATTGTAGAACGTGTTGCTGTTGGGCGCATTGCCAATTTCCAGCGCAACACCGGCATACAACGGGAAGAAGCGGCCACCACCGGTCGTCGGATCAGCCCACAGTTCTTGATACCACTTGCGGTCGCGCTGATAGTTCGCTTCGCGCGTGTTCAGCGACATGGCAATCGAGATGTTGCCGCGGCCATCGGCAAAGTCCGTGCCCATGATACCCGACAGCGAATATTCGAAACCATCACCTTCCTGGGTGATGTTCGCCTGCGCGTCGAGTTCGAGGCCGTTAACGTTCTTCTTCAGGATGAAGTTGGTCACACCCGCGATCGCGTCGGCGCCATAGGTGGCCGAAGCGCCGCCGGTGATGACTTCAACGCGCTCGACAGCAGCTGCCGGGATCGTGCTGATGTCAACCACCCCCGATGCGTTGCCCGGAGTGGCGCGGCGGCCATCGAGCAGAACCAGGTTACGGTTGGAACCGATGCCGCGCAGCGAGATCGTGGCGCCGCCCGGCGTATTGGTCGCGGTCGGCTGAATGTCGCCGCCCTGCGTCGGGGTCTTGGCCGGAACGAACTGCGGCAGACGGTTGAGGTTGGATTCAAGTGCCGCCGTCGAGGTGCGCTCCAGCAGCGTCTCGTCAATCGTGACGATCGGGCTGTTCGCTTCGAAATCCTGGCGCTGAATGCGCGAGCCGGTGACCACGATGCGGTCGCCGCTGCTTGCGCCTTCGTCTTGCGCCATGACCGGCGCGGCCATTGCGAAAGTGCTGGCCCCACCGGCCAGCAGCAGTGCCTTGAAGACCTGCTTGTTGCTCAAACTCCTCACTTGGTGCTCCCTTCACAGTGAACGCACGCCGCCCGAAGGCAAACGCGCGATTTTTAAGATCCCCCTGCCGGCTTCGGGCATCGGCGTTACGCCGCCTGCCATCCCCTGAAGGCCTCGCGGCCCGGCAGATGAACTTCGTTTTGGGGGTCGGATAAACAGGAACGCCGGCGCTTCCGGCTCCATCAACGGCCGTTTCGGCCAGATGTTCTAGGCAATCTCTCCCCCAGCGACTTGCCCCTGTTGAATCGGGCAAGACCGCAGACTTGTTTGCATATTGCGTGATGTTGACAGTGTCTAGCCCGCTTCCCGGAGCCGGTTGGGGAAAGAAGAACCGGTGCGAAGGTTTGCGCCGGGAAATCGGAAGAGGATGTGCAGGGTTTGCAGTTACTCGCGTAACCATAACCGCAAATATATACGCAAAATCCGTAATTTGCGGCACCCGCACAATGGCAGGGCGGAAATAACTGTTGCCAAGCTGCATCGCCGTGGCAACTTCCGTCTTGGTTAGAGGAAATTGACTAGGTCCATCGGTGCGTATTGGTTTCCTCGGACGCTCCCAAGCGCTACCGGTCGGCGCAATTGGCAAGTGAAATGAATTGGTTGCGAGGTTAATATGAAGCGGGATGGGCGCGGCGAAGCAGATTTTTCCTCCCCCTCCACGGCGAACGGAGAAGCCGTAACCTTGCCTGCATGGCGCGACCTGCTCATCCATCATGCCCACGCCTGGTACAGGAATGCCGCAAAGGGGGGAGGTCCGGCTATCGGATTGACCCAGCAATCTGCGATCGAGGCGGCATTGGGTCCCTTGGCCGATAATCTGGTGAAATGTGTGGAGTCTTATGCCTTTGGCGCGGCAACTTTGCGCGCGATGGAGGCAGGAACAGCCGGCGATCCGCCACCGGAATTCAGTCGTCGCCTTGCTGCGGTGCTTGCTGCGATTGCGGCTGGGGCTGATGCGTTGCCTCAAGCACGCAAGCAACAGGCATCGGTGATTCAGAGCGATCTGTGGCAATTGCTCTACAAGGTGCGGGAAAGCGCTGAACTCGCCTATGCGCGCGAGCTTGACCTGGTCGAACTGGATCGTCGCATCCTGTTTCTGCTGCACAATATCGGCCCGATGGTGCCGGCAGAAATTTCGGCGGCGGTTGGCGTGGACAAGGCGCAGGTCAGCCGGTCGGTCAAGCGCCTGCTCGACATCCGCATGGTGGAGCGTGACCAGTTGCGCGCGCCGCTCCGTCTGACCCGCAAGGGCCGCGAACATTCCGAGCGGCTGCTGCGTCTGGCCGAACTGCGCAACCGTGAGCTTACCTTCGACATTGGCGATGCCGAGCTGGAGGCCTTCTTTGCCGGGATCGAGAAACTGCTGGATCAGGCGGTCGTGCTGTATGAGCAGGAACGCAAGCTGGGTCAGGGCAGCAATGGCGGCGGAGAAACGCCGCAATTCCCGCGTCCCGGCGCGCCCGTTGAAAGCGAGAGCCGTTCGGGCGAACGCATCGTGCTCGACCGGTCGCGGATCATATCGCCGCTGATGACGCTCAGTTCCTATTTCAGCCGCAGCGGCTCGCTCGCCTTCAAGCGGTTGACGGGACTATCCAATTTCGAAGCCTGGGTGCTCAACGAGATAGGGCGAGCTTCGCCTATCGAATGGAATGATCTGGTCGAGCGACTGGATCGGGATCACAGCCAGGCGGGGCGCACGGTGAACGCGCTGGTCGAGCGTGGCATTATCGAGCGGCATGGCGGGCCGGGGCGGCGGCACGGCAGCTTTTCTCCCACGGCAGAAGGCCAGCGTCTGTTCGACATCATTCAGGAGGCAAGCCGCCAGCGCAGTACCTATCTGATGTCCCCGCTGTCGCCCGCAGAACGCGAAGCCTTTCTGGCCACGTTTGACAAGATCCGCCGCAACGCCATCGTTCAATTGGAGCGGGAGCGCGCGTTCGAGGAATTGGGACACCGCTGAAATACCAGAGCTAGGGTGAGCCTTTGGCTCGGCCCTTGCCTCAGCGCTGGCGGCGGACGCGTACCGATTCCTGATTGTCGAACCGCATCAGGAAGCTGCCAAGCGCCCCCCTGCGGATTTCCACGACTGATCCAGCCTGCGGCGGACGGTAGCTGGCGCTGACCGAATTGCTGAAAATCCATTCCGCACCATCTTCCAGCGTGAGAGCGTAAATTCCCGGCTGCCGCTGGCGGACCGATGATACGCGCGCATTGATGGAGAACGCCTCACCGGCGGGGGCGGAATTGAAGCGTTCGGGCGTGCGCACATCTTCCCGGCCGAAGCCGCTGACACCGCCGGCGTTGCCAACCACTGCGGGTGCTGCGCCGCCTTGCGCCTGCACCTGCCCAGGAATGGTGTTGCGTGCTGCGCCACCAACATTGCGGATGTTGTTGTCGTAACAGGCAAGACGCGCGGATGGATCGTCTATGCGCGAACATTCGCGCAGGATATTGATCGCCACATCATCGGCAATCTGCGCGGCGCCAGGCGTGGCAAGAGCAGCCAGCGCGAAGGCGCAGACAAATGTTCCTGATAGGACAGCGGCGGCGCGATGCGCGATCATGATGTGAAGACTCTCCCTCTCGTGCCGGATACACTGGCAATCCCACGGTCTTGGCGCAATAGGCTTGCGACCGCTTGCCCGCAAGTGTTGGCCCGCATGGGGGGCCAATCTGCTTCGAGTCGTGAATAGTCACCGCCAGGGGCTTGAATCGGGACGCCAAGTGTGATTCTCTAGACGGCATGAACGCAATGCCTGCCCGTCGCGAAAAGCTGTTTCGGTATCTGGCACTGGGTTGGTTGCTTGCGCTGGGTGCGCTGGCTCTGGTGGGGCCGTTTGGTCTTTTGTCGTGGAGCGAACTTTCCGCCAAGCTGGAGGCCCGGAAGCAGCAGATTGCGATTCTGGAGGAGGAGCGTGCCGTGCTCGACAATCGGAACCGCTTGCTCGACCCCGACAATGTCGACCCCGATCTGGGGAGCGAACTGGTGCGTCGCAACCTCAATGTCGTGCACCCTGATGAATATGTGATTGACTTGGAAATGCAGCCGTAACGGTTGCTGCTGCCAGTCATTTTTGCCAAATCGGTTAAACATGTGTGCAGGCCGTTGCAAGGTCCTGCATCCTTTGCCTATAGCCTGTCACGCAAGTGGCACCGCCCCCTTACGGTGCGCATCGGGACAGGTTGTTTTGGCCAGAAAATCAGGATCATCCGCTTCCTCCTCCGCCGCTTCGGATGGAAGGACAGAATCAACGAAAGCTGCGGGCGAGGGCGACAATTTCGAACTGCGCAGCCTGCAGGATCGGTTCGCGGCAGACAAACGGTTCAAGGCGTCTGCCGAGGAGCTTCTTGGCTTCTATCAGAAGATGCTGCTGATCCGCCGGTTCGAGGAGCGGGCGGGCCAGCTTTACGGCCTCGGCCTGATCGGCGGTTTCTGCCACCTGTATATCGGGCAGGAAGCGGTGGCGGTGGGCCTCCAAAGCGCGCTGGAGGAAGGCAAGGATAGCGTCATTACCGGCTACCGCGACCATGGCCATATGCTCGCCTATGGCATCGATCCCAAGGTCATCATGGCCGAACTTACCGGACGCGAGGCGGGAATCAGCCGCGGCAAGGGTGGCTCGATGCATATGTTCAGCACCGAGCACGCGTTCTATGGCGGTCACGGCATTGTCGGCGCGCAGGTGTCGCTGGGCGGCGGCCTCGCCTTTGCTCACCAGTACCGGGGCGATGGCGGGCTGTGCATGGCCTATTTCGGCGATGGCGCGGCCAATCAGGGCCAGGTTTACGAAACCATGAACATGGCCGCGCTGTGGAATTTGCCGATCATCTTCGTCGTCGAAAACAACCAATATGCCATGGGCACATCGGTCAAGCGGTCGAGCGCCGAGACGGAGTTTTACCGCCGGGGCACCGCCTTCCGCATCCCCGGCATGGATGTGAACGGCATGGATGTGCTCGAAGTGCATCAGGCTGCGCGCATCGCGGTGGAGCATGTGCGCGGTGGCAACGGGCCGGTGCTGATGGAACTCAACACCTACCGTTATCGCGGCCACTCCATGTCCGATCCGGCCAAATACCGCACACGTGAAGAAGTGCAGGGCGTGCGCGAGAAGAGCGATCCGATTGAAATGGCGAAGGCCGAACTGCTGGAAATGGGCGTGACCGAGGACAGGTTGAAGGACATCGAAAAGGACATCCGCAGCGCCGTGACCGAAGCCGCCGAATTTGCAGAGAAATCGCCCGAACCCGATGCGGCCGAGCTCTACACCGATGTTCTGGTGGGGAGTTACTGAGATGGCCATCGAACTGAAAATGCCCGCTCTCTCCCCCACGATGGAGGAAGGCACGCTGGCCAAGTGGCTGGTGAAGGAAGGCGACAGCGTTTCCGCAGGCGATGTGCTGGCCGAGATCGAGACCGACAAGGCCACGATGGAGTTTGAAAGCATCGATGAAGGCGTGATCGGCAAGATCCTCGTGCCCGAAGGTTCCGAGAATGTGAAAGTCGGCACTGTCATCGCGGTACTGACGGCTGAGGGCGAGGAAGCGCCCGCTTCGGCTCCCGCGGATGCCCCCGCAGCCGAAGCCTCTCCTGCCGAAGCAAAGGGCGAGACTGCACCCCAGCGCCCCGCCGCTGCCGAGCGGCCCGCCGATCCGGAAATCCCCGCCGGCACCAATATGCTCAAGCTGACCGTGCGCGAGGCCCTGCGCGATGCGATGGCCGAGGAAATGCGCCGCGACGAACGCGTCTTTGTGATGGGCGAGGAAGTGGCCGAGTATCAGGGCGCCTACAAGGTCACGCAGGGGCTGCTGGAAGAATTCGGCCCCAAGCGCGTGATTGACACGCCGATCACCGAATATGGCTTTGCCGGGATCGGCACGGGCGCGGCGATGGGCGGTTTGCGCCCCATCGTGGAATTCATGACATTCAACTTCGCCATGCAGGCGATTGACCACATCATCAATTCCGCGGCCAAGACAAATTACATGAGCGGCGGCCAGATGCGTTGCCCGGTGGTGTTTCGCGGACCCAATGGCGCGGCCAGCCGCGTGGCGGCGCAGCACAGCCAGAACTTTGCCCCCTGGTATGCCGCAGTCCCCGGCCTGATCGTGATTGCGCCCTATGACGCATCGGATGCCAAGGGCCTGCTCAAGGCGGCGATCCGATGCGATGATCCGGTGGTGTTTCTGGAAAACGAGCTGGTTTACGGCAACAGCTTCGAGGTCGCCCAGCTGGATGATCACGTTCTGCCCATCGGCAAGGCGCGGATCATGCGCGAAGGCGCGGATGTCACCATCGTGTCCTACAGCATCGGTGTGAAGTTTGCGCTGGAAGCTGCGGAAAAACTGGCCGAAGAAGGCATTGATGCCGAAGTGATCGACCTGCGCACGCTGCGCCCGCTCGACACGGCCACGATCCTGGAAAGCCTGGCAAAGACCAACCGGCTCGTGGTGGCTGAAGAAGGCTGGCCTGCCTGTTCCATCGCATCTGAAGTGATCTCTGTGTGCATGGAGCAGGGCTTTGACCTGCTCGATGCGCCGGTCCTGCGCGTCTGTAACGAGGATGTGCCGCTGCCCTATGCCGCCAATCTGGAAAAGCTGGCGCTGATTGACGCAGCCCGGATTGTCGCGGCGGCCAAGAAGGTGTGTTACCGCGATTGATGGGGCTTGGGGCGAGGCCGAGCACCCTCGCCCCAAACCGCCAGCCTAGCGCGGACTGAAGGCGGTCGAACCAAAGCTTCCGCAATCGGCCTGCTGATCGGGCGAGCTGGGGTCGCGCTGGTATATCTGCGACAGGTCGCGGTCATCGCGCACGGTAAAGCTGGCGTGTGCCTTGATTGTTGCGGGAGCGCCAAAAGGATTGCCGATCAACGGCCGGTAATCATAAGCAATTTCCACGAACATCACCGCTTCATCGGCAAAGGCGATCACTTCCTCGCCCGGCGGCCCCATTCCGGGAAAGTCATCGTCCAGCCCGTCGCCTTCCATACCGTAACTCGAATTGTGCCGCTTGTTTCCCATGCAGCGCTGCCAGTGGATATATTGCTCGTCTACCGTGCCCGGCACCACTTCGAGGCTGCTGAGGATTACCCGGCCCCGGCCATACAGATCGAGATGCTGGCCGGCCTGCAATTCCGCGCCGTAGAACAGATCCTGAATATCGCTTTCATAAATCTTGCGCTGCGTCAGCTGTGACTGTTCGCCAACGCGCGAGGCATTGTCCGCGATCTGCATGGCGAGCTGGTTGATCTGCATCTGCACGATGGCGCGGTTGGCCAGTTCCAGCCCCATCAGGCCCATCCCCAGCAAAGCGGGAAAGATGATCGCGAATTCGGTAGCGGCAAGGCCAGCGGTATCGCGCAGCAGCCGGCGCCAGCGCGTCGCGGTTGCCGCTAAGGGGAGGCGACGCATCATGCGCAGTTCCCCACGCTCGGTTCGCGCGCCTGCTGGCCGTAAGGCTGATTGCGCAGCACGGTGCGCGCCACGGTGGTGATGTTTTCCGGCACCGGCATCAGCTTGTGCACGGGAAACAGCCGATCGTATTCCACCGTGACGATATAGATCACCGCGTCGCGCGCGCCGCCCATGCCGCTTTTCCCGCGATCCTCGTCCCAGATGCCGTTTCCGTTCACATCCTCGAACGGCTCATCATCGTTGCAGCGCCCGTCACCGTTGAGATCGGTGTAGTCTTCGGGGCGTGAGGCATCGGCAAAGTCGGTATAGGCGCGGCGCTGAAACGATATTTCCGCAGATGGCACGATTTTCCGCACCGCATCGCTCACCCGCTGATCGATGACGGTCTGATTTCCTGCCGCGCCTTCAATGGTGGAATCGCGGGCGGCTTTCTGGATCGAGCCTTGGAGCAGCGAGGATGTGTAAACATTGTAGGACAGGTCAAACAGCCCGATCAGCGCGAGCAGCAGCGCGGGTGCCACCAGCGCGAACTCCACCAAGGCAGCGCCCCGCTGGTCGTTCCGCAGGCTGCGCAGCGTCGACAGCGAACAGGTGAGGGATAGATGCTGCGCCATCAGTTGATGATCCGCAAATCGCCCATGCGCCGGGCAATGTCGCTGAATGTCTGTTCCAGTTCCGCGGCGCTGTCGGCCACGAAATAGCGATCGCGCCCCGCGCACTCTTCCATGATGGGGTTGGCCCCACTGCCAAAGCTGATGACCCAGACCTGGATATTGCGCTTTTTCACTTCTTCGCAGGCAAAGCTGAAGCGGCTCTCCACGGTCTGCGTCAGCGTGCGGCTCGAAGTCAGGCGCCAGCGGCGTCGGTCGAGCGGTTCGATCCCGTAACTGGCATAGGACACATCCAGAGGCGCGGTTTCGCCATCGGTCAGATAGATCAGGTGCCGGTTCGTGGGCGACCGACCGCTATCTGCGTTTTCAGCCGCGAAAAGGCCAGTCGGGGACAGCAGCCGTCCGCCCCAGATCATGCCGATATCGTGATAGGTGCTGCCGTTGACGATCAGATTATCGACATAATTCGCCACACTGGCCGCATCCATCTCTGCCAGCTTGCGCGCAGGTGAGGGGCAAACGCTGAAGCCCCACCACCAGGCGTTAACGAATTCATATTGCGAGGTCACGACGCCCGGCGTGAACATCCCCATGCCGTTGGTGCGGATTTCGCGGATGAAGCTCAGCTCGTGCAGCATGGGCCGCCATTGCGTTGCCGGATCATTAGGGTTGGGCACCCGGTCAATATCCAGATCCAACGCACGGTTCAGATCGACATTGTTGTAATCGCTGATCTCGTATGTGTCGCGTTCCTCGATGCAGCCGCGATAGGTGACCGTCACCGGCTGCGGGCTGGACGGAGTGCCGCCAATATTCATCGTGGTGCTGTTCGATGTGCGCAGGAAATCGAGATTGACCGTGGTGCGGGCATAGCGCCAGTCGGCCACTGCCACAGTCTCTGTGCCGGTGACACGAAAAGCCCAGATGAAGCGGTGATCGTTGAAGGTGCGGGCCGTGACCTGAAAGCGGTTGGTATCTACCTGCGTGCAGGTGTAATCGATCCCGCGCTCCAGAATGCGCTGATTGGTCCATCCATCTCCATCCTTCCATTCTGCCTCGATCACATGGATGACGGTATCGGTGGGACAGGTCGTCTGAATGGTCTGCGGGCTGTCGGTAAAGCTTCCGCTGACATAGGTGTAGCGCCCCTCGGTCGTTTCGCGCTCCTCCGTAGTGCCGGCGGCGCGGGCGCGGCGCGATTGATAGGCCCAGCTGTCAACCAGCCATTCGGGGCGCAGCAGATGGCCGACATTCACATTGGTGGCATAGGGCACAAAGCCATAACGGATGCGCGTGCCTATCGGCTTGTTCGCCTCCATCTGCGCATGAAAGCTTTTTACCGTCCTGCGCAGCGCCTGAATCCGGGTTTCGCTGTCACCGGGATTGGTCCACATCATGGAACCCGTTGTGTCGAGCACCAACATGATGTCGGTATTCGCCATGTCGATCTGGGCCGAGCAACTGGCGCTGACTTCCAGCTTGTCGAAGCCGAACACCCCCATGATCGTTGTGGGCACCTCTGCCGTGGCGGTGCCGCTGATTGACAGATCCTCTTCCAGCACCATTGCGAATTGGCGGTTTCGCGAGCCGTAGGCGTCGTTGCGGAAATTGATGTTGAAGAAGCGCTGGCCCGTGTCGGCAACCGCATCAGGCACCGCACCGTTCACCGCCACCTGTGTGCCCAACCGCTTGCGCGCCGCCAGCGTGCCCGCATCGCACGCCTGCTGCAACCGCGTCTGCGCCAGATAGCCGCGCCCCATATCGATGCCGCTGCCAACCAGCGCAAGCAAGGGGACCAAGGCAGCCGCAGCGATCACGATCACATTGCCGCTGGCATCGCCGCGCAGGCGCGCAAGGCCGCCTTGCGCCTTTCGGCACACAGAACGGATCGGCGCAAGCTGGCGCCGCAACGAGGACAGCCGAAGCGTCATGCTGCGCCTTCTAGGGCGGGCAGCGTAAGGGCATCACGAATGAAGATGGTTAATTTGGTGAGGAATCGCGCCAAATCCAATGCAATACCCAGCTAAAGCCATGGTTAGGGCCAGGGCGCGGCAATAATTCGGCAATCAGGTCTTGACCCTGTGCCATCGTCCGGGGGAAGGCGCGCAGGACATGAGCCACGCCGAGGATCTTTCTGCCCTGCCGCTGGGCCTTCGCCTGGCGCTGGCCTATGCCTCCTCTTCCTCCACGCGCGAGGCGATGCTGACGCTGCTGCTGCTCGATCAGCGTCTGGCCGCGATCCTGCGGCAGGGTGGGGAGCCGGTGATTGCGCAGATCAAGCTGGCATGGTGGCGCGACCAGCTGGGTGAAGCGCCTTCGCATTGGCCCGCTGGTGAACCCTTGCTGGAACGGTTGCGAGCATGGCCCGCCGACCCTTCGCGCCTGGTGCCGCTGGTCGATGGGTGGGAAGCGTTGCTGGCGGAGGATCTCACTTTGTCGGCGATGGAACAGTTTGCTGCCGGTCGCGCCGCAGCGTGGACGGCGCTGGGCACTGCGGACGAGGCAGGTGCCATCGGCCGGGCGGCGCGCGATTGGGCGCTGGCCGATCTGGCGCTGCATCTGGGCCAGGATGGCGAGGCAGAGGCTGCGCGCCGCTGGGTGCTGGCCGATCGCGCGCATCCCTTGCGCCTTGGGCGGGGAATGCGGCCGCTTGCCGTTTTGCGTGCACTCAGCCGCCGCGCGCTGGAGCGGGGGGCCGCCGAACTGATCGACGGGCCAGGCGCGCTACTTGTTGCCTTGCGAAGCGGGCTTACGGGCCGCTAACCTCGCGGGCCGGAAAGGGAATCACTATGAACCGCGTGGTGCTGGGGGCGTTTGCCGCGCTAGTGATGGTGGGCCTGAGCCTGTTCTGGCTGCAAGGGCGGGCCGAGGTGGAAGAAGCCGCGCCTCCGCCTGCGCCCGCCTTTTCGGGCCCGGCGGCCGACGAATTGCCCGAAGCGGACATTTCCGGCCTGCGCGGCCCCGCTCCTCCCGAAGTGACCGAACTGACGCGCGAGGAGCAGCGCTTCAACCGCTACGATCGGAACCGCGATAACCGCATCAGCCGCAACGAAATGCTCTCCACCCGCACCCCGGCGTTCCGCGCGCTCGACAAGGACGGCAACAATCTGCTGACCTTCGAGGAATGGGCCGTCACCACCGCCACCCGCTTTGACGGGCTGGATGGCAACGGCGACGGCATTCTCTCGCGGGAGGAATTTGCCCGCGGCGCCCCCACTCCGCGTCCCAGCTCAACCCCGGCCTGCCGCTGCTGATCGGTCAGGCGGTAACGCGTTCAAGACTGGCGAGCCAGATGCCGAAATCGGCCTTTGCCCGCTCGGTATAAGCCTCCTTGCGCGCCTTCTTCTTCACATCGGGCAGGGGCGGGAACAGACCGAAATTGATGTTCATTGGCTGATAGCTTTCCGCCTCGGCATCGCCGGTGACATGCGCAAGCAGCGCGCCCAGCGCGGAAGTGCGCGGCGGCGATGTCCAGTTCACCCCCGCCAGTTCAGCAGCCGCCATCATACCCGCCATCAGGCCCACCGCGCTGCTTTCTACATAGCCTTCGCAGCCCGTCACTTGGCCTGCAAAACGGATATGTTCCGCGCCCTTCAGCCGCAATTGCCGGTCGAGCAACACGGGGGAATTGATGAAAGTGTTGCGGTGCATACCCCCCAGCCGGGCAAATTCGGCGTTCTCCAGCCCCGGAATGGTGCGGAACAGGCGCACCTGCTCGGCATATTTCATCTTGGTCTGGAAGCCGACCATGTTCCACAGCGTGCCCAGCTTGTTGTCCTGCCGCAATTGCACCACGGCATAGGGCCAACGTCCATTGGGATGCTCCGGTGTTGCCCAATGCGGGTTATCGAGGCCGACCGGCTTCATCGGGCCAAAGCGCAGCGTCTCCACGCCACGCTCCGCCATCACTTCAATCGGCATGCAACCTTCGAAATAGGGCGTGTTCGCTTCCCATTCCTTGAACTCGCCCTTTTCGGCATCCAGCAAGCCCTGATGGAAGGCGAGATATTGCTCCTTCGTCATCGGGCAATTGATGTAATCCTTGCCCCCCTTGTCCCAGCGCGCCGCCATCCAGCAGATGTCCATATTGATGCTGTCGCGGTGGACGATGGGGGCGATGGCGTCGAAAAAGGCGAGGCGATCCTTTCCGGTAATCTTCACAATGCTTTGCGCCAGCGAGGGCGCGGTCAGCGGCCCGGTGGCGACGATGGTGAGCCCGCTGGCGGGCAATTCGTCCACCCTTTCGCGCACCACGGTGACATTGGGGTGGCTTTCCAGCGCCTTCTGCACTTCGGCGGAAAACACATCGCGGTCCACCGCCATGGCGCTGCCTGCGGGAACGCGGGCCACTTCGCCTGCCTGCATGATCAGGCTGCCGAGCCGCCGCATTTCGTGGTGCAGCAGGCCGACCGCGTTCCTCTCGTCATCGTCCGAACGGAAGGAATTGGAGCAGACCAGTTCGGCCAGCCCATCGGTCTGGTGCGCGGGCGTCATGTCGCCGCCTCCGCGCATTTCGGAGAGGCGCACCTTCGCCCCGCGCTGCGCCAGTTGCCAGGCCGCTTCGCTGCCCGCGAGGCCGCCGCCAATGATATGCACATCGAAAGTCATGGCTGCCGCTTGCAGCGCGGGCGCGTTCGGGTCAAGACTTTGCCCCATGAGCCGACAAGCCCTTGCCGAAAGACGCCCTTTCCTGCTGCTCAGCGTGGCGGCAGCGCTGGCGTTCTATTACCTGCGCTGGACAGCCTTTCCCGAATTCTATCTGATCCCGGTGAAGGGTGCGGCGGTGGCGATGCTGGCGGTTTACGCCTTTGTCCGCCATTCGGGCCCCGATGCGCGGTTGCTGACCTGGGCGCTGGGCATGGCATCGGCGGGCGATATGGCGATAGAGGTTGATCAGCAGATCGGCGGCCTGCTGTTCTTCGGTTTTCACGTGCTGGCGATGGGCGTGTTCCTGCGCCACCGCCGCCCGGACATGGCGACGACGCAGAAAGCGCTGGCTGCCGCCCTGCTGCTGCTGACCCCGCTGATCGCCTGGCTGCTGGCGGGGGAGATGCAGGTGGCGTTCTACGCTCTGGCGCTGGGCGGCATGGCGGGCAGTGCCTGGGCCAGCAGCTTCCCGCGCTACCGCGTGGGGGCGGGGGCCGTGCTGTTCGTGGTGAGCGACTTGCTCTTATTTGCCCGAATGGGGCCCTTGCAAGGCAGTTTCATGGCCGAAGTCATGATCTGGCCGACCTATTATCTGGGCATATTCCTGATCGCATCGGGCGTGGTCCAGTCCTTGCGCAAGTGGGAGCCGGAACTGCGCGTCGTGAAGTGATGCGAAGATAACGAAATTGACACGGTGTCATGCGCCAAAATCGCCGGAAAATCGTTTTTATTCAATGACCTTTGCAAAAAATGCAAAGTTGACATCCTTGCGCTTCCAAACGCGGGCGGTTCAGATGGCGGACAATGAGCAAGAGCTGCAGGCGCGCTAGGCCAGCGCGGGGTGTGTAGGAAAGGGCAGGTCAGCCGGGGCAGGGCCGGTGGCCCTGCGCTCCGGCGCAACCAGGCCGCTCATCCCCTGCCTTCGTGCGCACCCGCATTGCCGCCAGGGCGTGCCGCTATTTCCGCCGCTACGGCTTCTTCGGCCGCGTTTTCCGGCTCTTCCTCTTCGTCAAGCCGAACCGCGCTCACCACCTGTTCGCCCTCGGCCACGGTGAACAGGCGCACACCTGCGCTGTTGCGGCCGATCACGCGCAGCGTGTCCAGCCCGATGCGGATAAGCTTGGCCTGATCGGTCACCAGCATCAACTGGTCGGCCTGTGTCGCAGGGAAGCTGGCCACCACCGGCCCGTTGCGGGCGATATTGTCGATATTGGTGATCCCTTGCCCGCCGCGACCCGTGCGCCGGTATTCGTAGGCCGAAGACAGCTTGCCATAGCCATTGGCGCAGACGGTGAGGATGAATTGCTCGCGCGCAGCGAGTTCGGCCATGCGTTCGGGCGAGAGCGCGGGTTCGCCTTCCTTCTCGCCCTTCCAGGGTGCGAAGCGGACATATTCCTCACGTTCCTCGCTGGTGGTGCCCACGCGGTGCAGGATCGAGAGGGAAATGACCTCGTCATCGCCCTTTAATGTCATGCCGCGCACGCCGGTGCTGGTCCGGCTGGCAAATTCGCGCACTTCGTCCCCGGCAAAGCGGATCGCCTTGCCCGCGCGGGTGGCGAGCAGCACATCGTCGCTCGGCTCCAGCAGGGCAACGCCGATCAGCTTGTCCTCGCTGCCTTCCTCGAAACGCATGGCGAACTTGCCGTTGCTGGGGATATTTGCGAAGGCATCCATGCTGTTGCGGCGCACATTGCCCTTGGCCGTGGCGAAGACAACGCTCAGCGCGCCCCAGCTTGCCTCGTCCTCTGGCAAGGGAAGCACGGTAGCAATCGTTTCGTCCTTGTCCAGCGCGGGCAGCAGGTTGACGATGGGACGCCCGCGCGTGTTGGGTCCGCCTTCGGGCAGCTTCCACACTTTCAGGCGATAGACTTTGCCCGCGGTAGAGAAGAACAGCACGGGGTTGTGCGTGCTGGTGACGAACATATTCGACACCGCGTCCTCGTCCTTCGTGCTCATGCCGCTGCGACCCTTGCCGCCGCGATGCTGCGCGCGGAAGGTGGATAGCGGGGTGCGCTTGATATAGCCGTCAAGCGTGACGGTGACGACCATCTCGTCCCGCTCGATCAGGTCCTCGTCCTCGATACCGTCCCACGCGGGCGCGATTTCGGACAGGCGAGGGGTGGCGAACAGCTCGCGGATTTCGACCAGTTCGGCGCGCAGCACTTCGTAAAGGCGCGCGCGGTCGCCCAGAATGGCGAGATATTCGGCAATCGCGGTGGCCAGTTGCTTCAGCTCGTCGCCAATTTCGTCGCGGCCAAGGGCAGTCAGCCGGTGCAGGCGCAGGTCGAGAATGGCCTTCACCTGCCGTTCGGACAGGCGATAGGTGCCGCCCGCTTCGTCGGCGGTCGGCTCGATCGCCTCAACCAGCGCGATATATTGCGCGATGTCGCCGATGGGCCATTCCTTTGCCATCAGCTTGGCGCGGGCTTCGGCCGGATTGGGCGAGGAGCGGATCATCGCCACCACCTCGTCGAGGTTCGACACCGCCACCACCAGGCCCAGCAAGATGTGGGCACGATCGCGCGCCTTGGCGAGTTCGAACTTGGTGCGGCGGGTAATCACCTGCTCGCGGAAAGTGATGAAGGACTGGATGATGTCGCGCAGCGAGAGCGTTTCGGGCCTGCCGCCGCGAATGGCGAGCATATTGGCGGGGAAACTCGCCTGCGCCGGGGTGTAGCGCCAGATCTGGTTGAGCACGACTTCGGGCGAGGCGTCGCGCTTCAGATCCACCACCACGCGCACGCCTTCGCGGCTCGATTCGTCGCGGATGTCCGAAATGCCTTCGATCCGCTTGTCCTTGGCCGCCTCCGCGATCTTTTCGACCAGCGCCGACTTGCCGACCTGAAACGGGATCGAGGTGAGCACGATCGACCGGCGGTCGCCCCGGCCCGTTTCGATCTCGTGCCGGGCGCGCATCAGGATGGAACCGCGGCCAGTGGTATAGGCACTGCGCGCACCGCTCTGCCCCAGGATCAGCGGGGCGGTGGGGAAATCGGGGCCGGGGATGAACTGCATCAGCTCTTCCGAGGTAATCCCCGGATTGTCGAGAAAGCCAAGGCAGCCGTCGATCACTTCGCCCAGATTGTGCGGCGGAATATTGGTCGCCATGCCCACGGCAATGCCGCCCGCGCCGTTGACCAGCAGGTTCGGGAATCGGGCGGGGAGAACCGAAGGCTCCTGCCGCGAGCCGTCATAATTGTCGACGAAATCGACCGTGTCCTTGTCCAGATCGTCGAGCAGGTAATTGGCCACGCGCGCCAGCCGCGCTTCGGTATAACGCATCGAGGCGGGCGGATCGGGGTCCATGCTGCCGAAATTGCCCTGACCGTCGATCAGCGGCACGCGCATCGACCAGTCCTGCGTCATGCGGGCCAGCGCATCGTAGATCGCGCTGTCGCCGTGCGGGTGGTAGTTACCCATCACGTCGCCCACGATCTTGGCGCTCTTGCGGTAGGGGCGCCCGGCAACAAAGCCGCCTTCCTGGCTGGCGTAAAGGATGCGGCGGTGCACCGGCTTCAACCCGTCGCGCACATCGGGCAGCGCGCGCGCCACGATCACGCTCATCGCGTAATCGAGATAGCTCGATTTCATTTCATCGACGATGTCGATGCGTTCATACTCGCCGGGGCCCGGCGTCAGGATATCAGTTTCGTCGCTCACCTGCGGATATCGCCCGTTGTTTTCGTGATTGGGAATAGGCCGGCAAGACCCTAGGCCAAGGGGCAGGGTAAGGCCAGCGGAAGCGGCTGTTCGAGCGGCCGCTAGGCAGTCTTATCCACATTTGGGAACCCGATGATGAACGCGAGGGTTGCGCAGGTGTTCAATCGCCATTCAGTCCATTGGCCGTAACACGCATTTGCAATCCGGCGCATTCCATTGCAGTAGCCCCGGAAATCAGAATACGGGATAAGACAGCTCCATTTCCATCCCCCCACTCGGTTCCCGGTTCGGCGTATCGGCCGGGGATTTATCAGGAGAGTTGATTGATGCTTCGCCACTCCAGCAGCACCGCGCTGACATTCAGGAAAAAGGGCCTCGCCTCGGCACTTGCCATGGCAGTTGCCCTTGCCGGCGGCACCATGGCCGTGTCTTCGGTGCTGGTCGCCCCTGCTGCCGCGCAATCCTACAGCCGCAATTTCGTCTCGGTCTATCAACCGGTTGCCAATGTCGTGAACGCCGATGGCGGCGATATCTCTTCGGTAGCTGGGCAGTTCCCCGCGATCATCGCGGCATCGGTATCGGCGGATGAGCAACTGGCCACGGGCAGCCTGCTGCTGCAGGCCGGCATCAAGGCGAGCAATCCCGCCTGGCAGCGCCAGGGTCTGGAAATGCAGGTAAACAGCGGAAAGCTGGCCCCTGACACCGCGGCGGAATTCAACTATTTCATCGGGCGCCTTGCGTTTGATGCGCGCGATTATGCAGGTGCACGCGCCTCACTCGGACGTGCGGCGGCTGCGGGGTATTCGGCCCCCGATCTGGAGGGCATCATCGCCGACACATATTACCAGTCCGGCGATGTGCCTTCGGGCCTTTCCTATGTTCGTGAGCAGGTGGCGAGGAACGCAGCTGCCGGGCGGCAGACCCCCGAACCCCTGCTGCTGCGCGCGCTGCAAGCCGCGTACACGGCACGCCTCAATGCCGAATCGATCGACGCTTCCGAAATGCT
Organism: Alteraurantiacibacter lauratis; assembly: GCF_037154155.1. Lineage (NCBI taxonomy): Bacteria > Pseudomonadati > Pseudomonadota > Alphaproteobacteria > Sphingomonadales > Erythrobacteraceae > Alteraurantiacibacter > Alteraurantiacibacter lauratis. The sequence continues at coordinate 256,166 of NZ_JBANRN010000001.1, forward strand.
CGTGAAGGCGCACCCGACGCGCGACAACTGGCTGCGCGCCTTGCAGGTCGCGATGTCGATTGGCGATTTCGACGACGGCGCGCGGCTTGATCTGCTCCGCCTCATGCGCGTCACCAACACGCTGACCGAACGCGGTGAATATGTCGCCTATATCGAAAGCGCTGATCCGCGGATCATGTCCAACGAACTGGACGGTGTGCTGACGGCGGCGGCGGATGCCGGCCTCATCTCGCGTTCGGACGAGTATTACGAGGAAGTGCGCGCGATCATTGCCAGCCGCATGGCCGGCGACCGCGCCGACGCGCCCGATCTGGTGGCCGATGCCCGCCGGGCCGCCACCGGGCGCGATGCGCTCGCAGCAGGCGATGTGCTCTATTCGCTCAGCGATTATGCGGGTGCCGAGGAAATGTATGCGCTGGCGATCCAGAAAGGCGGGGTGGACAACAACACTGTCCTGACCCGTCTGGGCATGATGCAGGCGTGGCAAGGCAAGGCTGACGAAGCGCAGGCCACGCTGTCGCAGGTGAGCGGCGAGCGCGCGATTGTGGCCCGGATGTGGGCCGCCTACGCCGCCACGCGCGGCTAACCGCCGCGGACGCACAGGCGGGACATAAGAACGGCGCGCAACCGCGGGGTGGCGCGCCGTTTTTCGTGATGCGGTTCAATTAGACGTTGAACTTGAACAGCATGACATCGCCATCCTGCACAAGGTATTCCTTGCCTTCCTGGCGCAGCTTGCCCGCCTCGCGTGCACCGGCCTCGCCCTTCAACGCGACATAATCGTCATAGGCGATCGTCTCGGCACGGATGAAGCCCTTCTCGAAATCGGTATGGATTTCGCCCGCTGCCTGCGGAGCCTTGGCGCCGGCCGGAAATGTCCAGGCACGCGCTTCCTTCGGCCCGGCGGTGAAGAAGGTGCGCAGCCCCAGCAATTCGTAACCGGCACGGATCACGCGGGCGAGGCCGGTTTCTTCCAGCCCCAGCTCGGCCAGGAACAATTGCCGCTCCTCCGGCTCCATTCCCACCAGTTCGGCCTCGATTGCGGCAGAGACGACGACCGCCTGCGCACTTTCGGCCTTGGCCTTCTCGAACACCTTGGCTGACAGGGCATTGCCATTGGCCGCGTCAGCTTCGGCCACGTTGCAGACATAAAGCACGGGCTTGGCGGTGAGCAACTGCGCCTGCCTGAACAGCCGCGCTTCCTCGTCATCCTTCGGCTCGGTCAGCCGCGCGGCCTTGCCCTCGCGCAGCAATTCCAGCGCCTGGCCCAGCACACTGGCCAGCGCCTTGGCTTCCTTGTCACCAGAGGTGGCGCGCTTGGCCGCTGCAGGCACGCGCTTTTCGAGGCTTTCGAGATCGGCAAGCATCAGTTCGGTTTCGACCACTTCAGCATCCGCAATCGGATCGACCTTGTTGGCGACATGCTGGATGTCGTCGTCCTCGAAACAGCGCAGCACGTGGACGATGGCGTCCACTTCCCGAATATTGCCAAGGAACTGGTTGCCCAGGCCTTCGCCCTTGCTGGCGCCGCGCACCAATCCGGCAATATCGACAAAGCCGAGCTGCGTCGGGATGACCTTCGCGCTGCCGGCAATGGCCGCAATCTTGTCCAGCCGTGGATCGGGCACCGCGACTTGCCCTACATTCGGCTCGATCGTGCAGAACGGATAATTCGCAGCCTGTGCCGCCTGCGTTTCGGTCAGCGCGTTGAACAGGGTGGATTTGCCGACATTGGGCAGTCCCACGATCCCGCAGCGGAATCCCATGTTTCGTGTCCTTCAATTGGGAGAAGGCCGCGCCTTAGAGCGGGCGGGCGGGAAGGGCAATCCTGCTTGCGTGGCCGCCACAACGGGTTCGGGCGGGCATTCCCGATGGAATACCCGCCCGCGAAGACACCGGAAAACCGGCGAATGGGGTGCAGCGCTTACGCGGCGCGGCGACGGCGACGGCGCGCCACGGCGAGGCCCGCCAGGCCGAGGCCGAACATGCCCAGCATGCCGGGTTCGGGAACCTGCGTGCCGCTGGTGGTGCTGGTGCCGCCCGAAGTCGACGAGGAAGTGCTGGTCGAGGTCGAGGTCGACGAGGAGGTCGAAGTCGACGAGGAAGTCGAGGTGCTGCCGGTGCACTTCGTCTTGCAGGTGCTGCCCGACGTGCTCCACCAGAAGGTAGCGGAGGCCGGGACGGACCAGGTGGCCACCGAAGCGAGGGCCAGGGCGATGGCGGTCTTCTTGATCATGAACTTTCCCCTGCGATTTGAAACAAGTGGTTACCAAAACAGACGGGAACCTTCTCGCAAAGGCCGTGCCAATCGTGGATTTCTGCGGGTTTGGCTGGTTAACGCATCGGGGTGCGGTTTGGACATGTCAAGAATACCGACACGATTGGGCGGCCTTTACCCTTGTTGGCGCAAGGCCACATCGCTCATGAAGCGGGCATCGTCACCTGCCGCCAGCCAATGCGCCTCGGCACCGATGGCGCCCAGCATTTCGATCAGATCGTCCTGTTCGGCCTTGGCGTAATTGCCCAGCACCCAGCCATGCACCCGGTCTTTGTGCCCCGGATGGCCGATACCGATGCGCACGCGGCGAAAATCGGGGCCGATATGCGCATCGATCGAGCGCAGACCGTTATGGCCGGCCGTGCCGCCGCCACGCTTCACCTTCACCTTGAAAGGCGCAAGGTCGAGTTCGTCATGAAAGACGGTGAGAGCGTCCGGCCCAAGCTTGTAGAACCGCAGCGCCTCGCCCACGGCGCGGCCGCTTTCGTTCATGAAAGTGGCGGGTTTCAACAGCAGGACCTTTTCGGTGCCGATGCGCCCTTCCTGCACCCAACCCTGGAACTTCTTCTGCACCGGGCCAAAGCCATGCATGTCTGCCAGCACGTCGAGCGCCATGAAGCCGACATTGTGCCGGTGCATGGCGTAAGCGGGGCCGGGATTGCCGAGGCCGGTCCAGATCTGCATGGCGGGTTGTATTCCCGTTCCGGCGTTAAAAGGAAAGGGGCCGGCATTGCTGCCAGCCCCCTTTATCCTGTGTGAGGCAGGCGGAAGGGACCGCCTGCCGGTGATCAGGCTTCGGCCTCCGCTTCGTCGGCGGCGTTATCCTGACTTTTCAGGCCCGACGGCGCAACCACGGTGGCGATGGTGAAATCGCGGTCGGTGATGGCGCTGGCGCTGCCCTTGGGCAGGGTGACATTGCTGATGTGAATCGAATCGCCGACATCAAGGCCGGTCACGTCGATCTGGATCTCGCTGGGGATCGTGTCCGCATCGCAGATCAGTTCGAGCTCGTGGCGAACGATGTTCAGCACCGCGCCGCGCTTGAGGCCGGGGCTCTTTTCCTCGTTGATGAACACCACGGGAACCTGAACATCCACCTTGGCGTCCTTGGCCAGGCGCAGGAAATCGGCGTGCACCGGACGGTCGGTAACCGGGTGAAGCGTCACGTCCTTGGCCTGTGTGCGGATGGTCTTGCCATCCAGCTCGATCATGATGAGCGAGTTCATGAAATGCCCGGTCATAAGCTGCTTCATCAGCAGCTTTTCTTCCACGTGGATCGTGGTGGGTTCTTCTTTGCCGCCATAGATGACGGCAGGTACACGGCCTTCGCGACGCAGTGCACGGGAGGCTCCCTTGCCAGCCCGTTCGCGCAGCTCGGCCGGCAGAGTAAGAGCGTCGCTCATAACACAAGCCTTTCGAATGCGAGTTGGTTATCCGCCCGCCACGCCTCCAGGGATGACCATGACAGGGGAGCGCCGCGCATAGCAGGAAGCGGTGCAAATGCAACTATTGGATGCGGCGCACCGCATATCCGCGCGCGGCGAGCAGCGCCGGAAGGCCCGCTTCCCCCAGCATATGCGCTGCGCCTACCGCCACGAAGGGATGTCGGCCATCGTCGATCAGGGGCACAAGCCGTTCGATCCAGGCGCGGTTGCGGCCATCCATCAGCGCGGCGCGCAGTTCCGGATCGCCCAATATCCCTGCCTGCGCCAATGCCTCCAACGCTTCCATGTCGCCCGTCAGCCAATGCACCAGACCCAATGCCGGATCGGGCGCGGACGCCTCGCGCGCCACGGCGAGCAGCAGGTCGGATTGTTCGGACGCGGGCAGCGCATCGAACAGCGCGAATTGCGCCTCGTAGCTTTCCAGCCCTTCCACCGGCTTGCCGCGCGCGAGCAATTGCCGGTCGACCCCGCGTTCGGGATCGCCGATGCGCAGGCCGCCTGCCAGCACCATGGCGGCGGCCCAGCTCTTCATCTCGGCATAATCCCCTTCGCGCGCGCCCGCTTTTTCGAGCAAGCCTTCCACTTCGGCCCGCCTGTTTGCTGGCACACGGCGCATCAGAGGGGGAAGGCCGGAGCTGTAGGCGCGGCGCTGAAACGCTGCAAAGGACTGGGCCGTATCGCCAAGGTCGGCGATTTCGACCACCAGCAGGCCGGCTTGGGAAAAGGCGGCGTCGACCGCATCGCTGCGCCATTCGACCCCTTCGGGCAGTGAATGAACCGTGCCGAACAGCCAGGCGCGCTCCCCTCCCGGTGCGGCAACCTCCCACAGCGCCGGGGCAGGCGGGGGCCAAGCCCGATCCGCCGCCGCGTCCGTCCCGCCGCAGGCGCTGAGCCACAGCGCCGCTACAAGCGCGAGGGCGAGGCGACGCAGGGCGCTCATTTCCAGATGCGCACCACGCGATGCCCACGGGTCTGCAACTGGTCCTGCACGCTTCCTGGACCGGCCAGATGCCCTGCTCCCACGGCAATGAACACGGTGCCGGGCTGCTCCAGGCGGTTCTCGATCCAGTTGACCCAATTGGAATTGCGCTGCACCAGCAGGCGGTTGTAGAGATAATCGTCGGTCATTTCGCTGTTCATGATGGTGGCCAGCTTTTCGGCATCGCCCTCCAGCCAGACCGCCACCATTTCGTCGATCATCGGCACGACATTGTCTATCCCGTCCACCGTCAGGTCGAGATAGGTGAGCTGGTAATCGCGCTCCAGCCCGGCGAAGATGCTGATTTGTTCCTCGATCGTTTCCAGATGCGTGCGCGCCTTTCCGCCCGCCCGCGCGGCCAGCGCCATTTCCACGCCAGCGGCCGGATTATATCCCGCCTGCAGCAGCGGCAACACGCTGAGATTGAGCGCGGCAAACCACGGCTGATAGGAATCGAACGCTTCCACCGGCAGGCCCAGACCGGTCAGGGCCGTATCGTATCTGGAGCGGCTTTGCTCGGACATCAGACCGCGCAGGCCACGCGGATCATCGAGCGCGGCAGCGCTGGCGACATAGCCTGCCATCGCGGCCTGGTCGCTCACATCAACCTCGGTCACGAGTTCGTCCGAAGCGTTGAAGGCGGCGGCGATCCGCGCGTCATACCAGTCCACCCCGTCGGGCAGCACGTGTACCGTGCCGAACAGGTAGATCGTGGTGTCCGCATCGCCCAGGCGCCAGAGCGCAGGGGCAGGGGCGGCATCAGCCGGGCGCACATCCTCTGCAAGGGCATCGGCGGGCGTGGCACAGGCAGCCAGAAGGGCAAAGGGGGCAAGGGCAGCGGCAAGGATGGGCTTCAGGCGCATGGTGGTGGCTCCAAGGGGGAGGCGGAGTAAGGGAAACCTTCGATTTGCTCAGCGGCTGCGATGCCAGAGCCAGACGGCGGTGTAGACGGTCAACACCAGCAGGAAAGTGACCATCGGTTGCTGATCGGGCAGAAACCCGCCGCGCGCACCCAGCCACCAACTCGGCTCGACAAACAGATAAGTGCACAGGCCCGCCAACGCGCCGGCATTGTTGGCCTGCATCTCGTGCTCGTCAATGCTGCGCAGCCACGCCAGCGTCAACCCGCCGCCGATCAGCACATAGACCGCGATGGTCAATGCGGCGAGCCAGCCGGGCAGGGGGCCGCTGCCGAACAAATCGGCCGAACCTGTGGTGTCAGTGGCGACCGAGAAGGCGATGCCCATTACCAGGCCCATTGCACCGCCCGCGATCAGCAGCATCCGGCTGAACCGGACACGCGGGGATTCCGGCCCGCTTGTGGCGCGTGCATAGAGCCGGAAAGCGGCCCATGCGGTAAGCCCGGCAATGCTGACCGCCACGGCCAGCAGAAGAAGCGCAACAGGTGTGGCGCCGTCCTCTGCCATTGTGCTGCCTATGCCGAAGGCCGCGCCCAGTGCAAAAACGGCAAGCAGGCTCAGCAGCGCCAGCACGAATGGCCGGGGCCGCGCGGAAGTTTCGTCTGCGGGGGGCAGGGCAGAATCGGCATGATCAATCATGGAAAATCTCCTCGACCGGCATTTCGAACAAGCGCGCGATGCGGAAGGCGAGTGGCAGCGAGGGGTCGTGCTTGCCGGTCTCAATGGCGTTGACGGCCTGGCGCGAGACGTCGAGCCGCAGGGCAAGCTCGGCCTGGCTCCAGTTGCGTTCCGCGCGCAGCACTTTCAGGCGGTTGTTCACAGGTGCGAAGTCCTTGTCTCGTCGCGTGCGGATCAGGCGGGTTGCGGCATGAACAGCGGCAGGACAGGCTGATCCGGTTGCTGCGCCGGAGAGGAGGAACAGGCCGCAAGGCCAGCCATGGCCAGCATCACCAGCGCGGTAACGGCAGGCAAGTTCCGGCAGGACTGAGGCGGCGTTTTCACGGCAATCTCCATCATGGCAACCCGACTCGGTGTCAGGTATGCATGACGTTATGTCGTGACTTGTTGACTATGTCAACATAACCTTACATTGTGTCGCGAACAGATGACATCGGGGTGGCTTACGGCACCGGCGAATTCAGCCTCTCTGCGGATAGACCCAGAGCTTCCAGTCCGTCGAGCAACGATCCCCGCCCCTCGAAATGCGCTGCCCCCACGGCGACAAGCACCTTGCCCGGTTGCTCAAGACGCCGCGCCAGCCAGCCTGCCCAGCGCCGGTTACGATCGGTCAGCAGGGCGCGGTTAAAGGCCGCAGCGGCCTTGCCATCATCCAGCCCCAGATTTACCGCATCCTGCAACTGGCCGCGAGCCCAAGCGTGTTCCAGTTCCCAGTTCCCCGCTTCGCCCAACGTCTCTCCGGCGCCCAGGAAGGCGTTCAGGTTGCGCCCGTCCCAGCGGATCAATTCGCGCTCCAGATCAGGAAGGATGAGGCGGTCATCGAGTCGGTAGAGCGACAGGGCAACCCGGCCCGTATCCTCAATCGACCGAACAGGCCTGCCAGTTGCCGCGAATTCGGCTTCCAGGATTGTCTCCACCCCGAATTCGTAAGACGAGGAGGCTCCTGAATCGTCGCCCATGCCGAACCCCATCAGTGCCACCATCACCGGCAGGCGGTCGACTTCGGCAAAGCTCATCCCCTGCATTTCGATCAGGCTGCGCCATTTGCTGCGCGCGGCGGGAGCAAGTTGCTGCGAGGTTGGGGTTCGCTGCGCCAGAAGGTTGGCGGACTTGGTGGCAACGGCCTCCATCATCAGCGGCGCATCGCCATCCGATGTTTCCACCACCAGTTCGTCCACCTCGGCCACTACCGCGTCAAGCTGCGGATTGCGCCAGCGGAAGCCGGAGGGCAGCAGATGCACCGTGCCCATCAGATAGATCGTGGTGTCATCATCGCTCAGCCGCCAAAGGGCAGGGGCAGGATCGTAATCCTGCGATAGGCCCGGCAGGGGAGCTGAGATGATTTCTTCGTCATCGTCCCACCAGTCAGCGGGCCGGTCGGCAGCATTGCTCGCTTGGGCGGCGGCGGGATGGGCAAATGCGAGAGCCGCATAGGCCGCAGCAGCAAGGGCAGCGCGCATGACGTGTTCGATCCGCGAAAGAGGCATGGCCGCATCAGGCCTTCACGGGGGCATCCTGTCAAGCGGGCACAGCGCACCAGCCCGCCCCATTGACGCTTTTCGCGCCTTGAGCCAAAGCCGCCAGCCATGAACGGCACCATGAACAGAAATCCGGCCACCAGCTTTCAGGACATGATCCTCGCGCTCCACGATTTCTGGAGCGCGCAAGGCTGCCTGATCCTGCAACCTTACGACATGCGCATGGGCGCAGGCACATTCCACACCGCAACCACGCTGCGCGCGCTGGGGCCGGAACCGTGGAATGCCGCCTTCGTGCAGCCCTGCCGCCGGCCGACCGACGGCCGCTATGGCGAAAACCCCAACCGCTTGCAGCATTATTACCAGTACCAGGTCATCCTGAAGCCCAGCCCGCCCGACATTCAGGATCTGTATCTGCAAAGCCTCGCGGTGATCGGTGTCGATCCGCTGAAACACGACATCCGCTTTGTCGAGGATGACTGGGAAAGCCCCACGCTGGGCGCATGGGGGCTGGGCTGGGAAGTCTGGTGCGACGGGATGGAAGTGACCCAGTTCACTTACTTTCAGCAGATGGGCGGGTTCGATTGCAAGCCGGTCGCGGGCGAGCTGACCTACGGCCTCGAACGGCTCGCCATGTATATTCAGGGCGTCGACAATGTGTTCGACCTCAATTTCAACGGGGGCACGTCCTCAAGTAGCGAAGCGGTAGGACGCGAAAGACGCGTAACCTATGGCGATGTGTTCCTAGAGAACGAGCGGCAGATGTCGAAATGGAACTTTGAAGTTGCCGATACCGATGCGCTGTTTGACCTGTTCGCCAAGGCCGAGGCAGAGTGCAAGCGCTCGCTGGAGGCAGGCGTGCCGATTGCCGCGTATGAACAGGCGGTGGAGGCGAGCCATCTGTTCAACCTGCTTCAGGCGCGCGGCGTGATTTCGGTGCAGGAACGCGCCAGCTACATGGCCCGCGTGCGCGATCTGGCGCGCTCGTCCTGCGAGACATATGCGGCGAAGATGACTCCGCAATGGCAGGCCGCCTATCCGGAGTGGAGCCTGTGAGCGATTTCCTTCTTGAGCTGCGCTGCGAAGAAATCCCTGCCCGAATGCAGGCGGGTGCGCGCGCGGAACTGGAAAAGCTGTTCCGCGGCGCGATGCAGGCGGCGGGTGTTTCTTTCGGCACGCTGACCGTGTGGTCAACCCCGCGGCGTCTGGCGCTAATTGCCCGCGATCTGCCTGAAACGACCGAGGCGGTGCGCGAGGAGACAAAGGGCCCGCGTGTAGCCGCGCCGCCTCAGGCGCTGGAGGGGTTCCTGCGCAAGACCGGCCTGTCCGCCGATCAATTGGTGGAACGCGACGGGGTACTGTTCGCCGTTGTGGACAAGCCGGGCCGCAAGGTGGCCGAGGTGCTGGCCGAGGCGATCCCCGCAATCATCCGCAGCTTCAGCTGGCCCAAATCGATGCGCTGGGGCGCGGCCTCGCTTTCGACCGAGTCCTTGCGCTGGGTGCGCCCGCTGTCGGGCATTGTTGCCCTTCTGGGCGAGGAACTGGTGGAATGCGAAGTCGATGGCATCGCCAGCGGCTATGCCACCCGCGGCCATCGTTTCCATTCGCCGGGTGAAATCACCATCGGCAGCGCCGCTGACTATCAGGACAAGCTGCGCGCCTGCCATGTGATCGTGGATCACGAGGAACGGCAGGATGCGATCCGGCGCGAGGCCGCTGCCGTGGCCGCTGCCGAAGGGCTGGCGCTGGTGGAGGACGAAGGGCTGGTGATCGAGAATGCCGGCCTGACCGAATGGCCGGTGCCGCTGCTCGGCCGTTTTGACGAAGCGTTTCTGGATGTCCCGCCCGAAGTCATCCAGCTGACCGCGCGGGTGAACCAGAAGTATTTCGTGTGCTCAAAGCCCAATGGTTCTCTGGCTAACGCTTTCGTCTGCACCGCCAATATCGCCGCAGTCGATCCGGCGGTGGTGGTGGACGGCAACCGCAAGGTACTGGCCGCGCGGCTTTCGGACGCGCGATTCTTCTGGGAACAGGACCAGAAAAAGACGCTGGCAAGCCACGCCGAGAAACTGAGCCGAATTACCTTCCACGAAAAGCTGGGCACGGTTGCCGACAAGGTCGCGCGGGTGGCCAAGCTGGCGCGCTGGCTGTGCGAGCAAGGAATCGTCAAGGGCGACCCGGCACTGGCCGAACAGGCCGCGCGCCTGTGCAAGGCCGATCTCGTCACCGAAATGGTGGGCGAATTCCCCGAATTACAGGGGCTGATGGGCGGATACTACGCGGCCAAGGAAGGCCTGCCGGCCGAAGTGGCCGATGCCATCCGCGACCATTACAAGCCGGTGGGGCAGGGCGACGATGTGCCTACTGCCCCGGTGACGGTGGCGGTGAGCCTTGCGGACAAGCTGGATACGCTGGTTGGGTTCTTCCAGATTGACGAGACGCCCACCGGCTCGAAAGACCCCTTCGCCCTTCGCCGCGCCGCCTTGGGTATCCTCCGGATCATCCTCGACAATGGCCTGCGCATATCGATTTTCGACCTGATCACGGCGGCGGCGCATCCGACAGGTTCGGTAAATGCCGGCCGCGATATTGCCACCTTCCTCATTGAACGCCTGAAAGTCCAGCAACGCGAAGCGGGCGTCCGTCACGACTTGATCGACGCGGTGTTTGCTCTCGGCGGAGAGGATGCTCTCGTCCGCCTGCTCTCCCGTGTCCATGCCCTGCAAGCCTTCATCACCACCGAAGACGGGGCAAACCTCCTCGCCGGTTACAAGCGCGCGGCCAATATCCTGAAGAAGGAGGATTGGCAGGGCGTCGAAGGCGAGATTGCGCAGACGGGTGAGGAAGACCCGCTGGCGGGTGTTGACGATCCGCTGGTGGCCGATGCCATCGCGGAGAAGATGGCGATGCGCCATGCGCTGACTTACGCGCCCGAACCCGCCGAGGCGGCGCTGATCGCCGCGCTCGACAACGCGCAGCCGCAGGCCGCCGCCGCCATCGCGGCGGAGGATTTCACCGCCGCCATGGCCGCGCTCGCCACCTTGCGCGGGCCCATCGACGCGTTTTTCGAAAGCGTGACGGTGAACGATACCGATCCGGCCAAACGCGCCGCCCGGCTTGCCTTGCTTGCGCGATTCCGTGCTGCGGTGCACAATGTGGCGGATTTCTCCCGTATCGAGGGCTGAGCGCGGATCGTTTGAATGCTGATAGTGTGAGGCGCCACCGTCACCGCTGAAACATTCGACTTCGCGCTCCTCGTCCCGCTATGGGCGATGGTGGAAGGGCGAAGCGGCACACCGCCGCCCGCAGTCGGGGAACATGAGAGCGTAATGGCGAAGTCGGTTTACACATTCGGTGGCGGCGCGGTGCATGACGACCCGCGCGCAAAGGACAAGACCATTGTGGGCGGCAAGGGCGCGAACCTTGCCGAAATGGCGGGCATTGGCCTGCCGGTGCCGCCAGGCTTTACCATCACCACCGAAGAATGTGTGCGTTATTTGCAGGATGGCGCCGACTTTTCCGATGCCTTGAAGACCGAGGTTGCCGCAGCGCTGACGCATATCGAGCGCGCCGTCGGCAAGACATTCGGGGATGCGGCCGATCCGCTGCTCGTTTCGGTGCGTTCGGGGGCGCGGGTGTCCATGCCCGGCATGATGGATACCGTGCTCAATCTTGGCCTCAACGATGCCACGGTGCAGGGGCTTGCCGCTACCAGCGGGGACGACCGCTTTGCATGGGATTCCTACCGCCGCTTCATCCAGATGTATTCGGATGTGGTGCTCGGCATCGACCACGGAATGTTCGAGGAAGCGCTGGAAATTGCCAAGGAAGATCGCGGATACCTGTCCGATACCGAAATGCTGGCCGAGGATTGGCAGGAACTGGTCGCCGAATACAAGCGTCTGGCCGAGGGCGAACTGGGGCATCCTTTCCCACAGGATGTGACCGAACAGTTGTGGGGCGCGATCCGCGCGGTATTCGACAGCTGGGACAGCGACCGGGCCAAGGTCTACCGCCGGTTGAACGACATTCCGGGCGATTGGGGCACGGCGGTCAATGTGCAGGCCATGGTGTTCGGCAATATGGGCGACACCAGCGCCACCGGCGTCGCCTTCACCCGCGATCCCGCCACGGGGGAGCGCGCCTATTACGGCGAATGGCTGGTCAATGCGCAGGGCGAGGATGTGGTGGCGGGCATCCGCACCCCGCAATACCTCACCCGCGATGCGCGCGTGGCGGCAAAGGCCGAATTGCCCAGCATGGAAGAAGCCATGCCCGAAGCTTATGCCGAACTGGTGGCCGTATTCGACCTGCTCGAACGCCATTATAAAGACATGCAGGACATCGAGTTTACCGTGGAGCGGGGCAAGCTGTGGATGCTGCAAACCCGCAGCGGAAAGCGCACTGCCAAGGCGGCGCTGCGCATGGCAGTGGACATGGTGGGCGAGGGGCTGATCGACGAAGTGACCGCGATCAAGCGCGTCGATCCGATGGCGCTCGACCAGTTGCTCCACCCCATGCTCGATCCCGATGCGCCGCGCGATGTGCTGGCCACCGCTCTGCCCGCCAGCCCCGGTGCGGCCAGCGGCAAGATCGCGCTCGACAGCGATCTGGCGGAGAAATGGGCGAATAATGGCGACAAGGTGATCCTTGTTCGCGTGGAAACCTCGCCCGAAGACATTCACGGGATGCACGCCGCGCAAGGCATCCTGACCGCGCGCGGCGGGATGACCAGCCACGCGGCCGTGGTGGCGCGCGGCATGGGCCGGCCTTGCGTATCGGGCGCGGCTGCGGTTTCGATCGACATGGGCGCGCGCAGCCTGAAAATTGGCGAGCGGGCGCTGAAGGAAGGCGATTTCATCACGCTTGACGGCTCCACCGGCCAGGTGATGGCGGGCCTTGTCCCAATGATCGAGCCGGAACTGGCGGGCGATTTCGGCACGCTGATGCAATGGGCAGACAAGCATCGCCGCATGAAAGTGCGCACCAATGCCGAAACGCCCGAAGATTGCCGGATGGCGCTGGCCTTTGGCGCGGAAGGCATCGGCCTGTGCCGCACAGAACACATGTTCTTTGACGCAGGCCGGATCATGGCGGTGCGCGAGATGATCCTTGCCGATGACGAGGCGGGGCGTCGCCGCGCTCTGGCCAAGTTGCTGCCCGAACAGCGCGCCGATTTCGTGCAGATTTTCACCGCGATGGCGGGACTGCCTTGCACGATCCGCCTGCTCGACCCACCGTTGCACGAATTCCTCCCGCAGCGGGACGAGGAATTTGCCGATCTTGCCGCCGATGTGGGCGTAAGTGTCGAACATCTGAAGCGCCGGGCGGAGGAACTGCACGAGTTCAACCCGATGCTTGGCCATCGCGGGTGCCGCCTGGGCATCACCTTTCCCGAAATCTACGAAATGCAGGCGCGCGCCATATTCGAGGCGGCCTGTGCGGTCAGCGCCAAGGGCGGCGATCCGGTGGTGCCCGAAGTCATGATCCCGCTGGTGGCGACCAAGCGCGAACTGGAAATCCTGCGTGCGTTGGTGGACCGGGTGGCGGCGGAGGTTTTTGCCGAACAGGGCCGCACGCTCGATTACCTCGTCGGCACGATGATCGAACTGCCGCGCGCCGCGCTTATGGCGGGCGAGATTGCCGAGGAAGCGCGTTTCTTCTCCTTCGGCACCAACGACCTGACGCAGACGACGCTGGGCGTTTCGCGCGATGATGCGGGCCGGTTCCTGGCGCCCTATGTGGAGCAGGGCATTTACCCGCGCGATCCCTTTGTCAGCCTCGATGTGGAAGGTGTGGGGCAGTTGGTGCGCCTTGCCGCCGAACGGGGCCGGGGCACGCGCAGCGACATAAAGCTGGGCATTTGCGGGGAACATGGCGGCGACCCGGCCAGTATCCGCTTTTGCGAGGAAGTAGGGCTCGATTATGTCTCGGCCAGTCCGTATCGGGTGCCGATTGCCCGGCTTGCTGCGGCGCAGGCAGCGCTGGGCTAACGCCAGCCTGTCAGGGTGAGTATCTCGAAGGTCTCGGTCACGCGGCCTTCGCTGTCTGCCATTTCGGCAAAGGCGGCGCGGGCGCGCGCCATGGCTTCGCGGGTCAGCGGTGGGGGGCTATCTGCCAGCACATTGGTGAGGCCCTGCGCGCGCAGGTCGGCCAGCATCCGCTCAAGGCTGCGATAGCTGACGGTCAGGCTGTGCGAATCAACCACCTGCCGGCTGAAGCCTGCGCGGCCCATCAGCCCGCTGGCGGCCAGATTGTCGATCTGCGGGTGGATGCGCGCGGCGGGCCTTTCGCCGTCCGCCACCATGAGGATCTGCCGAAGCGAAGGCAGACTTCCCGCGCCGCACAGGCAGGCAATGAACAGGCCGCCGGGCGCCAGAGCGGCACGCGCGTGGATCAGCGCGCCGGGCAGGTCGTTCACCGTGTCGAGTTGGGCCAGGCTGGCAATGAGGTCGAACCCGCCGCGCGGATAGGGCAGTTCCTCATCGGGCAGTGGCATATCGGCGATGGCGCTGCCCCTTTGTGCCAACAAGTCGGCCAGCGGATCGGGCGCGTCATCCAGCACCAGCGCCAGCGCCGGGGTGAGCTGCATGAAATCCAACCGGTCGACGATTTCCGCCGCCATGTGCGCGCGCAGGAATTGCGCCTGCGGATCGGCGGCGCGCAAGGCAAGGTGGCGCGCGCGGCGCGCGGCGCGGCGTTTGCGGCTGAAAATTTGCGGCACCGATTGCATCGTCATGCGCGCCGCTTTGCCCCTTCTGCGGTGGCCGCGCAACACGGCCGCACGGTCCGCGCTTGCCAGATGCCGCGGCGGGCGGCAGCGTGGCTGGCCTTATGCAGACGCGCAAACTCCTTCGCCAATCGCTCGCCCCGGTAGTGGACCTGCTTTATCCGCCGCGCTGTCCGATATGCGGGGAGGCGGTGGGCGAGCACGGCGGGCTGTGCCAATCCTGCTGGTCGGGACTGGTATTCCCGGTCTCAGGCGAAGGCGAAGGGAATACGCAGATCAGCGCCGCAACGGTATATAACGACACCTCGCGCCAACTCGTGCTGGCGTTCAAGCATGGCGGGCGCTTTGCGTTGGCAGGGCTGTTGTCGCGCCTGATGCTCGCGCGTCTGCCTGTGCTGGAAGGGAAGTGGCTGGTTGTTCCTGTCCCGCTACACCGCCGCCGCCTGTGGACGCGCGGCTATAACCAGTCTGCCCTGCTGGCACAGGAAATTGCGCGGGCGCGGGGCAAGACCTTGGTGGTCGATGCGCTCCATCGGCACCGTGCCACGCCCAGCCTTGGCGGTCTGGGGAAGGCGGCACGCGCCCGCGTATTGGACGGCGCAATTCGTGCAAATCCGCGACACCTTGAGCGTCTGCGCGGCGCGAATATCCTCTTGGTTGACGATGTGATGACCAGCGGGGCGACCACGACATCCTGCTGCAATGCCTTGCGTCAGGCAGGCGCGGCGCAGGTGCATATCGCCTGCTTCGCGCAGGTGATGGACGAGGCCATTTAGTGCGGCAAAACGCAAAACGCCCGGAGCGTCTCAGCACCGGGCGTTCGCGTGACGATATCGCTGGAGCCGCGCTTCAAACCCCCCAGTCAGCAGCGGGCTCCAATCCCTCATGAACGGCCTGCCTTTGGCAGTGCCAATTCCTCCCGATCCTTGGCCCCGCACCGAAGTGCGACCACTGAAACGAAAGGCGGCCCGTCCAGCCGCTGAGCTCTTCATTCCATTGAAGTGGCAAGACTCAAACAGGTGATGCGGGATGTGATACATTTTGCCAAATCCCTGTGTTTATCCTGCAACAAAGCGCTAAAGGGCGGGCATGACAGACACGAATGATTCCTTGGCGCGCGAAGCCGGATCGCTATTCCTGCCAAAATATGACGCGAATGGAATGGTTGCGGCCATCGTCCAACACGCCGAATCGGGCGAGGTGCTGATGTTTGCCTACATGAATGCCGAGGCGCTCGACGCGACACGCCGCACGGGCCGGGCGCATTTCTGGTCGCGCAGCCGGGGCAAGTTGTGGCTAAAGGGGGAGACGAGCGGGCATTTCCTTTTCGTGCAGCAGATCCTGGTCGATTGCGATCAGGACGCGCTGGTGCTGAAGGTGCTGCCCGCCGGGCCTGCCTGTCACACGGGCGCGCCGACATGCTTTTACCGCGAGCTTGGTCCGGACGGCCTTTCGCGCCTGGATTAATTCACAACCGATTGATTGCGCCTGGGAGAGAGCCTGATCATGACTGCGTATAATCCGCCGGCCCAGGATGTGGCCTTCATCCTCAAGCATGTCCTGCGCGTGCAGGACCGGCAGGATCCGGCCAATTATTCCATGGTGGACGAGGATATCATCGACGCCGTGGTGCACGAGGCAGGGCGCTTCTGCCGCGATATCGTCGCCCCGCTCAACACCATGTCCGACCAGCAGGGCTGCACCCGCCATGCCGATGGCCGCGTGACCACGCCCGAAGGGTTCGCTGCCGCTTACCGTGCCTGGACCGAATCGGGGTGGGGTACTTTGGCTCAGCCGGAGGAATGGGGCGGGCAGGGGATGCCGCACGCACTGTTCACCGTGATCGAGGAATATCTCAATTCCTCCTGCGCGGGCTTCACTATGTATCCCGGCATCATGGCAGGCGCGGTGGCGACGGTGGAGGCCGCCGGATCGGACGAGCTGAAGGCGGCGTATTTACCCAAGATGGTCAGCGGCGAATGGCTCGCCACCATGGCGCTGACCGAAGGCCATGCAGGCACCGATCTGGGGCTGATGAAGACCGCAGCCGTGCCGCAGGACGATGGTTCGTTCGCACTGTCGGGCGAGAAGATTTTCATTTCCGGCGGTGACCACGACCTGACCGAGAATATCGTGCATCTGGTGCTGGCACGCCTGCCCGATGCGCCTGCGGGAACGCGCGGCATATCGCTGTTTCTGGTGCCCAAGATCCTGCCCGATGGCAGCCGCAACGGCGTGTCTGTCGGCTCGATCGAACACAAGATGGGCCTGCATGGCAGCGCCACCTGCGTGCTCAATTTCGATGGCGCGAAAGGCTGGCTGCTGGGACAGCCGCATCAGGGCCTCGCCGCCATGTTCATCATGATGAACGCCGCGCGCCTCGCCGTGGGTGTGCAGGGGCTGGCGCATGCTGAACACGCTTACCAGCGCGCCGCCGCCTATGCGCTCGACCGCAAGCAGGGCCGCGCCCTGGGCCAGCGGCCCGATCCCAACTCCGCCGCCGATTCGCTGATCGTGCATCCCGATATACGGCGGATGCTGATGGATGCGCGTGCCTTTGCCGAAGGTTTCCGCGCGCTGGTGCTGTGGAGCGCGGTGCAGATTGACGTCTCGCATGGCGCAAGCGATCCGCAAGAACGCAAGCGCGCCGATGCGTTGGTCTCCTTCCTTACCCCGGTCATCAAGGCGTTCGGCAGCGACCGCGGCTTTGAGGTTGCGGTGAACATGCAGCAGGTGCTGGGCGGGCACGGCTATGTTACCGAATGGGGTATGGAGCAGATCGTGCGCGATGCGCGCATCGCGATGATCTATGAAGGCGCAAACGGCGTGCAGGCGCTCGATCTGGCGGCGCGCAAGACCGCTAAGGATGGCGGGCAGGTGGCTTTGGGCTTCCTGCATATGATCGCTGGCGAGTGTGAGGCGGCCGATCCGTCGCTTGCCTTTATCGCCGATCCGCTGGGCAAGGCGGTGCATCACGGCGAAGCGGCGGTGAAGGCGCTGCTGGAGCATGCCGGGGCCAATCCGGTCGATATGGCGGGCGGCGCATACGCCTATTTGCAGCTTATCGGAACGCTGGCCGTGGGCTGGGCGTGGCTGCAGCTTGCCTCCACCGCAAAGGCGATGCTGGATGCGGGCGAGGGCGATGCGGCCTTCCTCGAAGCAAAGTTGGCGACCGCCCGCTTCTATGCGGAACAGCAATTGCCGCTGTGCACCGCGCTGCGCCACCGGGTGAAGGCAGGGGCGGGCGCGATGATGGCTTTGACGCCGGAGCAGTTCCTGCGGGGGTGAGGCTCTAGGCCAAAACCTCGTCAAACAGCGCATACATCGCCGCCCAGCTCTGCCGGTCGGCGCTGGCGTCGTAGGCGGTGGCAGGGTTGGTTGTGGGGCCGGGATTGGTGAAGCCGTGCTTCACCCCGGCGTAGGAATGGAAGTGCCAGTTGGCTCCGGCTGCGTCCATCTCCTCCCAAAAGGCGATCACCTGGCTGCGCGGCACCATGGGGTCGGCATCGCCGTGGCACACCAGAATGCGCGCGCGCACCGCACCCGGTTCGGCGGGCAGGTCGGTGCCGAGCAGTCCGTGGAAACTCACCGCGGCAAACATCGGCGCACCTTCGCGCGCCAGTTCAAGCGCAGCCTGCCCGCCCATGCAAAATCCGATTGCGCCAATGGGCAGGCCTGCGGCTTCGGGCAGGGTGGCGAGTGCTTTCAGGCTGGCGCGCAGGCGCTGGCGGTAGGCAGCAGGAGTGGCGCGAATCCCGGCGGCGAGCTGGCGCGAATGGTCAAAGTCCTCAGGCGTCTGGCCATAGAAATCGGCCACCAGCGCCAGATAGCCATGTGCCGCCAGATCCTGCGCCTTGGCGATAACCGAAGGCGTGGGGTTCATGATCGTCGGGAACACGACCACTGCCGCGCGCGCGCCCCCCTGCGGCCGGAACAGCAGTCCGGTCAGTGCGGTGGCGCCATCGGTATAGGCAACCTGTTCCATCGCTATTCGGTCGGCAGGAAATCGGGCACCGAAAGATACCGCTCGCCCGTATCGTAATTGAAGCCGAGCACGCGCGTTCCGGCGGGCGCGCCTTCCAGCTTTGTGGCAATCGCGGCCAGTGTTGCCCCGCTCGAAATGCCGACCAGCAGCCCTTCTTCGCGCGCACAGCGGCGGGCCATCTCCTTGGCCGCATCGGCATTTACCTGAATGGCCCCGTCAATCGCGCGGGTGTGGAGGTTGCCGGGGATGAACCCTGCGCCAATGCCCTGAATCGGGTGCGGGCCGGGCTGACCACCCGAAATGACCGGCGACAGTTCCGGCTCCACCGCATAGGCTTTCATGTCGGGCCAGTGCTCTTTCAACACTTCGGCGCAAGCGGTCAGATGCCCGCCCGTGCCGACGCCGGTGATGAGGAGCGCTGGCGGCGCATCGGCAAAGTCCGCCAGGATCTCCTGCGCGGTGGTGCGCGCATGCACGGCCACATTGGCCGGGTTTTCAAACTGCTGCGGCATCCATGCGCCGGGCGTCTGTTCCACAAGTTCCGCCGCGCGTTCCAGCGCACCCTTCATGCCCTTTTCTCGCGGTGTCAGATCAAAACTCGCGCCATAGGCGAGCATCAGGCGGCGGCGCTCCACGCTCATGCTTTCGGGCATGACGAGGATGAGCTTGTAGCCCTTGACCGCCGCCACCATGGCGAGGCCAATGCCGGTATTGCCGCTGGTCGGCTCGACAATCGTGCCGCCGGGCTTGAGCGCGCCGCTCGCCTCGGCATCTTCCACCATGGCAAGCGCGATGCGATCCTTGATCGATCCGCCGGGATTGGTGCGTTCGCTCTTTACCCAGACTTCGTGATCGGGGAACAGGCGGGCCAGCCGGATATGCGGCGTATGGCCGATAGTGTCGAGGACGCTGCCAAACTTCATCTCTCAGGCTCCCTTGGAATCGCTTTTCAAACTGTTGTCTACCACATGTTCGGGCGGATCGAAGGTTCGTGTGGTTCTGAGGATCGGAAACAGCTTGGCCCATGCGGCGACGGTAATCACTGCGCCAGCACCCCCCAGCACCACTGCGGCAACCGGGCCAATCAGCCAGGCGAGCGTGCCGGAAAAGAAATCGCCAAACTCGTTCGAGGCCGAAATCGTCATCTGCGACACCGCCGACACGCGCCCGCGCTTGTCATCGGGCGTATGCAGCTGGATGAGAGACTGGCGGATATAGACCGAGAACATATCCGCGCAGCCGATGATGAACAGCATGGCAAGACTCAGCGGCATCGAGGTGGATAGGCCGAAGATAATCGTCGCAAACCCAAATACCCCCACCGCATACAGCATGCGCGGGCCGACATTGTGCTTGAGCGGACGGAAGGAGAAGAAAATGGCCGTCAGCGCCGCGCCAATGGCCGGGGCCATGGCCAGTTGCGACAGGCCGGTTGCGCCCACTTGCAGGATGTCGCGCGCATAGACCGGGAAGAGCGCGGTGGAACCAGCCAGGAATACGGCAAACAGATCGAGCGAGATCGAGCCCAGCACCATCTTGTTGTGCCAGACATAGGCCAGCCCCTCGCGTATCTGGCCGATAGGGTTTTGCGAGCCGGTCAGCGCGCGGCGCGGAATCGGCCCGATCAGTCCCAGCGCGGAGAACGCGAGCGCGAACAGTACCGCCGCCACCGTATAGGGCAGGTGCGGTGCCATTTCGTAGAAATAGCCGCCCACCGCCGGCCCCACGATCATGCCCGCCTGCCAGGCAATGGATGACAAGGCGATCGCTTGCGGCAATTGCCCTGCCGGCACCAGATTGGGGGCCAAGGCGCCCAGCGATGCGCCGGTAAAGGCGCGCGCGACGCCGAGCGCTATCGCCACGCCGAACAATGCCGGGATCGAGACCGCCGCGCTCCATGTCAACCAGGCGAGCACGCCCGCGCAGGCGAGTTGCAGCAGGATTGTCAGCCGCGCCAGATTACGCCTGTCGAACCGGTCAGCGGCGAGGCCGGAAAACGGCGTCAGCACGAACAGCGGGGCGAATTGCAACAGGCCGATGAACGCCAACTGGCCCGCCGCGCCGCCTACACTCATGCCCCCATCGCGCGCCAGATTATAGGTCTGCCAGCCGATGATGAGCAGCATGGCATATTGCGCCAGCGTCATCGTCAGCCGCGCGACCCAGAAGGCGCGGAAATTGGGGTTGCGGAAGGGGGAGGAAGCCGGATGAGCGGATGGGGCGGGCGTGTCAGTCACGCCCGCGCCATGGCAGCACGCCCGGTCTTTGCCAAGAAGTTAGGCGTTTGGTGGTGGAAAGTTCAGCCGCGCCTGCGCAGTTTGGGGTTGGGCTGAAGCTCGCGGATCATCGCCATGAACACATCCACGCGGATGATGCGTTCGAACTGAAAACCTGCCCGGTCTTCCGTCGTCCAGATGCAATAGGCCTCGATCCGGCCCACCACCGGCAGGCGCACGATCAGTCGGTCGCCGCGCGCCAGTGCGGGCGCATTGTCCACCATGAAGCCGTGCGCGGAGATATTGCAGACATGCAGCTTCATGTCGCCGGCCACGCGGTGTTCCGCGATCACCGGGTAATCCACCGGATGCCGCGATGAACGCCGCAAATCGGTGACGGAAAGCTGAGCTCCGTATCCCATAGTTTTGCGCTCCCTTGCGTTTATTGCCGACCCGCAAAACGCATTGCCGCAAAAAGCTGGATAAAGGGTAAAGGCGCCGGAACTGCGTTTGGTCAAACCCCGCGCAGCACGGCGTGCTTCTTGCGCCCGAGGCTGAGTTTGCGTTCTTGCCCGGCGGACAGTTCCACCAGTTGCGCGGGATCGTGCACCGGCTCGTCATCCAGCTTGACCGCGCCTTCGGCGATCTTGCGCTTGGCCTCGCCATTGGATGCGGTGAAACCCAGCGCGGTGAGCGCATTGCCGATGCGCACGCCTTCGCCCGACACCTCCAGAACCGGCAGGTCACCGCCCAGACCGCCTTCGCCAAAGGTCTGCGCGGCGGTTGCTTCCGCCTTCGCCGCCGCATCGCGGCCGCGCACCAGCCGGGTGACTTCATTGGCAAGCACCACCTTGGCGGCGTTGATCTCGCTGCCCTGAAGGGCTTCAAGACGGGCGATCTCGTCCAGCGGCAGATCGGTGAACAGCTTCAGGAAGCGGCCCACATCCCGGTCGTCGACATTGCGCCAATATTGCCAGAAATCGTAAGCCGGCAATTGCTCCTCGTTCAGCCACACCGCGCCCGCCGCGGTCTTGCCCATCTTCGCCCCGTCCGCCGTGGTCAGCAGCGGAGTGGTGAGGCCGAATACCTCCACCCCGTCCATCCGGCGCGTCAGTTCCACGCCGTTGATGATGTTGCCCCACTGGTCCGACCCGCCCATCTGCAGCCGCACGCCCATCTCGTGCGCCAGATGGCGGAAATCGTAGCCCTGCAGGATCATGTAGTTGAATTCGAGGAAGGTCATCGGCTGTTCGCGATCCAGCCGCAGCTTCACCGAATCGAAGGTGAGCATCCGGTTGACGGTGAAATGCGTGCCCACCTTCTGCAGCAGCTCGATATAGCCGAGCTTGCCCAGCCAGTCATGGTTGTTGACCATCACCGCATCGGTGGGGCCGTCGCCGAACACCAGCAGCTTCTCGAACACCTTGCGGATGCCCGCGATATTGGCCTCGATCGCCTCGTCGCTCAACATCTTGCGGCTTTCGTCGCGCCCGGTGGGATCGCCGATGCGCGTGGTGCCGCCGCCCATCAGCACCACCGGCTTGTGCCCGGTCTGCTGCAGGCGGCGCAGCATCATGATCTGCACCAGGCTGCCGACATGAAGGGATGGCGCGGTGGCATCGAAGCCGATATAGCCCGGCACCACCTGGGCAGCGGCCAGTGCGTCGAGCGCCCCGGCATCGGTTACTTGGTGGATATATCCCCGCTGGTCGAGCAGGTTGAGCAGGTCGGACTGGAATTGGCTCATGCTTCTCTCTTTTCGTTGCCGCGCCGGTTAGCAAGCGGCAACGCCATATGCAAACACACCACTTGTCCTGCCATCGTGCGCATGCGCCGCTTTCCGTTACTGCGGTGGAGGTGCGCTGGGGCTTGGTGGGGTCCTGGCTGCAATTGCGCTGGCGGGTCGAGGGAGCCGCACGAGTGATCGTGCCGCCCTTTGCAGGACGCGTGCGGCGTGACGGGCTGTGGCAGACCACCTGTTTCGAGATGTTTGTCCGGCCAGAGGGCAGGCAAACCTATGCCGAGTACAATTTCAGCCCGTCCGAGGCCTATGCTGCCTATGATTTTGCGGGTTGGCGCGAAGGGATGGCGGAGCGCGCTATCAGCCATGCGCCGGTCATCACTCCGCGCCGGGCGGCAGGCGTGCTGATCGTGGATGTGGCCATTCCGCTGGCTGATCTGCCGCCGCTGCCCGCGGCTCTGTCGCTTACCTGCGTGATCGAGGAGGAGGGCGATTCAAAGACTTTTTGGGCGATGGATCACGGGGAAAGCGCGCAGCCCGATTTCCACCAGCCCGCTTGCTTCGCCGCGGCACTTGCGGCACCGGAGTGTGATGAAATTCGGAATTGATCGCCTGCTGGCGGAACAGGACTTGCTTGCGGCGCTTGTGGCACGCCGCGTGGCGCTGGTGGCGCATCCGGCTTCGGTCACCGAAGACCTCACCCATTCGCTCGACGCGCTGATCGGGGCAGGGGTGAATGTCACGTCCGCTTTTGGCCCGCAGCACGGGTTGAAGGGCGACAAGCAGGACAATATGGTCGAAACTGCGGACGAACTGGATCCGCTGCACAATATCCCCGTCTTCAGCCTGTATGGCGAAGTGCGTCGCCCCACGCCCGCGATGATGGACAGCGCGGATGTGTTCCTGTTCGATTTGCAGGATTTGGGCTGCCGCATCTACACCTTCGTCACCACGCTGCTTTACCTCCTGGAAGAGGCGGCAAAGGCAGGCAAGGAAGTCTGGGTGCTCGACCGCCCCAACCCGGCGGGCCGCCCGGTGGAAGGCACCACGCTCCTGCCAGGACAGGAAAGCTTTGTCGGCGCCGGCCCCATGCCGATGCGCCACGGCTTGACCATGGGCGAAATGGGCCACTGGTTCATTCGCCAGTTCGCGCTGGATGTGGAATACCGTGTGGTTTCGATGCAGGGGTGGCAGCCCGATGCCGCGCCCGGTTTTGGCTGGCCGGAAAGCCGCATCTGGATCAACCCATCGCCCAACGCGGCCAGCATCAACATGGCGCGCGCCTATGCCGGAACGGTGATGCTGGAAGGCACCACGCTGTCCGAAGGACGCGGCACCACGCGTCCGCTGGAAGTGCTATTCGGCGCGCCCGATGTCGATGCACGGGCCGTGCTGGCCGAAATGCACCGGCTTGCACCTGCCTGGCTGGCAGGTTGCGCAATCCGCGAATGCTGGTTCACGCCTACCTTCCACAAACATTCGGGCCAGTTATGCAGCGCTCTGATGATCCATGCCGAAGGGCGCTTTTACGATCACGCCGCGTTTCGTCCGTGGCGCTTGCAGGCGCTGGCGTTCAAGGCGATCCGCCGCCTTTACCCGGATTACCCAATCTGGCGCGACTTCCCGTATGAATACGAGTTCGACCGCTTGGCGATCGATGTCATCAATGGCGGCCCGTCCTTGCGCGAATGGGTGGACGATGCCGCCGCCACGCCCCGCGACCTTGACGCGCTGGCCGCGGGCGATGAACAGGCGTGGCAGGCGGAAATTGCGGATCTGCTGCTGTATTGATCCTAGGCCGACTGGCCTAGGCCGGAGACTTGGCGCATCGGCTTAACCATTTGTCCTGGCTGCGATGATACAACGCGCGGATGGATCAGACCGCGACACTGACCCCCGCTGCCGCAACCCAATCCGTTCCGCCGTGCAATCTGTGCGGCGCGCGCGAGGCGCGGCACCTGTTCACCAAGGCCGGATACCGGCTTGTCATGTGTCAATCCTGCGACCTTGCCTTCATTGCCAACCCGCCCGATGCCGCGGCCATAACCGCTCTCTACACCGCCAAGGCATCCTATCACGACGACCTGCTCGACCCCGCATCCGCATCGTTTGCCCGGATGCGCGCTATTGCCCGGCAGCATATCGCCATCCTCGCCCGCAGTATCGGCGCGGCAAAGGGGCTGCGCCTTCTCGATATCGGTTGCGCGAACGGGCTGTTTCTCGATGAAGCGCGAAAGGCGGGATACGATGCCCACGGTGCCGAACTTTCGCCCGAAACATCGGCGTTTGCGCGCACGCATTTCGGCCTGCCGGTGCATACCGGGGACTGGCGCAATGCCGGATATGCGGATGCCAGTTTCGATGTGGTGACTCTGTTCGACGTGATCGAACATCTGACCGATCCGATGGCCGAACTGCGCGAAGTGCGGCGCCTGCTAAAGCCGGGCGGGCTGTTGCTGCAATCCACGCCTGATATCGACGGGCTGTTCCCCCGTGTGTCGCTGAAAGTGGCGAAGGCGATTGACTACTGGCCGCACCCGGAGCCGCCCTGGCACCTGTTCCAGTTCTCCGCCCGCACCTTGTCCGCGATGACGCAAAGGGCGGGCCTTGATGTGACACGCGCCGACCGGACGATGATAGGGCTTGATTACACCTTCGGCACCCCTGCCAGCTGGAAAGTCAGCCCCAAAATGGTGCCCTATGCGCTCGCGTTTGCGCCGGTGGCGGTGCTGGGCAAATGGCTGGGGCAGGGCGATTGGCTGTATCTGGCCGCGCGAAGGAGCGCTGATTAAGGTTCTTGTCTTGGCGCAATGCCGGGTTATCCCATGTGTGGGAGAGGACGCATATGCTCAGATTCTACAGCTTCGGCCCCGGTGCCAATTCCTTGAAGCCCATGCTGGCCCTTTACGAAAAGGAGCTGGAGTTTGAGCACAAGCTGCTGAACCCGCGCAAGTTCGAGCACCATTTGGATTGGTACAAGGCGATCAATCCACGCGGCCAAGTCCCTGCGCTGGAAGATAAGGGGCGCATCATCACCGAAAGCACGGTGATCTGCGAATATCTGGAGGACGCGCATCCCACGGCGCTGAAACTGCGCCCCGCCGATCCTTATGATGTCGCGCAGATGCGCATCTGGACGAAGTGGGTGGACGAATATTTCTGCTGGTGCGTGTCCACGATTGGCTGGCACCGCCATGTCTCGAAAATGGTCGAAAACCTCTCCGATGCCGAGTTCGAGGAAATGGTTGCCCGCGTGCCTATCCCCGAACAGCAGGTGAAATGGCGCCGCGCGCGCGAAGGCTTCCCGCAGGACCTGCTCGACGAAGAAATGCGCAAGATTGCGGTCAGTGTGCGCAAGCTGGACGATCATCTGGCGGATAATGAATGGCTGGCGGGCGGCGTCTATTCGCTGGCCGATATCTGCAATTTCTCCATCGCCAACGGCATGGAGAAGGGGTTTGCAGACATGGTGAACCGCGAAGACGCGCCGCATCTGGTGCGCTGGATCGAACAGATCAACGCGCGCCCACAAGTGCAGCGCCTGTTCGCAAATGTGCCGCGGGAATTTTAGGCCGAGGTCTAGCGTCTTTCGCGTTCTGCCAGCGCCGCCTGCGCCAGCGCCAGAAACTCCATTTCCGAAACCGGTGCGGCCGGGTTGTTCCAGCTCATCGCCAGAACCCACCACGCCCCGGCATCGTCGCGCAGCAACCAGCTGAAATTGAGCACGCCCGGTTCCGACCCGCCCTTGTATCCGGCATAGTTCCAGCCGGAAAAGCGTTGCCGATCCATGCCGAGGTTCACGCCCAGAATATCCAGCGCAACGGGAACTTCGACAAGGCGAGCATAGATGCGCGCGATATCCTGCGCGCTGGCGAACCATTCGACGCCGATGAAACGCGGGCCCGATGCGAACACGCGCTGGATATCGGCCATGTCGAGCTGCCTGTCTTGCAATCCTGCCAGAATGGCGCGCCGCTCCGCCTCGTCGGCTGCTTCATACCGGGCCAGTGCGGCGTCCTCCCCCAGCTTCAGCAGGAACAGTTCGCGCGTGGTGAGATAGGGCAGGGTAGCCGCAGGCGCCGAATGGCCCGATTCGACGAGTTCCGCCTCCACCGCTTCGCGCCCCAGAACTGCCATAAGCTGATCGGTGGCGGTGTTGTCGCTGATCGAAATCATCATCGTGGCCAGCGTGTGCAGCGTCACCGGGCTGCCGCGCGGCCAATCCTGCATCTGCCCGCTGGGAAAGCTGCGCTCGGTCAATTCCACCACATCATGCCAGCGCCGCTCGCCCCGCGCAATCGAGCGGGAGAGCGCGGACAGGACGTAAAGTTTGAAAGTGGAGCCGACGGCAAATTGCTGGTCGGCGTTATGCGCGGCGATCACTTCGCTTCCGTCCAGCCGCGCGAACAGCATCGCGGTATCGCCCCGCAATTCGCGCAATTGTTCTTCCATTGAAAGGCCGCGATCGTTCACTGGCGCAAGATCGTTGAGCAGCAAGCCCGCCACACGGTAAGGCGCGGTGCCTTCCAGTTGCATCGGCCCGCGCACGATCGCGCGTTCAAACCGGATGGAAACGGTGGCCGCGCCGCGCTGCGCGCCCGGTTCGACCGCATCGAGCCCCACCAGTGCGCCAACCTGCGCGGTCAATTGCCGGCCGATCATGGCAAATTGCGCTTCGGGCACCGCCATCACGAAACTGTCGGCGAAAACCTCGGCATAGGGTTTCTCGCCCGCGATCACCGCCACCACATCGGCCGCGCGCTGGCGCAATTCCGCCTCGCTCTGCGCAGCGGTGGAAACCACCGCGCCGCTCGCTGGAATTGTCAGCAATGCCAGAAGGATGGCGCACAGGCGGCGGAAAGAACAGACAGGCAGCGTTATCATAAAAGTAACCAGACTTGTTTAGCCCCCTTGGCACGAGAGAATAACCTACTCCGGGGAACGGGACATGGAACTGGGCAAGATCGAATTATCGGGCCACGAAGCTATCGACCTTATTCCCGATAGCTGCGGCGAAGTCATCGTCGGATGTGCCGATCTGGCCGGGATCGTGCAATCGGTGATGGAAGCATCCAGCCGCCTGCGTGACGAGCACCAGGCTTTGCAGGGCACGATATCCACGCTGGAAGCCGATCAGCGGCAGGTCGCGCAGGCCTGCGACGAATCGCGCCTGCTGTCGCAGCGCGCGCTCGCCAGCCTTGGCGAAGGGGCGAGCCTGATCCAGTCCTCGCTGGGGCAGATCACCTCGCTGGTGGAACTGGTGGAGGCATTGTCCCTCCATGTTACCGGCTTTGCCGCCGCCATGCAGCAGGTACAGCGCTGTTCGCGCGATATTGCCGACCTTGCCGAGACGACCAACATCCTCGCACTCAACGCCACGATCGAGGCGGCGCGGGCAGGTGAAGCCGGGCGCGGATTTGCCGTGGTTGCATCCGAAGTGAAGGAGCTGGCGTTCAAGACGCACAAGGCAACCGACGAAATCACCCGCACGGTCGATGCGCTGGGGATCGAGGCAAGCCAGGTGATCGGCCAGATCGAAAACGGCTCGCAGGCCAGCCAGACCGCGCGCAATTCGGTCAGCCGCATCGAGGAAACGATCAGTGACGTTGTCCGTCTGGTCGAGGAAGTCGATGACCAGAACGACCAGATTGCCCGCGCCTCCAGCATGATGACGCATCATGTGCTGACCGTGCAGGACACGATCGAAGGATTCAACAAGGCTGCGCTCGATAACGAGGCGCGTTTGGCGCAGGCACGCACGCGCATCGTCGATCTGGAGGAAATGTCGAACCTGATGTTCGACCGCATTGTCCATGCCGGCCTGTGCCCGCGCGATCTGGACATGGTCGAAGCTGCCAAGAAAGCCGCAAAGGAAGTGGCCGATCTTGCCTCTGCCGCGCTGGCGCGGGGCGAGATCACCGCCGATGCGCTGTATGACGAAAACTACATCGAAATCCCCGGCAGCAATCCGCCGCGTTTCCGCAACCGCTTCTGCGACTGGGCGCACCAGCACTGGCGCCCGGTGCTCGACAAGGTGAAGGCGTCCGACCCGGCGATACTCACCACCGTATGCGACGACCGCAACGGCTATTTGCCCACGCATCTGACCGAGCGCAGCCGCACGCCTACTGGGGATCTGGCGCATGACACCGCCTTTTGCCGCAACGGGCGCCTGATCATCAGCGAGATGGACAAGCGCATCAAGCAGAGCAACGCCGACTATACGATGGCGGTGTACCGCCACGAAGGGAACGGCAATGGCTATATCGTGGTGCGGCAGGTCAATGTGCCGATCATCATCAACGGCCGCCGCTGGGGCGATTACGAGATTTCCTATCAGGTCTGAGCCGGACGGAATTCAGGCGTCGATCAGGTCGCGGTCCACTTCTCCGGCGCGGTTCTGGATGAAATTGAACCGGTGTTCGGGGTTCTTGCCCATCAGCTGGTCGACCAGTTCCTTCACCGCGTAACGCTGTTCATGTTCGGCGGGCAGGGTGATGCGGATCAAGCTGCGCGTGGCCGGATCCATCGTGGTTTCGCGCAATTGCTGCGGATTCATCTCGCCAAGGCCCTTGAACCGGCTGACCTCGACCTTCTTGCCCTTGAACCGGCCTGCCTCCAGTTCCGCCCGATGCGCGTCGTCGCGGGCATAGGCGCTCTCCTTGCCCGCGGTCAGGCGGTAGAGCGGCGGCTGCGCCAGATAGAGATGCCCCTGCCGCACCAGTTCGGGCATTTCCTGAAAGAAGAATGTCATCAACAGCGTGGCGATATGCGCGCCGTCGACATCGGCATCGGTCATGATGATGACGCGGTCGTATCTGAGCTGCGACGGGTCGCAATCCTTGCGCATCCCGCAGCCGAGCGCGAGAGCGAGATCAGCGATTTCACTGTTGGCGCGGATCTTGTCGGCGCTGGCTGAGGCAACATTCAGGATCTTGCCGCGAATGGGCAGGATCGCCTGCGTCTTCCGGTCGCGCGCCTGCTTGGCGCTGCCGCCGGCACTGTCGCCTTCGACGATGAACAGCTCTGTTTCCGCGTCACCTTCGCCGCTGCAATCGGTCAGCTTGCCGGGCAGGCGGAGCTTTTTCGCGCTGGTGGCGGTCTTGCGCTTGATTTCGCGTTCCGCCTTGCGACGCAAGCGTTCGTCCATCCGCTCCATCACGCTGCCCAGCAGCGCGCGGCCGCGTTCCATATTGTCGGCGAGGAAATGATCGAAATGGTCGCGCACCGCGTTTTCGACCAGCCGGGCGGCTTCGGGGGAGGTGAGGCGATCCTTCGTCTGGCTCTGGAATTGCGGATCGCGGATGAACACGCTCAGCATGACTTCCGCGCCCGTCATCACATCATCCGCCGTGATGTCCTTGGCCTTTTTCTGCCCCACCAATTCGCCAAAAGCACGCAGGCTGCGGGTGAGCGCGGTGCGCAGGCCCGCCTCGTGCGTGCCGCCATCGGGGGTGGGCACGGTGTTGCAATACCAGCTGGTCGATCCATCCGACCACAGCGGCCAGGCGACCGCCCATTCGACGCGGCCCTGCGTCTCTCCCGCCTCGTTCAGGGGAAAATCCTGGCTGCCGGTGAAGAAATCGCTGGTGACACATTCGCGCGTGCCTACCTGTTCGCGCAAATGATCGGAAAGCCCGCCGGGGAACTGGAACACCGCCTCTGCCGGGACATCTTCGCTGGCGAGCGAGGGCGAGCAGCGCCAGCGGATTTCGACGCCGGCAAACAGATAGGCCTTGGACCGGGCCAGTTTGAACAGCCGCTTGGCGTTGAACACGCGGTCGCCGAAAATTTCGGCATCGGGCACGAAAGACACGCTCGTGCCGCGCCGGTTGGGCGCCGCGCCAAGGCGCTGCAAAGGCCCTTGCGGCACCCCGCGTGAGAAGCTTTGCGCATACAGTTCCTTGCCGCGTGCGACCTCGACCCGCGTTTCCACCGATAGCGCGTTCACCACCGATACGCCCACGCCATGCAGGCCGCCACTGGTGGCATAGGCTTTCCCTGAAAACTTGCCGCCTGAATGGAGCGTAGACAGGATGACTTCGAGTGTGGATTTGCCGGGGAATTTGGGATGTTCGTCCACCGGCATTCCGCGGCCGTTATCTGTGATGGTCAGGCGGCGGGGCTGGCCGTCCACTTCCTCCAGCACCATTTCGATGCGGGTCGCATGGCCTGCCACCGCCTCGTCCATCGCGTTGTCGAGCACTTCGGCGGCAAGGTGGTGATAGGCGCGTTCATCGGTGCCGCCGATATACATGCCGGGACGGCGGCGCACCGGCTCCAGCCCTTCCAATACTTCGATGGCAGATGAATCGTAATCACCGCCGCCGGCGGGCAAGGCATCGAACAGGTCCTGGCTCATGCTTGCTGCTATAGGCGCGCGGATTTCTCCGCTTCAAGCCACTTGCTGCATTTATCGCCAGTTAGCCGGCGCTTTGAGCCGCCCTAGAATTGCCGAGGTGCCGGATCGACCACGCTGACGCTGCCATTGCCGATCTCGCGCACTTCGAACACCCGCTCGCCCACACCATCGGCACGGAACCGGAACGGGCCGTCCAACCCCAGAAAACCGTTGGGATCGAGCATTTGTTGCACGGGGAAGGGGCGGCCGGGCGTCCACTCGCGCGCGACGCGCAGGGTCAGCAAAACCGCGTCGTAACCCAGCGTGGCCAACCGGTAGGGCTGATTGCCGAACCGCGTTTCATACGATGTCGCAAACTGCCGGTAGCGGGCATCGGAGACCGAAGAAAACCATGCCCCGCGCAAGGATGCGGTGCGCGGCAGGGTGGTATCCCCGCTCCACAATTCCGGCCCGATCAGCGAGGGAAGATCCGCGCCCGCCTGTTTCAATTCATTGGCTGCGATCACCGCCATGCGCGGGCCATCCCCGATCAGCACGGTGTCAAATCCGCCCTGCCGGTTCAGCCGCGCGGCCGCCGCAGTAACCGCATTGGCGCCGCTGCCATAGCTTTCGACCGCTACCAGATTTGCCCCGCCGCGTTCGGCCGTGCGCCGAAGCGCGGCCGCCATGCGCTGGCCGAACTCGCCCTGCGGCACCAACGCGGCAAAGCGGCGTGCGCCCTGATTGATGGCAAAGCGCACCGTCCGCTCAACCGATTGTTCGGGCACCAGACCCATCACGAAGACATCCGCCCCGGCAATTCCCGCATCGTTGGAAAAGGTAATCAGCGGAACGCCGGCAGGCCGCGCCTGCGCCAGCACGGCCGACACATCATCACGCACCAGCGGGCCAAGAATCAGGCGATTGCCATCCGAAACCGCGCGGCTTGCCGCCAGAGCGGCCCCGGCAGCGGTATCGTAAGTGGTGATGCGCAGGTTTTCGGCATTGGTATCGAGCAGCGCCATTGTGGTGGCATTGGCGATCGACTGGCCCACCGCGCCGTTTTCCCCCGAAAGCGGCACCAGCAAGGCTACCCGGTGGCGGCCCTGATCTTCCGGAAGCACACTTGCATCGGGCAGATCGGTGGGCTGTTCCACAGGGGCAGTAGTGCCGGGGCGCACACCGCCATCGTCCGGGATCACACGGCAACCCGCCAGCACAATGGTGAGAAGGGCGAGGGCCAACCCGCGCCGCAAATTGCCGATCATGCTTGCTGCCTCCGCTTGAATTGGTTCATGAAGCGCGGGTGACCATCCCGACCACTTCCGCATCCCTGCCTCCCGGCCTCTATATCGTGGCTACCCCGATTGGCAATCTTGGCGACATCACCTTGCGGGCAAAGGATGTTCTGTCCACCGCAAGCCTGATCGCGTGCGAGGATACGCGCATCACCGGCAAATTGCTTAAACTGCTGGGCCTGTCGGGCCGGATGGTGCGGCATGACGATCATGCATCGGATGCCGACCGCGCCCGAATCGTCGAGGCGGCGATGGCTGCGCCTGTAGCTCTGGTCAGCGATGCGGGGATGCCGCTGATTTCCGATCCGGGATACAGGCTTGTCCGCGCCGCGCGGGAGGCGGGCGTGGCGGTGACCGTGGTGCCCGGTGCAAATGCGCCGCTTACCGCTTTGGCCTTGTCGGGTCTGCCGAGCGACCGTTTCCTGTTCGCCGGTTTCCTGCCACCAAAGGAGAATGCGCGCGCGGCGGTGCTGGCCGAACTGGCCCCCCTGCGCGCAACGCTGATCTTTTTTGAGACCGCGCCGCGTCTTGCCAAATCGCTTGCTGCGATTGCGGAGATCATGCCGGGGCGCGAAGTGGCGGTGGCGCGCGAGCTCACCAAGCTGCACGAGGAATGCCGCACCGGTTCGGCCGAGAAATTG
This sequence comes from Alteraurantiacibacter lauratis, assembly GCF_037154155.1. Classification (NCBI taxonomy): domain Bacteria; kingdom Pseudomonadati; phylum Pseudomonadota; class Alphaproteobacteria; order Sphingomonadales; family Erythrobacteraceae; genus Alteraurantiacibacter; species Alteraurantiacibacter lauratis. The sequence continues at coordinate 288,896 of NZ_JBANRN010000001.1, forward strand.
CTGGCGCATTTCACGCAAAGCCCACCGCGCGGCGAAATCGTGCTGATGATCGGCCCGCCGGGAGAGCAGGCTGCGGGCGCGGTGGATGCCGATGCGCTGCTGCTGGCCGCACTCGCAGATGCCAAGCCCGGCCAAGCGGCGGGGCAGGTCGCCAAGACAACCGGGCTGGATCGCCGCACGCTCTATGCGCGCGCGATGGAATTGCAAAAGAAATGAAGCGGCAAAGGGCCGAGGCAAGAGGCCGCGAGGGCGAGGCGCAGGCCGCGGAATGGCTGCGCTTGCAGGGGTGGGAAGTTCTTGCCAGCCGCGTCAAAACCAAAGTGGGCGAGATCGATCTTGTCGCACGCCGCACAGGTCTTGTTGCCTTCGTCGAAGTCAAATGGCGCAGCAAAGTAGCCGCCCTCGACCTTGCCATAGATGAACACCGCCTGCGCCGCGTTGCCGCTGCTGCCGAAGCGGTGGCGCACGAATATGCCACGCAAGGCGAAGACATCAGCATTGATGTGATCCTCCTTGCGCCGGGCACCAAGCCTCGCCACATCACCAATGCCTGGCAGCCTTAGGAAGCCCTTATGAGTTTACGCATCGCCGTTCAGATGGACCCGCTGGAAAGCATCAACATTGCGGGCGATTCCAGTTTTGCCCTAATGCTGGGCGCACAGGCGCGCGGGCATGAGGTGTGGCATTATGATGTGGCCAGCCTTACCTATGATTGTGGGCGGCTGACCGCATGGGCCGCGCCGGTGTCCGTGCAGCGCGTGGTGGGCGATCATTTCCGCGCGGGCGAGCGGCGGCGGATCGATCTGGCGCGCGATATCGACATCATTCTGATGCGGCAGGACCCGCCGTTTCATTTGGGCTATATCAGCGCGGCTTTGCTGCTCGACCGGCTCAAAGGCACCACGCTGGTTTCGAACGACCCGCGCGAGGTGATCAACGCGCCCGAAAAGATGTTCGTGCTCGATTATGCGCGGTTCATGCCGCCCACGCTGGTGACGCGCAATCTGGACGATGTGCGCGACTTTCATGCCCGTCACGGCGCGGTGGTGGTGAAACCGCTGCACGGGAATGGCGGCAAGGCGATCTTCAAGGTGGATGCCGAAGGCACCAACCTGTCCGCGCTGTTCGAGGTATTTAACCAGACCTGGCCAGAGGCGCATATGGTGCAACCGTTCATCCCCGAAGTCGCATTAGGCGACAAGCGGATCGTGCTGGTCGATGGCGAATTTGCGGGCGCCATCAACCGCCGACCGGGCGAAGGGGAATTCCGCAGCAATCTGGCGCAGGGCGGCTATGCCGAAGCCAGCACGCTGACCGCGCAAGAGGAGGAAATCTGCGCCGCGATGGGCCCGGAACTGAAACGCAGGGGGCTCGTTTTTGTAGGCATAGATGTGATTGGCGGCAAATGGCTTACCGAAATCAATGTGACCAGCCCCACCGGAATTGTGGCCATCGACAAGTTCAACGGCACAGATACGCCCGCGCGGATCTGGGACGCTTTGGAGCGGCGCCACGCCGAGATGTTAACCTAAACTTACCTTGAGGTTAATGGGAAAAACCTGATTTTGCCTCTCCTCAGATAAACAGGTTTTTGATGGATCAACTGATCATCGATGCCATCGACAAGGGGGGCTATCTTGGCATCTTCCTGTTGATGATGCTGGAAAATGTTGTGCCCCCGGTGCCGTCCGAGGTCATCATGGGCGTGGGCGGGGTGCTGGTGTCGCGTGGGGCGATGGATTTCTGGCCGTTGTTGCTGATCGGCACGCTGGGCACCACGGCGGGCAATTATTTCTGGTATTGGCTGGGCGACCGTTGGGGCTTTGCGCAGCTCGAACCCTTTGTGGATCGCTGGGGCCGCTGGTTGACCGTGGACTGGATGCACATCGTCGCCGCGCAGCTCTTCTTCGTGAAGCACGGTCACTGGGTGGTCTTCTTCCTGCGATTTTCCCCCTTTCTGCGAACGATCATCTCGCTGCCCGCTGGCCTGTCGCATATGCCCAAGGCAAAGTTCCTCGCCTTTACCTTCGCCGGGTCGCTGATCTGGAATGCGCTGCTGATCAAGGGCGGGGAGTGGTTGGGGCGTTACCTGCAGGAATCGCAGGATATTCTTGCCTGGATCATCATCGCGCTCGTCGTGCTGGCGGTGATCGGCTATGTCTGGCGGGTGCTGACATGGCACGGCCGCGATCCCGACAGGAAGCGGGACGACTAGGCCTCAATCCTGTTCGCCTGCCTGTTCTCTGGGGTGCGCGTTACGGTAGGTATCAAGCAGAGTCGCCGCATCCACGCGTGTGTAAATCTGCGTCGAACCCAGGCTGGCATGGCCCAGCAATTCCTGAAGGCTCCTCAAATCCGCCCCTGCACCCAGGAGATGCGTGGCAAAGGAATGACGCAGCGCGTGCGGTGTGGCGCTGGCGGGCAGGCCCAGCACGGTGCGCGCCTGCGCCATCGCCTTTTGCACCATTCCGGGCGAAAGCGGGCCTCCCTTTGCGCCGCGAAACAGCGGGGTTTGCCCCGAAAGCGGCCAGGGGCATTGCCGCGCGTAATCGCCCACCGCCTCGCGCACCAGCGGGATCAGCGGCACCACGCGTTGCTTGCCGCCCTTGCCGGTGATGGCGATCCGTTCACCCAGCGGCAGATCGGCGGCGGTGAGCGACAGCGCCTCGGCAATGCGCATCCCCGCGCCATACATCAGCAGCAGCACCGCCCGGTCGCGCGCGCCGATCCAGCCTTCGGCGGCGTTGGCTTCCACCATGGCCGCCACATTTATTGCATCGTCGGGTGTGACCGGGCGGGGCAGGCCCTTCTTGACGCGTGGGCCGCGCAGGCGGGGCGGGGCGGCATCAGCAATGCCCGCTTGGCTGCGCGCAAAGGTGAGGAAGGCTTTCAGCGCCGACAATTCGCGTGCGGCAGAGACATTGCCGATTCCCTCGGCCCGGCGGCGCGCCATGTGCAGGCGCAATGCGGGGGCGTCGATCCTTGCCACATCGCCCCAATTTTCGGCAGCTTCACTCGCCAAAAGGCGCGCAGCGGCGGCCAGATAGGCGCGCACGGTGTGCGGCGATCGGCGGCGGCCTTGCGTCAATTCGGCCTGCCAGGTCTCCAGCAGGTCGGACGCGCTCATGCCGCCACCAGCCCATCGGCCACCAGACGCGGCAGAATCGCGTCGAGCAGCGGCATTCCTGCGGGCGTGACGCCAAGGCGTGCAGGTGTCTGCCAGACGAGTCCCAGACGCTCCAATTCCGCCATGGCAGCCCGGTTTATGAGGTTATCGTGTGGCAGGGCGAAGCGGGCGGCAAGCGCGGCAAGATTGATCCCTTCGGTTAGCCGCAGCCCCATCAGCAGCGCCTCGGCGGCCTGTTCGGGCAGTGGGATCGCGCTTTCGATCTGGCAGCCCGAACCGCGCTCCTCCACCGCCGCCAGCCAGTTTTCGGGCTTTTTGTGCCGCTGCGTAGCCACGCCGCCCCGCCGCCCATGCGCGCCGGGGCCAATGCCGAGATAATCCTGATAGCGCCAGTAGGTGAGGTTGTGCCGGCTCTCCTGCCCTCGCGCGGCATGGTTGCTCACCTCGTAAGCGGGCAGGCCGGCGGCTGCCGTCATGTCCTGCGTCAGCTTGAAAAGATCAGCCGCCGCATCATCATCGAGCGGTACGAAATCTCCGCGCCGCACCATGGTTTCAAACCGTGTGCCCGGCTCAATCGTTAATTGATACAGCGACAGATGCGTGGTGCCCAAAGCCAGCGCGCGCGACAGGTCGGCCTGCCATTCTTCGGGCGTCTGCCCCGGCAAGGCGTAGATGAGATCGAATGAGACGCGCGCAAAATGCTTCTGCGCCACGTCAAGCGCGGTCAGTCCCTCTCGCGCATCATGGAGGCGACCCAGGAAGCGCAGCGTCGCGTCATGCTGCGATTGCAAGCCGAGCGAGGCGCGGTTGACCCCGGCGCTGGCGAGCGCGGCGTAATTTGCGGCTTCGACCGAGGAAGGATTGCCCTCCAGCGTGATCTCGATCGCGTCAGCAAAGCCCCACAGTCGCTCCGCCTCTTCCAGCAATGCCGCGACGAGGGGAGGGGGCATCAGCGAAGGGGTGCCCCCGCCGAAAAAGATCGATTCGAGCGGTTCGACCTCTGCAAGTTCGGCCTCGGCTCGCATATCGGCAATCAGTGCAGCCTGCCAGCGCGCCACGTCCACCGACGCGCGGACATGGCTGTTGAAATCGCAATAGGGGCATTTTTGCAGGCAAAAGGGCCAATGGATGTAAAGCGCGCGCGCCATAGGGGCGACCTTACGCGCCAAACTGGTCTTTCACCAGCTTGGCAAAGGCATCGGCGCGGTGGCTGATGCCGTGTTTTTCATCCGGCTCCATCTCGGCAAAGGTGCGCGTGTCGCCGTTCAGAACGAAAACCGGATCGTAACCGAAGCCGAGTTTGCCGCGCGGCGGCCAGACGAGTGTGCCGTCCACCCGGCCTTCGTAAACCGCGCTTTCGCCATCGGGCCAGGCAATGGCGAGCACGCAGGAAAACCACGCGTCGCGCGCGGCATCGGGGCCGAGAGCTTGCAGCATACCTTCCACCTTGCCCATCGCCATGTACCAGTCGCGGCCCGGCTCCCCCTCGAACCATTGCCGCTCCGCCCAATCGGCGGTGTAAACGCCGGGCCTGCCGCCCAGCGCCGCCACCGAAAGGCCGCTGTCATCGGCCAGCGCAGGCAGGCCCGATGCCTCCGCCGCGGCCCGCGCCTTGATGAGGGCATTCTCGACAAAGGTTGTGCCCGTTTCGGCAGGTTCGGGTAGGCCGAGCGAGCCGGCAGACAGGCATTCGAGGCCATAGGGCGCGAGCAGCGCACCGATTTCCTTCAGCTTGCCCGCATTATGCGTGGCAATCACCAGTCTGCCCCCGCCCAGCCTTGCCATTACTTCGTCGCCTTGTCCTGCGCGGCAAAGATGCGGTCGGTGCCGATCCGAGCCAGACGCAGCAGGCGCAGCAGGCCCTCCTCGTCGTAAGTCGCGCCTTCGGCGGTGGCCTGCACTTCGGCAATCTGCCCGCCTTCGATCAGCACGAAATTGGCATCGGCATCGGCGGCGGAATCCTCAATGTAATCAAGGTCCAGCACCGGCGTTCCCTGATAGATGCCACAGGAAATCGCGGCGATCTTGGCGGTCAGCGGATCGTCCTTGATCGCGCCTGCCTCCATCAGCTTGTTCACCGCCAGACGCAGCGCCACCCATGCGCCCGAAATGCTGGCTGTGCGTGTGCCGCCATCGGCTTGCAGCACGTCGCAATCGAGCGTGATCTGCCGTTCGCCCAGCTTTTCCAGATCGGTGACAGCGCGCAAGGAACGGCCGATAAGACGCTGAATTTCCTGCGTCCGCCCGCTCTGCTTGCCCTTTGCCGCCTCGCGGCTGCCACGGGTGTGGGTGGCGCGGGGCAGCATCGAATATTCGCCCGTCACCCAGCCCGAACCCTTGCCGCGCAGGAACGACGGCACACGCTCTTCCACGCTGGCGGTGCACAGCACGCGGGTGTCGCCAAAACTTATCAGGCAACTGCCTTCGGCGTGCTTGGTGAAGCCGGTTTCGATGGTGATAGCGCGCATTTCGTCTGCGGCGCGGCCGGAAGGGCGCATCAAGTATTCTCCTGGGAAACGCGATATTGCGTGAGACGCCCTAGCGACTAGATATGGCTCTGTCATGGCTTCTCCGCCCATCACCGAACTGACCGCCCGTGCCCGCGAGATTTTCCGCCTTGTGGTGGAGGATTATCTGGCGAGCGGGCAGCCCGTCGGGTCAAAGGCACTCGCCCAGCGCGGCGCCATCGGCTTGTCTCCCGCCTCGATCCGATCGGTGCTCAACGATCTGGAGCAAATGGGTCTGCTGGCCGCACCGCATACCAGCGCAGGCCGAATGCCTACGGAAAGCGGCCTCAGGCTGTTCGTCGATGGCATGATGCAGGTGGCCCAGCCGACCGCGCAGGAACGCGCGGTGATCGAGGCGCAGTTGGCATCACCCAATGCCCATTTGGGCCCGATCGAACAGGCGCTGGAAATGACCAGTGCGATCCTGTCCGATCTGTCGGGCGCGGCGGGCATGGTGATGGTGCCCCGGCGCGAATTGCGCGTGGCGCAGCTCAACATCGTGCCGTTGGAAACAGGTCGCGCGCTGGTGGTGCTGGTGGGAGAGGACGGCCATGTCGAGAATCGCCTGCTCGATCTTGCACCCGGCATTGGGCAGGCGGCGTTGCAGCAGGCCAGCAATTACATGAATGCGCGGCTCGCCGGGCGCACCTTGCGCGAAGCAGTGGCAGCGGTGCAGGAAGAAATCCGTTCCGGATCTACAGCCCTCGACGAGGTAAGCCGCGATCTGGTGGAGCGCGGGCTGGTGACCTGGAGCGAGGATGCCGCCCGCCGCCGCGTGTTGATCGTGCGCGGGCAGGCCAATCTGTTGGACGAAACCGCGCTTTCCGATATCGAGCGGGTGCGCAGCCTGATCGACGATCTTGAAAACAAGCAGACGATTGCCGATTTGCTGGACAGCGCGCGCGAGGCGGAATCGACCCGCATCTTCATCGGCGCGGAAAACCGCCTGTTTGCGCTTTCGGGTTCGGCGGTTATTGCCGCGCCTTATCGCGACCGCGAGGGAAGGGTGGTTGGCGTGCTGGGCGTGATCGGGCCGACGCGCCTGAATTACGCACGCGTCGTTCCCATGGTGGATTTCACGGCCCGTTCGCTGGAGCGGACATTGGGCAAGAGAATTGGTTGAGACATGAGCAATAACGAAAACACGATGGACAATGGGCAGGACGGAACCGGCGACGAAGTGGCGCGGGAACTGGACGGTGTGCCCGAAACCTTTCTCGATTCGGGCGACGACGAGGCGGACGATGATGCCTCGGCACGGATCGCTGCGATGGAAGCCGAGCTGGAGGATTTGAAACAGCAGGTTCTCTATGCGCGCGCCGAAACGCAGAATGTGCGCCGCCGTCTGGAAAAGGATATTGCCGATGCGCGCGCTTATGCTGCCACCAGCTTTGCCCGCGATATCCTGTCGGTTTCAGACAATCTCGCTCGTGCGCTGGATGCCATTCCGGCCGATCTGCGCGGGGATGAGAAGCTGGCGGGGATCATCGCCGGGATCGAGGCGACCCAGCGCGAACTGGACAAGGTGTTCGGCCAGCACGGCATCAGCCGCATTGCCGCGATGGGCTTGCCGCTCGACCCCAATCAGCATCAGGCGATGATCGAAGTGCCCCATGCCGAGGCCGAGCCGGGCACGGTGGTAAGCGAAATGCAGAGCGGATACATGATCAAGGATCGCCTGCTCCGCCCGGCGCTGGTGGCGGTGGCAAAGAAGCCCGAATGAGGTGAAAGGCCGCCTGCGCATGACGGCAAGCGGCCTGCCTCCGCATTACTGGCTGCTGACTTCCGAAATGGCGAGCATTGCCGACGCGTTTCCGCCGCCATAGGAACCGACCCAGATTTCGTAACGGCCGCTCTGCGGGCTGTTGAATCGGACCGAAGGATTGGTGCCTTCGCCGCTATCATCGTCGCAGTACCAGCGGCCATCGGGCGCATTGATCACCAGCGTGGTATCGGCATTCGAATTGACCGAAATGATCAGCGGCAGGCTGCCTGCCGTATAGCTGAGCCGCACATCGGGCGCATTGCTGATCGATCCGGCGCATCCGCTGCCGACATCCGAGGCCGACAGCGATCCGCCCGAAGTGACCGAAACCGTGCGCGGATCGGGTGTGAAGCCGGCCGAAAGGGTGATCGTGCCGAAATTCGGCGTGGCCGAAACATCCTGCGCGGCGGTGGGGACGGCAATCGAGGCAAGGGCCGGCAATGCAACGGCTGCAACAAGGGAACGCATTCAGACTGACCTTTCAAGAAGTTGCGGACAATTACCCCTGTCCTGCGCCGGGGATCGCGTGGCACCGCGTTGCGGGCGGTGGGTTACTGGCTCGACAGCTCCGAAATGGCGACTTCGGCCTGCACATTCTCGCCGCTGCTATATGATCCCACCCAGATGGCATAGCGGCCCGATTGCGGGGAATTGAACCGGACCATGGCGTTCAGGCCCGATTCGCCGCCATCATCGTCGCAATACCAGCGTCCGTCGGGCGCATGGACAACCAGCGTGGTGTCGCCGCTCGACCGGGTTGAAATGATGAGGGGAAGCGATCCGCTGGTGTAATGCAGCCGCACATCGGGCGCATTGGCGATATATCCGGCGCAACGCGACGAGACAGACGCGTTGGCCGAGATGCTTCCGCCAGATGTCACCGCAAAGAACTGCGGATCGGGTGTGAAGCCGGCGGCAAGCTCGACCTTGTGATAGAGCGGAACGGCGGATGTATCCTGCGCCGCAACCGGCGTTGCGACACCCGCGATCAACGCAAAAGCGGCCACCGAAGCTGACCGAAATCCTGCCTTGCCCATCATTTCCCCCGACATTCCCCGACCGGCTGCACACGATCTGCCTTGCTTGGCGCACTCTGGCAACAGCTTCCTGCATCGAGGGCACGGCTGCACATCAGGTGATGCGCTGCCCCGCCGCTCCGATCGGCTTGAACGGAAGGATGGAGAGATATTGCGCCAAGGGCGGCGCGCCCGCAATCACTGCACCCTGTCCAAGCATGAAGGCGTGCTGCACGATCATCGCCTGTTGTTCGATGCCGTATTGCTCCAGCTTCCATCCGGGCTTCAGGCTGTAATCATAGCGGCACCACGGGTGTCGGTTGAGAATCAGGAACCATTCGCCGCGCGTCTGCACTTGCCAGACATGCACCATTTCGTGGATGAAAAGAGCTTTGCGTCCCAGCGAAGCAAGCGCGAAATCGTCGCAATAGCTGCCGCTTTCGGGATGGAAGTGCAAATGGCCGCGCGGAGCCATGGCAACCTTGCGTGGCTGCAAGGGGAACCATTTGCGCCGCCGGATCGTGACGCGCGCATAATCGATCGCATCGCCAAACACCGTGCGGGCGAGGGCGATTTCGCTGGGAGCAAGGCCACGCTCTCCCCCCGCCGGGCAAGGGGAGAGTTCGTCCGAAGCAATCAGTTTGCCGCCCCCGTATCGCCCGGTGCCAGCAAGCGGGCCGGGAAGGAAATCTTGTCTCCGCGCGCGAAGGACAGCGTCACTTCCACCTCTCCGCCCGGTTCCAGGCCTTCGGGAAGGCCGAAGACCATGACATGCTTGCCACCCGGCTCGAACACGACGGTTTCCCCCGCCGGCACCGTTACCGAGAGCAATTCCTGCATATCTACCTGGCCGCTCCATTCGCTGGTTTCGTGGAACATTGCGTTTTCGGCGCCTTGGACACTGACCGCGCGAAGCATCTGGTCCTCGCCCGATGTGTTCGTGATGGTGAAATAGACCGCCGAGGGATTGCCCGCCGCAGCCGGCAGGTTCATGCGCCCTTCGGTAACCGAGATGCCTTCCGGCGCGTCAGGCGCGGCTTCCACGGGCGTTTCGCTCTCGCTGCTGCAAGCGGTCAGCCCCATAGCCAGCGCAATGCCGCCAAGCGATGCGATAATTGCCTTCTTCATCCCCAAGTTCCTCCCTGTTGAAAAATCCCTGTTCATACAAATCCCTGTCTATGTGCTTGCAGACGCTCTGCCAAGGCCTTGCACGCGTAGCAAAGGGCATCCCTTGTCGGCCACGAAAGCGCTCCTATATCGCCTGCGAACAATGTGTTCTTTGTGAGCTGCCAAGCGGCCCTGCCATGGGATGGGGGGCCAAAGGTGCAGCGTCTGATATGAAGGAAGAGTGGGGAACCCATGAGCAAAGTTATCGGTATCGACCTTGGCACCACCAATTCGTGCGTTGCCGTGATGGATGGCGGCAAGCCCAAGGTCATCGAAAATTCCGAAGGTGCGCGCACCACGCCGTCGATCGTCGCCTTCACCAAGGACGGCGAGCGCCTGATCGGCCAGCCCGCCAAGCGGCAGGCGGTGACAAACGCGGATAATACGATCTTCGCTGTGAAGCGCCTGATCGGCCGCCGCTTCGATGACCCGGTGACCAAGAAGGACACCGAACTGGTTCCCTATTCCATCGTGAAGGGCAAGAACGGCGACGCTTGGGTGAGGGCGGGCGGCGAAGATTATTCGCCCAGCCAGATTTCCGCCTTCATCCTGCAGAAGATGAAGGAAACCGCCGAAAGCTATCTGGGTGAAAAGGTCACACAGGCCGTCATCACCGTGCCCGCCTATTTCAACGACGCTCAGCGTCAGGCCACCAAGGACGCGGGCCAGATTGCCGGCCTCGAAGTGCTGCGCATCATCAACGAGCCGACGGCGGCCGCGCTTGCTTATGGTCTTGACAAGGACGACGGCAAGACCATCGCGGTCTACGACCTTGGCGGCGGTACGTTCGACGTGTCCATCCTCGAAATCGGTGATGGCGTGTTCGAGGTGAAGTCGACCAATGGCGACACCTTCCTTGGCGGTGAAGATTTCGACACTGCGGTGGTCGAATATCTGGCCGATACCTTCAAGAAGAAGGAAGGCATGGACCTGCGGACTGACAAGCTGGCTCTCCAGCGGCTGAAGGAAGCCGCGGAAAAGGCCAAGATCGAACTGTCCTCCGCGCAGACGACCGAGGTCAACCTGCCCTTCATCACCGCGCGCATGGAAGGCGGCAGCACCACCCCGCTGCACCTCGTTGAAACGATCACCCGATCCGACCTAGAGCGGCTGGTCGCGCCGCTGATCGAGCGCACCAAGGAACCGATGAAGAAGGCGCTGGCCGATGCGGGCCTGACTGCCAAGGACATCGACGAAGTCGTGCTGGTCGGCGGGATGACGCGTATGCCCAAGGTGCGTGAAGCGGTGAAGGAATTCTTCGGCAAGGAACCGCACACCGGCGTGAACCCCGATGAAGTCGTTGCCATGGGCGCGGCCATTCAGGCGGGCGTGTTGCAGGGCGATGTGAAGGATGTGCTGCTGCTCGACGTGACCCCGCTGTCGCTGGGTATCGAGACGCTGGGCGGTGTGTTCACCCGCATGATCGACCGCAACACCACGATCCCGACCAAGAAGAGCCAGGTCTATTCCACCGCTGACGACAACCAGCAGGCGGTGACGATCCGGGTGTTCCAGGGCGAACGGGAAATGGCCGCAGACAACAAGCTGCTCGGCCAGTTCGACCTTGTCGGTATTCCCCCCGCACCCCGCGGCGTGCCGCAGATCGAAGTCACCTTCGACATTGACGCGAACGGCATCGTCAACGTGTCGGCCAAGGACAAGGGCACCGGCAAGGAACAGCAGATTCGCATCCAGGCATCGGGCGGCCTGTCGGATTCCGACATCGAACAGATGGTGAAGGATGCCGAAAGGTTCGCCGAGGAAGACAAGAAGCGCCGCGCCGCCGCCGAGGCCCGCAACCAGGCGGATTCGATGGTGCACACCACCGAAAAGCAGCTGGCAGAGAACGGTGACAAGGTCGACGCCGAAACCAAGGCTGCGGTCGAGGCGGCGATTGCCGATGTGAAGGCGGCGCTGGAAGGTGACGATATCGACGCCATCACGGCCAAGGCGCAGGCGCTGACCGAGGTGGCGATGAAAATGGGCCAGCAGATCTATGAAAAGGATCAGGCTGCCGCCCAGTCTGGCGCTGCGCCGTCGGGCGAAACCAAGGCCGATGACGATGTTGTCGATGCCGAGTTTTCGGAAGTCGACGAAGACAACAAGGCCTGATCGCCTGATGACAAACCTGCCCGCCACCGGCACCGGCCTCGATCCGGTACCGGTGGCGGAACGGTGTTGAGGGGGCCTGATGTCCGCGACCGAAATGGATTTTTACCAGTTGCTCGAAGTGTCCCGCGATGCCGACGGGGACACAATCAAGCGCGCCTATCGCAAGCTGGCGATGAAATGGCATCCGGACAAGAATCCGGGCGATGCCGAGGCCGAGGCGCGTTTCAAGGCGATCAGTGTTGCCTATGATTGCCTGAAGGATCCGCAGAAGCGCGCCGCTTATGACCGATACGGCCATGAGGCCTTTACCAATGGCATGGGCGGAGGAGGCGGCGGCGGCCCGCATGCCGATTTCGGCGATCTGGGCGATATTTTCGAAACGATCTTCGGCAGCGCCTTTGGTGGCGGCGGGCGTTCGCGTCCGCGGCGCGGGGCCGATCTGCGTTACGACATGGAAGTGGGGCTGGAGGAAGCCTTCACCGGGCGCACCACCACCATTGAAGTGGAAGTTGCCGCGCATTGCGATACCTGTTCGGGCAGCGGCGCCGCGCCCGGAACGGGACGGCAGCGCTGCGGCACCTGCCACGGCCATGGCAAGGTGCGCGCGCAGCAGGGGCTGTTCGTGATCGAACGCCCGTGCCCTGCTTGCCATGGACGGGGCGAAGTGCTGGAAAAGGCCTGCCCCGATTGCCGCGGCGAAGGGCGGGTGGACAAGGTGCAGCGCCTCGATGTCGAAATACCGCCGGGGGTGGACAATGGCACGCGTATTCGCCTTGCTGGAAGAGGCGAGGCAGGGCCGGGCGGCGCGCCTTCAGGCGACCTCTACATCTTCATCCATGTGCGCGCACATCCCGTGTTCAGCCGCGAGGGCACATCGCTGTTCACCCGTATGCCCATCAGCTTCACCACCGCTGCGCTGGGCGGCAGTGTGGACATTCCCGGCATTGATGGCGAGACGCACACGATCGACATCCCCCCCGGCATCCAGTCGGGCAAGCAGTTGCGCAAACGCGGCGCAGGCATGCCCGTGCTGCAAGGGCGCGGGCGCGGCGATCTGGTGGTCGAAGTCGTGGTCGAAACGCCCACGCGCCTCACCGCCCGCCAGCGCGAATTGCTGTGCGCGTTCCGCGAGCTGGAAACGGGCGAGGAATGCCCCGAAAGCCGCGGCTTTTTCGACCGGCTGAGGGATGCCTTTTCAGGCTGAGACGTTCGCCCCACCTCCCATCGCCTCCACTTCGCGGCGCAGGCCCACGATTAGGCCGGAATCCGCTTTCAGGCGCGGCTCCTCCTCGTCAAGAATGGCGAGGAAAGCCGCGCGCTTCAAAGCAAGGCATTGCCCGCCTGCCACCGCGCCCGGCGGCAGGGTGGAACAGACGAGGTCAATCATCCGTTCCGCCCCGTGCAACCGGCCCCAGAGGTAATCATTCTCCCGATAGGCGCGGCTGAAGAAGGCGCCGAAATTGTAGAACTCGACGCCGCGCAAGGTGGCCGCCGCGCCGCCTGCCCGGATCGAGGGTGCATCATCGGGCGAAATGCGATCGACCTTCACCGGGTCGAATTCGGTTAAGCCTTCGTTGCGCAGCAAAGGCAGGGTGGCGATGTCGTAGAAGGGGAAGCCGAGATAGGCGAGGAGCATCCGCCGTCGGAGACTGCGCGGCATCGCGGCCAGGCCTTCGGCAAGGATCAGTTCGGCTTGTGCATCAAGGCGCGGCAGATCGCATCGCGTCGCGATCCGTGCCAGGACCTCTGCAGGTTCTGTAAGCGCAAGATGTGCCCATCCGGCACCGCTATCGGCCTTTGCCAGCCGCGCCTCGCAATCGAAATAGGGTGCCAGCGCACGATAAACCATGTCGCGCGCCGCCTCCCGCTCGGCTTCGGTCGTGTCGGGATCGTTTTCCCACTCGCGCGACAGCCGCCGCGCCAGCAAACGCAGTCGGCGGACGCGGAAGCCGATATCGTGGTGGCGAAAGAAGTGGATCGCAGCTTCGCTGGCGCCGCCGGAAGGAGCGGCCAGATTGCCCAGATCGGCATCGCGGCAGGCAGAGCGCAATGCGCTGGCAATTTCCCGCACATCCACCGGATCACCCGCTTGCGAGCTGGCGGCAAGCTTCTGCGCCAGATTATCGAGGATCCCTGCAAACTTAGCCTGCGCATAGGCATGATAGGCAAAGCCCGCCTGCTCTGCTGCGGTCTGCTGCGCCTTCTGCCGCCAATTGGCAAGACGGCGCGGTGTGGGACTGTCAAGGAAGAAGGTGCGCCCGAACAACTGATCAACCGCGCGCTCTACATCCGGGCGCAGCGTTTCGACGATCTGGCCAAGAGCAACCGCCTTTCGGGACAGGATTTCGATCTGTTCGAGATTGTCCCGAATCGGCTGTTCGCGCGGGATGGCACTGATTGATCCGAAGATGGCGCGGAAAAATCCAACCTCCTGACTGGACGAACCGACGATCTTTCGCCGGTCAGGCGTGGGGTCGATATAGACGAAACGCCGATCGACCTCGCGCTGCGCCGGGCGGTCATGCAACACGCCCAAGGCTTCGGAGAAAGGCGCGTTCACCAGCACCGAGCCGTCGATCAGCGAGACGCCGTCCAGATCACCGTTGCGGGCGTGCACCGGCATGACCCGTTGCAGAAATGCGGCCCGTTCGGGCCACTCCCATCCGCGCAGCTTGGCCAAGGCGTCGATCTCGGCAATCTTGAGCGGCGGGAAAGCGCCGGGAAAGCTGGCGGTGGAACGGGCTGCCAGCGTGAGTTCGAGCAGATTGGCAAGCGGATAACCCGCTTCCGCCGGAACCCGCGCGCGAAAGCCGATGGGAAGGCGGTGCTCGCTTTCCTCCACCAATGGCGGACTGTTGATGCGCAGACTTTGCAGATGACCGTGAAAATCCGTGGCAGTCACGAACAGGTCGATGGGGTGGCCGGGAGGCAGCAAGGGCGCACCGCCTGGCGCGTCCTGCATCGCTTGAAGGGCATCAGCCAGCAGTCCTGAAAAGCCGATTCCGGAGAAGGGCGGCTGAAACCAGCGGCTGCGCACGAATCGAGCCAGCTTGCGGCGTACCTCGGCGCGCATTTCAGGCGCAACGCTTTCGGCCACCACATTTCCGGGGCGGCGCAGCAGCATTTCCACCACCGGCGGCGCCCAGAACTTGGCCACCCAGGTCCACAATTGCGCTTCGGGATCGAGCAACCGGTCCACATCGGCAGTATCCAGCCACAGATCGGTCAGCGGGTCGAGCGATTGGCCTGAATGAACAGCCTGTGCGAGGAACACCGCGTTGATCCCGCCCGCGCTCGCTCCGGTCAGGATGTCGGGCAACACGCGCAGGCGCAGGCCGTGGGCCTGTTCCAGCTGTTCCAGCAGGGTGCGGTAAACGCTTTCCGATCCCGCCGCAGATGCGGTTCCTGCATGAAAATCACGGCTGGCGCGGGCCAGTTTCCAGATCTCCTTCGTGACGCCATGCATGTAAACCGCCAGGCTGATGCCGCCATAGCAGATGAGCGCGATGCGGAGTTCCTTTTGGCGCATGGCCGATGTTGTGGCCGCTCTGCCGGGTGAATGCAATCGCGCCGAAAGATCGCGCGAAAGGGAATTGCGTTCCACCTATGTTCCGGTTAGGCAGAGGCATGGCCAAGCCCAAACGCCGATATGTCTGCACCGAATGCGGTGGCATTTCCTTCCGCTGGCAGGGGCAATGTCCCGATTGTTCGGAATGGAACACGCTGGAGGAAGAAGCGCCCGAAACCGCCTTTTCCGCCAGGCATAATCTGGGCAGCGGCGGGCGGCGTATTGCGTTCGAAGCGCTCGATGCTCCCATCAGGCCGTTGGCGCGCCGGACAACCGGCCTTGCCGAATTCGACCGGGCGCTGGGCGGCGGAATCGTGCCGGGCAGCGCCATCCTTATGGGGGGTGAGCCGGGGATCGGCAAATCCACGCTGCTGCTGCAGGCGGCTGCCGCGATCGCCCGATCGGGGCAGGATGTCGTCTATGTCAGCGGAGAGGAAGCGACGGCACAGGTGCGGCTGCGCGCCGGGCGGCTGGGCCTTGCGGATGCGCCGCTGCGGCTCGCTTCGGCTTCATCGGTGCGCGATATCCTCACCACGCTGGCCGACGGCGCACCGCCGGCCCTGCTAGTGATCGATTCGATCCAGACGATGCATTCGGACATGATCGAAGGCGCGCCGGGCACGGTCAGCCAGGTGCGCGCCTCGGCGTTCGAGCTGATCCGTTATGCCAAGGAATGCGGAACCGCTCTGGTGTTGGTGGGCCATGTCACCAAGGATGGCAGCATTGCGGGCCCGCGTGTGCTGGAACACATGGTCGATGTGGTGATGAGCTTTGAAGGGGAACGCAGCCACCAGTTCCGCATCCTGCGTGCACTCAAGAACCGTTTTGGCGCGGTCGACGAAATCGGCGTGTTCGCGATGGAGGGTGCAGGCCTTGCCGAAGTGCCCAACCCCTCCATGCTGTTCCTGTCCGGTCGGGAAGAACCGCTGGCGGGCAGCGCGGTATTTCCGGCGCTGGAAGGCACACGGCCCGTTCTGGTGGAGATACAGGCTTTGATCGTCCGGCTGCAATCGGGCGCCACGCCGCGCCGGGCGGTGGTGGGATGGGACAGCGGGCGCCTTGCCATGCTGCTTGCCGTGCTCGAATCGCGATGCGGCCTCAATTTCTCCTCGGCCGAGGTCTATCTCAATGTAGCCGGGGGATACCGCCTGTCCGATCCGGCGGCCGATCTGGCGGTGGCCGCCGCGCTGGTGTCCGCACTGGCGGACAAGCCGCTACCGCTGCGCGGCATCTGGTTTGGCGAGGTGTCGCTGGCGGGCGAAGTGCGTCCGGTTTCGCACGCCGGTCTGCGGGTCAAGGAAGCGGCCAAGCTGGGGTTTGACCGTGCCTGCGGGCCGGTGCAGGAAGGCGAGGGGCTGGGCAAGCTGCGCTACAGGGGAATTGCGGGCCTTCCGGGCCTCGTTGACCAGGTGATGGCAAACGCCTAGTTTCGTGGCACCATGAACCCATTCGACATCATCGTGCTGCTGGTGGTTGGCGCGGCTGCTGTCGGCGGTTTCATGCGCGGATTTGTGCAGGAAATCCTGTCGCTTTCCGGATGGCTGCTGGCGGTGTTTGCTGTCCGTTTTCTGCATATCGATCTGTCGGCCTTTTTCCTTGAACTCACCGGCGCGCCTGTCGCATCGGCGCTGCTTGGTTTCGTGCTGCTGCTGATGGTGCCCTATGCCGTGATGCGGCTGATTGCCGCGCGTGCGGGGGCATCTTCGCGCCAGTCACTGCTGGGGCCGATCGACCGGGTTCTGGGGTTCGGTTTCGGCGCGGTGAAAGGCACGATCATTGCCGTATTCGCATTTTCGATCGTGGCGCTGGGCTATGACACAAGGTGGGGGGAA
This sequence comes from Alteraurantiacibacter lauratis, assembly GCF_037154155.1. Classification (NCBI taxonomy): domain Bacteria; kingdom Pseudomonadati; phylum Pseudomonadota; class Alphaproteobacteria; order Sphingomonadales; family Erythrobacteraceae; genus Alteraurantiacibacter; species Alteraurantiacibacter lauratis. Next base: position 305,990 of record NZ_JBANRN010000001.1, read on the forward strand.
GCCGGACGCCCTGAATGGATGAGCGTGGCGCGCACCTATCCCTTCATCAACGCCAGTTCGCAGGAAATGGTGCGCCTGATCGCGGAGCGGCGGGCGGTTCTGATGGATGAAGGCGAAAGCGGGCCGGCATGAGCGTAGCGCGTCTCTACACGCCTGAACTGCTGGCGCTGACGGTGGAATTGGCCGGCTGTCCCCCGGTGGAAAACCTCCCCTTGCGGGGCCATGCACGTTCTGCCACCTGCGGTAGCACGTTGGATATCGATCTGGCCGTGGATGATACGGGGCGGATCGCAACCTTGGGCCTGCGTGTGCGCGCCTGCGCCGTAGGGCAGGCCAGCGCGTCAATCTTTGCGCGCCATGCCAAGGGGTGTGACCTGTACACCATCACCAGTGCGCATGACCGGATCGAAGGGTGGCTGGACGGCGAAGCGCCCATTGCCGCCTGGCCCGATCTGGAGCTGATCGCCGCCGCGCGCGAATTTCCGGGACGGCACGGCGCCATACTGCTCCCGTGGAAGGCCGCGCTGGATGCTCTTTCCAGCGGGCCTTCGGCACGGTAGTTCCCTCTCGCTTGGGAAACGGGGATTTCAGGAATGGCCACTAGCGGGGAATTGGGCGCGCGCGAACCTTCGGCAAAGGAAGTGCGGCTGGTGATTGCGGCATCGTCTGCCGGCACTGTCTTCGAATGGTACGATTTCTTCATTTACGGCACGCTGGCGGTGTTCATCAGTCAGGCGTTTTTCCCGTCGGGTAATGAAACGCTGTCGCTGCTGCTCACCTGGGCAGGCTTTGCCATTGGCTTCGGATTTCGTCCGCTGGGGGCAATCCTGTTTGGCTATCTGGGCGACCGGCTGGGTCGCAAATATACCTTCCTTGTCACCGTCACGCTGATGGGTGTGGCAACGGCAGGCGTGGGCTTTGTCCCCAGTGCCGAAAGCATTGGCCTTGCCGCGCCGATTATCGTGCTGCTGCTTCGCATTGCGCAAGGGCTGGCCTTGGGCGGCGAATATGGCGGGGCCGCCATTTACGTGGCAGAACATTCTCCGCCTGAAAAGCGCGGCTTTTTCACGAGCTTCATCCAGGCAAGTGTGATTGGCGGCTTCGTGCTCAGCCTGTTGGTCGTGTTGGCCTGCCGCTTCATCATTCCGGAAGACGCATTCCGCGAATGGGGCTGGCGCGTGCCGTTCCTGCTGTCCATCGCCCTGTTGGGCATATCCTTGTGGATGCGGCTGAAACTGTCGGAAAGCCCGGTATTCATGGCGATGAAAGCGGAAGGGCAGACCTCGAAAAACCCGTTCATCGAAAGCTTCACCTATCCGCGCAACAAGCGGCGCATCTTCATCGCCATGTTCGGCGTGGCCTGCGGCCTGACAATCATCTTCTACACCGCGCTGTTTTCCGCTCTGTCTTTCCTCAAGGGGCCGATGCGCGTGGATGACACCACGGCCGAATTGCTGGTGGGCTTTGGCTCGCTCATCTCGTGCGTGTTCTTCATCTACTTCGGCTGGTTGTCGGACAAGGTGGGGCGCAAGAAGCCTATCGTCTGGGGCTATGCTGTCACGCTGGTGCTGCTGTTTCCGGCATTCTGGGGGCTTGCGGCGCTGGCCAATCCGCAATTGGCCGAAAGCGCGCGCAATGCGCCGGTGGTGATTACCGGGCCGGCCTGCGATTACGATCCCTTCGCCTCCAGCCAGACAGGGGCCTGCGCGCAATTGCTGGCGGATATGACTGCAATCGGCATCCCCTATCGGGTTGAGCAAGGGGCGACCTTGCAGCTGACGACGGGCGCCTCGACCTTCGATCTGGACGCAGCGGGCGCAGCCGGGCCGGAACGTCGCGCGGCGATTACCGCGTGGCTCTCTACGCATGGCTACAATCTGGAAAAGCAGGTACCGCCGCCGCTCAATCTGCTGGGCATCATGGTCATTCTGGTGGGGCTGGGCGCCCTGTCTGGGGCGACTTTCGGGCCGGTTGCCGCACTGCTTTCCGAGATGTTTCCGCCGCGCATCCGCTATTCCTCGATGTCGATCCCCTACCATATCGGCACCGGCTATTTCGGCGGGTTCCTGCCGCTGATTGCCGGCTATATCGTGGCGCGCACGGGCGATATCTTCGCGGGGCTGTGGTACACTTTCGTGCTGCTGATCGTCGCGCTGGTGGTGGCATTGTGGGGCCTGCCCAGCGGGCCTCCGCGCGATTTTGCCGACGAGATCGCCTGATTTGCCCCCGCATCTCCCTCCGGCCACACTGCGTCTGCGGATCGACCGGCAGGCGCTCGCGGCGAACTGGCGCGCGCTTGACCGGTTGTCGGGTAAGGCCCGTGCCGGTGCAGCGGTGAAGGCCGATTGCTATGGCGTTGGCGTGATCCACGCGCTTCCGGCCCTGTTGGAAGCGGGAGCACGGGATTTCTTTGTGGCGCACTGGAGCGAAGTTGCCGATGTGCTCGCCCACGTGCCGGGTGCGCAGATCTCGGTGCTGCACGGTGTCACCAGCGGCGCAGAGGCGGCCTATGCGCTTGCCACCGGCGTGCGTCCCGTCATCAATTCTCTCCAACAGGCGGCAATCTGGCGCGCTGCGGGTGGCGGGCTGTGCGATCTGATGGTGGACACCGGAATCAACCGACTGGGCGTGTCTCTGGCCGAACTGGGTGATCCGTTGGTGAAGCAGCTTTCGGTTCACACCCTGCTGTCGCATCTCGCATCGGCGGATGAGGACAGTGCGCTCAATGCGGTGCAACTGGAACGCACGCGGCAGGCAGCCGCCGCTGTTGCGCATCAGCGGCTGAGCCTCGCCAACAGCGCAGGTATTGCGCTTGGTGCAGATTATGCGTTCGACCTCACGCGGCCGGGACTTGCCCTGTATGGCGGCATTGCCCGGAGCGAGTTGGCAGACCACATCCGGCAGGTGGTCTTTCCGCAGGCCATGGTCATTCAGCGGCGGCGAATCGGTGCGGGTGAAAGCGTGGGCTACAACGCGACCTTCACCGCCGCTGCCGATATGGAAACCGCCACCGTGTCGATCGGCTATGCCGACGGGTTCCTGCGTTGCCGCGGTGCGGGGGCTGCATTGCAGCATTGTGGGCAGAATCTGCCTGTCCGCGGACGCGTTTCGATGGATATGGTGGTGGTTGATTGCACTGCCTACGCCACATTAAGTGTCGGTGACTTCGTAGATATTCCATTCGACTTGCCAAATGTGGCGCAATCATCCGGAATGTCGCAATACGAATTGCTGACAACGCTCGGCAAGCGGTTTTCCCGTATTTCCTGATGCGCTCCATTGCCAATGCAATGTTGCAAGTGCTAACAAGGTTTGTCGCTATTCGGGGAGTGTGTCGCAAATGAACTCCACCTCCAAGGCGGGGACTGATCCCGTCATTATCAAGAAGTACGCCAACAGGCGGCTCTACAACACGCAATCGTCGAGTTACATTACGCTTGACGACCTTGCCCGCATGACGCGGGACGGGGTGGATTTCGTGGTTCTTGACGCCAAGACCGGGGGGGATATTACCCACTCGATACTGACGCAGATCATCATGGAGGAGGAAGCAAACGGGGAGCAGATGCTGCCGGTCAGCTTCCTGCGCAACCTCATCGCGATGTATGGCAATTCGATGCAATCGCTGATGCCGCACTACCTCGAAGCCACGATGGACAATTTCCAGGCCAACCAGGCGCGGCTGCAGGAAGCGTTCAAATCCAGCATGTCGCCCGACGGCTTTGCGCGGCTTGCCGAAACGAACATGGCGATGTTCCAGGCGGCGGCCGAAGCCTTCCTGCCCCGCGGCGTGGGTAAACCGTCCGCGCCCAAAACCGGGCCAATGGCCAGCAATGATACCGACGAACTGGCCGAACTGCGCGCGCAGATGAAGGCCATGCAGGAAAAGCTGGACAAGCTGGGCGGTTGACCAGCTGCCCAGGCCCCCTTCCTTCGGCTGAAAATTGCCTCTCGACTTGGCACGGCTTGCCCGCCAAGGGAGGGTCCGTTTCGTCCTAGCAGCAGGATTTTGTCCGACCATGTCCGCCATTCGCCACGCCCTTTCCGTCAAGCGCGAAGACGATTTTGCCGCCTGGTATCAGGAGGTCATTTCCGCCGCGGATCTCGCCGAGGAATCGGGGGTGCGCGGCTGCATGGTCATCAAGCCTTGGGGCTATGGCATCTGGGAACGCATTCAGCGCCTGATGGACGACCGCATCAAGGCGGCGGGCGTGCAGAATTGCTATTTCCCGATCTTCATCCCGCTCGCCAATTTCACGCGTGAGGCGGAGCATGTCGAAGGCTTTGCCAAGGAAATGGCGGTTGTCACCCACCACCGCCTGATTGCCGATGGCAAGGGCGGGCTGATCCCCGATCCCGAAGCGAAGCTCGAAGAACCCCTTGTCGTGCGACCCACCAGCGAGACGATCATTGGCGACGCGATGGCGCGCTGGATCCAGAGCTGGCGCGACCTGCCGCTGCTGACGAACCAGTGGGCCAATGTGGTGCGCTGGGAAATGCGCACGCGGATGTTCCTGCGCACCAGTGAATTCCTCTGGCAGGAGGGGCATACCGCGCACGCCACGCGCGAAGACGCTCTGGAAGAAACGCACCGCGCGCTGCAAATGTATCGCGCCTGTGCCGAGGAGGACCTGGCGCTGCCCGTGATTGCAGGTGAAAAGCCTGAAAACGAGCGTTTCCCCGGCGCGGTGGAAACATGGTCGATCGAGGCGATGATGCAGGATGGCAAGGCGCTGCAAGCCGGCACCAGCCATTATCTGGGCACCAATTTTGCCCGTGCGGCCGGCATCCAGTATCAGGACAAGGAAGGCGGCCAGCAATATTGCCACACCACCAGCTGGGGCGTGTCCACGCGGCTGATCGGCGGCATCATCATGGTGCATGGCGATGATGATGGGCTGCGCGTGCCGCCTGCCATCGCCCCGCACCAGATCGTGATCATCCCGATGCTTCGCGAGGTGCCAGAGGACGCGGCGCTGCTGGCATATTGCGACGAGCTGAAGCAGATGCTCCTTCGCGAAACTGCGCTGGGCGAGAAGCTGCGCGTTCTGCTCGACAGCACGCCAGGCAAGGCGGCGGCAAAGCGGTGGGATTGGGTGCGCAAGGGCGCGCCGATCATTCTGGAAGTCGGCCCGCGGGACATGGCCGAAGGAAAGGTGGCTGTGCTGCGCCGCAACGCGCTGTGGAACCTCGATAACGGCAAGCCCGCCTTTCAATATGTCCCGCGCAATGAGTTTGCCGGGCAGGCGGCTGACTTGCTCGATGAGATGCAAACGGCGCTCTTCACCGAGGCCCGCGAGCGGCGTGATGCCAATATCACCCGCGGCATCACCAGCATGGACGTGGTGGCCGATCACTTTGCTGACGGCGTCAAATATCCCGGCTGGGTGGAAGTGCAGTGGAGCAAGCCCACGGGCGCGGCGCTGGACAAGGTGGTGGAGCAGCTGAAGGCACTCAAACTCACCATCCGCAATGTGCCGCTGGGCGCGGAACCGGCGACAGGAGCCTGCATCTTCACCGGCGAAAAGTCAGCGGAACGGATACTCCTTGCCCGCGCTTACTGATAAGGGGCGGGGATGAACCGCTCCACCCCGCGCAAACACCCCAAAGGCCTGCCGAGCCGCGAAGACATCCTGACCTTCATTCGCGAGGCTGACGACCCGGTGGGCAAGCGCGAGATTGCAAAGCATTTCCGCCTGACCGCGCAGGACAAGATCGGGTTGAAAGCGCTGCTCAAGGACATGGCCGAGGAAGGCCTGATCGACGGCAAGCGCAGCGCCTTTCACCGCATGGGCGGCGTGCCCAAGGTCACCGTGCTGCGCATTGTCGAGATTGACGAGGGCGAGCCGGTGGCCATCCCGGCCAGCTGGCAGCCGGACGATGCGACCCCGCCGCCGCGTCTGCGCGTGATCGAGAAGAAAAAGCAGGCCGCGCTGCGCGTGGGCGACCGCATCCTTGCGCGCACCGAGGAGGCGGGAAGCGGGTTCATCGCGCACCCGATGAAAAAACTGCCTGCAGAAGAAGGCGCGGTGCTGGGTGTGATCGAGATGGACGGCACGGGCAAGCCCTGGCTCGCCCCGGTGGACAAGCGCATCCGCAATTCCTCGCCCGTGTCCGATCTGGGCGGCGCGGAGGAAGGGCAGTTGGTGCTGGCCGAACCCACAGGGCGGGGGCCGCGTGCGGGCGTCAAGGTGATAGAGGTGCTGGGCGATCCGCTCGCCCCGCGCAGTTACAGCCTGATCGCGATCCACAAATACGGCATCCCCTTCCATTTTCCCGAAAAGGTACTGAAAGAGGCAGAGGAGGCTTCACGCCTGCCGGTGGGCACCGAAAAGCGCGAAGACCTCACGCATGTGCCCATCATCGCCATCGACCCCGCAGATGCGCGCGACCATGACGACGCCATCTGGGCTGAACCGGATGGCGAGGGCGGTTTCCGCGCCATCGTCGCGATTGCCGATGTGTCCTATTACGTCCGCCCCGGCGGCGCGCTGGATCGTGAGGCGCGGAAGCGCGGCAATTCGGTCTATTTCCCTGACCGGGTTGTGCCGATGCTGCCTGAAGTGCTTTCGGCCGATGCCTGTTCGCTGAAACAGGATCAGCCGCGCGCCGCGATGGTGTGCCATTTTCGCATTTCCGAGGCAGGCCAGATCAGCGACTGGCGCTTTACCCGCGCATTGGTGCGCATTGCGGAAAATGTGGCGTATGAGGATGCGCAGGCGCGGATTGATGCGGGCACGGCGAGCGAGCCGCTGATGAATCTGTTTGCCGCGTGGAAGCTGCTCGCCAGCGCGCGCGCCGCGCGCGATCCGCTGGAACTCGAAATCCCCGAACGCCGCGTGACGCTGGACGAACAGGGCCGCGTCACCGGCATTGCCATTCGCGAGCGGCTCGACGCGCACCGCGTGGTGGAAGATTTCATGATCGCCGCCAATGTCGCCGCTGCCCGCGCGCTGGAGGCAAAGACCAGCCCTGTGGTCTACCGCATCCACGAACCACCCACGCGCGAGAAGCTGGTGGCGCTGCGCGATTACTTCGATTCCATCGGCAAGAAGCTGGCGCTGGGGCAGGTCATCACGCCGGGCCTGTTCAACCGCATGATCAAGGATATTGCCGACCCGGCCGAAAAGGCGCTGGTGATGGAGGCGGTGCTGCGCAGCCAGACCCAGGCCTATTACGGGCCGCGCAATGCCGGGCATTTCGGGCTGGCGCTGGGTTCCTATGCCCATTTCACCTCGCCCATTCGTCGCTACTCCGACCTTTTGGTGCACCGCGCGCTGGTGGATGCCTATCATCTTGAACAGCCGCGGGCGAAGGGTCTGGACCTGCCGGCGGGCACGGGCCTTTCGGATCACGACCGCGAGGATCTGACGCGCATCACCGATGCTATCAGCCTGACCGAACGCCGCGCGATGGAGGCAGAGCGCGACACGATCGATCGCTATGTCGCCGCATGGCTTTCTGGGCGGGTGGGCGAGGTGTTCACCACCCGCATCACCGGCGTGCAGAAATTCGGCTTCTTTGCCACGATTGTTGGCCTTGGCGGGGATGGCCTTGTGCCCGTATCGGCGCTGGGCCGCGAATATTTCCGTCACGACGAAGGGGCGCAGGCGCTGGTGGGTGAGGATACCGGCCAGCGTTATACCGTGGGCGATCTGGTGCAATTGAAGCTGGCCGAAGCCAATCCGCTGACCGGCGCGCTGAAGTTTGAGCCGGTGGATGCCGACGGCCAACCCATCGAGCAACGCGGCACCCGGCCAGAGCGCAAGCCCCGTGGCGGGCCGCGAAGGGACAAGGCCGGCAAACATCTGGTCGGCAAGCGTGGCCGCCCCGGCAATATCCGCCACCAGGGGCGGGGAAAGCGCAAATAGTCGTCAGCTCAAGCGGTCGATTTCCGCGTCGCTGAGGCCGCCGGGCACAATAAAGACGGGGCAGGGCATGGTGCCTGCGCTGGCGGTAAAGTGGGTGACGAGCGGGCCGGAAGGCCCTTCGGCTGCGGCGCCCAGCACCAGCGCAGCGACTTCGGGATGTTCGCGCAGATATTCGGTCACCACGGCCTTGCTGTCGCCCACGCGCACCGTGATCTGCGGCATCTTGCCGCTTTCCTGCAGCAATTCGCCTGCCGCACCATTGGCCAGCACCTCGGCCCGGTCGCGCGCTTCCTGCTCGATCGTCTCCTGAATCGCGCCGAATGCGCTGAATTGCTGTTTGGGGACAAGGGCGAGCAGATGCACAGTGCCGCCCGTCTTGGCGGCGCGTCGCGCGGCAAAGCGCAAGGCCACATGGGCCTCTTCCGTCTCGTCGATAATGACCAGATAGACGCGCATTCCGAGATCTCCCCTTTGGGGGCGGAATATCCGCGCATTGTTTGCATCGCGCAAGGTTCTTGCTACCGCGCGCCAAATTGGCCAGAGAACCTGTCACAGCTTCTGGCCGTTTTGCCGGCGTCATCCCGGCATTGCGCGACAATTTGAGGGAACAAGGCCGCACCATGTCCATCGCCATCAAAATGCCCGCACTTTCGCCCACCATGGAGGAAGGCACGCTGAGCAAATGGCTCGTCAAAGTGGGCGACAAGGTGTCTGCCGGCGACATCATGGCCGAGATCGAGACCGACAAGGCGACGATGGAGTTCGAAGCGGTGGACGAGGGCGTGATTGCTTCCATCGCCGTGGAAGAAGGCACCGAGGGCGTGAAAGTGGGCACCGTCATCGCCATGCTGGCCGAGGATGGGGAGGATCTGGAAGCTGCGGCGGGCAAAGGCGGGGCATCTGCACCGGCCCCGGCAGCACAGGTTGAAGCGGCCCCGGCTGCTGCTGCGACACCTGCTCCTGCTCCGGCTCCCGCTCCCGCAATGGCAAAGGCCGCTACCGGAGATCGCCTGATTGCATCGCCCTTGGCGAAGCGGATTGCCGCGCAAAAGGGAGTTGATCTGGCAGCGGTGAAGGGCAGCGGCCCCAACGGCCGGATCGTCAAGGCCGATGTGGAGGGCGCAGCGCCCGGAGCGGCAGCTCCTGCTCCTGCGCCGGTGGCTCCGGCCCCGACTGCCCCGGCACCTTCAGCCGCGCCGGTCACCGCGCAGGATTTCGGCATCCCGCACGAGGTGGAGAAGCTGTCGGGCATGCGCAAGACCATTGCCCGCCGCCTGACCGAGAGCAAGCAGCAGATTCCGCATATCTACCTCACGGTCGATATTCGCCTTGACAAGCTGCTGAAACTGCGTGCCGAAATCAACGACAGCCTGGCCTCGCAAGGCGTGAAGCTGTCGGTCAACGACCTGCTGATCAAGGCGCTGGCCAAGTCGCTCGTCGCGGTGCCGGTGTGCAATGTGCAGTTTGCCGGAGATACGCTGCTCAAGTTTACGCGTGCCGATATCTCGGTCGCCGTGTCGATCCCCGGCGGGCTCATCACGCCGATCATCAAGGATGCGGGCAGCAAGACCGTCAGCGTCATCTCGAACGAAATGAAGGATCTGGCCGCGCGCGCACGTGACGGCAAGCTCTCGCCGGAGGAATACCAGGGCGGCACCGCCAGCCTGTCCAATATGGGCATGTTCGGCATCAAGCAGTTCGAGGCGGTCATCAACCCGCCGCAGGCGATGATCATGGCGATCGGCGCGGGCGAGAAGCGTCCCTATGTGGTCGATGACTCGCTGCAGATCGCCACGGTGATGAGCGCGACGGGCAGTTTCGACCACCGCGCGATTGACGGTGCAGACGGCGCGCAGCTGATGAAGGTGTTCAAGGAACTTATCGAAGCGCCGCTGGGATTGTTGGCCTGATGGCACGCAAAATGGCGGGCATTTCCGCATGAGCGCGCCAGAAATCCTGTCCGGGCGAGATCCGGCTATCCGCGTGTCCGCCATGCCGGCCGACACCAACGCCTATGGCGACATCTTTGGCGGTTGGCTGATGAGCATCATGGACAGCGCCGCGGGCCTTACAGCCGCGCGCTATTCGCACGGCCGTGCGGTGACCGTGGCGATGGACGGAATGCAATTTCACGAACCGGTGAAGGTGGGCGACGAGGTTTCGGTCTATGCCCAGATCGAAAGGGTAGGGCGAACCAGCATGACCATCGCGGTCGAAGCCTGGCGCCGCCCCCGGCACCAGGATGAGGCGCGCAAGGTGACGCAGGCCAAGTTCACTTTCGTGGCTATCGACGAAAATGGCAAACCTCGCCCGGTGCATGGTTGAACAGCACGGGCAATCGGAGCAGCACATGACCACCCAGTATGACGTTATCGTTCTTGGTTCCGGCCCCGGCGGCTATGTCGCGGCGATCCGCTGTGCGCAGCTGGGCCTGAAAACCGCGATTGTTGAGCGCGAACTGCTGGGCGGTATCTGCCTCAACTGGGGGTGTATCCCTACCAAGGCGCTGCTGCGGTCGGCCGAAATCCTGCACTTTGCCCAGCACGCCAGCGATTACGGGCTGAAACTGGCTGGCAAGATCGAGGCGGATCTGGCGGCCGTTGTGAAGCGCAGCCGGGGCGTGGCGAAGCAACTCAATGCCGGCGTCACGCACCTGATGAAGAAGAACAAGATCGCGGTGCATATGGGAACCGGCACGTTGACCGGGCCGACCAGTCTGACGGTCAAGGGCGAAAAAGGCGAGGAGCAGCTCGCCGCCAAGCACATCATCGTCGCCACCGGCGCCCGCGCGCGCGACCTGCCCTTCGCGCCAGCCGACGGCAAACGCGTGTGGACCTATCGCCACGCCATGACCCCGCCCGAAATGCCCGGCAAGCTGCTGGTGATCGGCAGCGGTGCCATCGGTATCGAGTTTGCGAGCTTCTACAACGACATGGGCGCCGATGTGACCGTGGTCGAAATGCTCGACCGGATCGTACCGGCGGAAGATGCGGATGTATCCGCCTTCCTCGAAAAGAGCCTCACCAAGCAGGGCATCGCGATCAAGACCGGTGCGGGCGTGGAGGAACTGAAGGTTTCGGACAAGGGCGTATCGGCCAAGATCAAGCGGAAGGACGGCAATGTCGAAGCGGGCGAGTTCAGCCATGTCATCGTCGCCATCGGCATCGTGCCCAATACCGAGAATATCGGTCTCGAAAAGTTGGTGGAAATGGACCGCGGCTTCATCCAGATCGATCCCTATGGCCGGACGAAATCCAAGGGGCTGTGGGCGATTGGCGATTGCACACCGGGGCCCTGGCTGGCGCACAAGGCCAGCCATGAAGGCGTGACCTGTGCCGAGGCAATTGCGCAGGAACTGGGCATTAAGGGCCTGCACCCGCACCCGCTCAACCGCAATGCCATTCCCGGCTGCACCTATTGCCACCCGCAGATCGCGAGCGTTGGCATGACAGAGGCAAAGGCCAAGGAAGCGGGCCGCACGGTCAAGGTCGGCACCTTCCCTTTCATCGGCAACGGCAAGGCCATCGCTCTGGGCGAGGCGGAAGGCTTCGTGAAGACCGTGTTCGACGCCAAGACGGGCGAGCTGCTGGGCGCGCATATGGTGGGCGCCGAAGTCACCGAGATGATTCAGGGCTATGTCACCGCGATGACGCTGGAGACGACCGAGGCAGAACTGATGCAGACCGTCTACCCGCACCCGACCATCAGCGAATCGATGCACGAAAGCGTGCTGGCTGCCTACGGACGCGCGCTGCACATCTGATCAGGGGACGAGCGCGACTTGCAATGCCCAGATATCGCGCGATCTGCACTTCTTCTGCAATGTGGCGCTCAGCCACAGCGGGAACCGTGTGCAAGCGAATGGCAATACCGCTGGCTCGTATAATCCCATCTCGTTCCCGGCAGGCGTAAGTCGGGGCGTTTGGGAACTGGCGCTTACCGGGTCAACCTGCGTGACGAAAGCGGCCTGACATTTGTCGGCACAGAACAGTTGGGCCGCTTTCGTGTTCGGGACGGACGCCGCGGACGATCGGTTTGCGCCTGCGCATGACATCGTTCTGACCGCGAACCGGCAGCTTCCATCTCTCCCGCGTGAGGTTGCCGGCATCCGTGATTGGCAGAATGGCTCTGTTGCTCCATGCTGGACGGGGCACAGGAAATTCGGGAGCGGACATGAGGATCGAGGGCATGACACTGTCGCGGCGCGATTTCGGCGGACTGGGCTTGTTGACTTTGGGCGCCGCGATGCTGGCAAAGCCTGATCTGGCATTTGCCGCAGCCCTGCAAGGGGAACGGAACGCGCACAGCCTGTCGGTTGCCGAACAATTGCGCCCGATCGCACCGGAATTGCGCGCGGCTGCGCGGGCCCTTACGCAGTCGAAGCTCAACGCGCTGCGCCGCGCCTTCGCCAAGGGTTGAGAGCAGGATGCAGCATCCCCGCTTGGCCGGCGTCGAACTGGGCGGCACGAAATGCGTGGTGGTATTGGGAACAGGCCCTACGATTATCGCACGCGAGCAATTCCCCACCACCACGCCGGATGAGACGCTTGGCCGGGCGGCGCAAATCCTGCGCCAGTGGCACAGGGCAGAACCGGTATCGGCCTTGGGCATTGCCAGTTTCGGGCCTGTGCGGATTGATCCCGCCGCCCCGGATTTCGGCAGCATCCTTGCCACGCCCAAGCCCGGATGGGCAGGCGCGCGAGTGTTGAAAATCCTCCGCGGGGCTATTGCCGGACCGATCGGGCTCGATACCGATGTCAACGCCGCGGCTTTGGCAGAGCATGCGCAAGGTGCGGCACAGGGCTGTTCCAACGTCGTCTATCTTACGATCGGCACGGGCCTGGGCGGCGGCGTTCTGTTAGAGGGCCGGCCGGTGCACGGCGCGCTTCATCCGGAAATCGGGCATATCCGCCTGCGACGCGCTCCCGGCGATGATTTTGCCGGCGCATGTCCTTTCCACGGTGATTGCGTGGAGGGGCTGATCGCCGGCCCGGCGCTGGCGGAGCGGCTTGGCGGCAAGGCAGCAGATCTCGCCCCGTCCGATCCGGCGTGGCAGATGGTTGCGCATGATCTGGCCCAGCTGATCGCGTGCCTCATGCTTGCATTTTCGCCCCATCGCATCGTCATCGGCGGCGGTGTGGGCCTTGGCCAACCGCACCTGATCGACAGCGCGCGGCTGCTGGCACCTGCACTGCTGGCGGATTACCTTGGCGAGCAGGATGCTGCGAAGATGCAAGATCTGGTGCGCCCGGCCATGCTTGGCGCAGATGCCGGACCTCTCGGTGCCCTTGTGCTGGCCGCCCGCAGTCTGACGGGCCAGCAGCACGATGACCTTGATTGAGGGGCTGGCGGACAGGGTGGGATTGGCCTTCGCTGCGCTACGGCCGCCCTCCGCCTGCGGCTCCGGGTCGAACCGGTGGGTGCTTGTCGCACCGTGATCCGCCAGCAACACCTCCCCTTCGGGCAGGCGTTTCTGGCGGACAGGGTGGGATTCGAACCCACGGTGGGCTTGCACCCACGGCGGTTTTCAAGACCGCTGCCTTAAACCACTCGGCCACCTGTCCGCGCGCTCACCCGGCTAGCCGGGATTTGTTGCGTTGTCATCTGCGTTTGGGCTAGCATTGCGATCATAACGCTTGAGACGGTCAGGGAGAGGATCGGCAGATGGCTTTTGCACGGATGATCACGGCTGCGCTCGGCATGGCAGGTGCAGCATTCATGGCGGCCCCGGCGGCGGCACAGGGGGCCTGCGACCGGGCGCAATTGCAGTCGCTTGCCGATGCCTATGTCGCGGCACAACAGGCGGGCGAGGGGTTCCGGGTGCCCATGGGCGAATGGGTGCAATACCGGGAGAATTACCGCCTCTCCTCGATGACGCATGGCGGCGTTCTGGCCACCGCGCACAATGTGGACTGGCACCGCGCGCTGCTCGACACGCAGACCTGCAATATCTTCGTGACCCTCATTATCGCCAATCCTGAAAGCCCGTGGGTGCTGGGCACCAAGATTTCGACGCGCGGCGGCCTGGTGAACCGGTATGACGTGGTCACCACCACCACCGGCGATTGGCTGTTCGATGCGGCCAAGACGCTGGAATATGCCCGCGCCGAGGATTGGGCCGAAATCCCCGAAGGACGCCGCAACACGCGCGCCGAGCTGATCGCGGCGGCCGATGCCTATCTTGACCTGTTCAACGATCCCAGTGTCGAGGTCCCATGGGGCACGCCCTGCGCGCGGCTGGAAGGCGGCCTTTATACCGGGCGCGGCCTGCCGACCGACAGCTGCAATGTCGGCGTGCCCAGCGGAGTCGAACTGGTGGAACGTGACTACATCGTCGACGAGGTGCTGGGCGCGGTGGCGGTGCGGCTGCGCTTTGGCGGGGCCGAAGGCTTGGCGGACGCACATATCTTCCGCGTGGAGGATGGCCGCCTGCGCTACATCCACACCATCACCAATTGCAACGGCGTGGAAAATTGTGGCTTTCCGCCGCTCTCCGAGATGCTTGCAAACAACCCCGGCATGCAACCTGCGCTTGCCGACTAACCCTTGCCCCCCAATCCCGTTAAAGGATCATACTAACCGATGAAAACCCGACTGACCTTCAAGAACAAACTGCTCGCTGCGTTGGGAGCGACTGCCGCGATCGGCTTTGCGACCCCCGCCGCGGCGCAGGGCGGATGCCCGGCGGAACTCACGCAGAGCATCGTCGACACCTGGATCGCCGCGCTGGAACGCGGGACCATGATGACGATGAATCTGGGTGAATGGGTGGATTACAACGAGAATTTCCGCCGTTCCTCGCTGGGCGGGTTCCTCGATACGCCGCGTGAAGTGGTCTGGCACATGGCGCTGCAGGACAATACTGCCTGCCGCGTCTATGTGCAGGCCGTCACCAAGCACGGCGACGAGTGGGAAGTGCTGGCAACCCAGATCGGCAACGGCTTTTTCGGTGTCGGCCCGTTCAACAATGTGGTGACGCGCGAAGGTGACTGGTTGTTCGATGCCGAACGCACCGCTTACTATGCAAGCCGCGAGGATTGGGGCGTGATCCCCGAAGGCCAGCGCAACACACGCGCCGAACTGCGCGCCGCCGCCGATGCCTATCTCGACCTGTTCAACGATCCCACCGTCGAAGTCCCGTGGGGCACGCCTTGCGCGCGGCTGGAAGGCGGCATCTATACCGGTCGCGGCACGCCGGAAGACAGTTGCAATGTCGGCGTTCCCTCTGGTGTGCCGATGGTGGAGCGCGAATATGTGATCGACGAGTCGCGCGGCGCGGTGAACGTTCTGCTCAAGATGGGGGAAAAGCGTCGCCCCGACAGCCACACATTCCGTATCGAGAACGGGCGGATTCGCTATGTCCACACGGTAACCAATTGCCAGGGCGAGGAGAATTGCGGCTTCGGCCCGTTCAGCGAAATGCTGGCGCGCAATCCGGGTATGCAGCCCGATCTCGACTGATCGGGGCGCACGCACGGCCTGACTGATAACACGCTGCGGGAGCGCGAGGGATTCCCTTCGTGCTCCCGTTGTGGCATTCTGATGCAATGACATTTGCAATCCCCATGCCCTTGCGGATCCGGCTGCTTGCCGCCGCTGCGTTCGCTCTATTGCCGCTTGGCTCGGCTGCGCAGGCCCAGCAGCCCAACTTCTCGGCCTATCTGGAAACGGTGGCGGCAAAGGCGCGGGCGGAAGGAATTAGCCAGAGCACGATTGACCTTGTGCTGGGCAATTTGACGGTCAGCAACCGGGTGATCGAACTGGACCGCGCGAATGTCTCACCCGGCGCGGTCACCAGCACCGGATTTGCCTCGATGGCAAATTACCTGAACCGCCATAACACCCAGGCGCGCATCAATGGCGGGCTGGCGGCCATGCGCCGCGTGGGCCCTCTGGCGCGGGAGGTGGAGCGGCAATATGGTGTGCCCGCCAGCATTATTCTGGCAATCTGGGGGCATGAGACCTCCTATGGGGCGGTGAAGGGCGGTTTCGATTTGCCGCAAGCACTCGCCACGCTGGCGTGGGAGGGACGACGGCGCGATCTGTTCGAGCCTGAATTGCTCGCCACCTTGCGCATGGTCGAACAGGGCGTGCCGCGCACCGATCTGGTTGGCAGCCATGCGGGTGCCTTCGGCAATCCGCAGTTTCTCCCCTCGGTCTATCTGCGGCTTGCGGTGGACGGCGATGGGGATGGCAAGCGCGATATCTGGAATTCGGAAACCGACACGCTGCATTCCATCGCCAATTATTTCCGCGATGCCGGATGGCGCACCGGGCAACCGTGGGGCGTGCGCGCCTTTGTCCCCAATTCGGTGGACCGTTCAGCCATCGCAAACCATGTTGTTTCACCAGTCTGCCCGCGCGTGCATGAACGCCACAGCCGATGGATGACGGTGCGCGAATGGCGGCAATTGGGCGTGGAGCCACGCGGAGCAATTGGCGAAGATGTGCTGGCGACGCTGTTCGAACCCGATGGGCCGGCGGCTCCCGGCTATCTCTTAACCCAGAATTATAGGGTTATCCTCGAATATAACTGCTCGAACTACTATGCGATGAGCGTGGGGTTGCTTGCAGATGAGATTTCAAGGTGACAGCAAGGCGGGCCGGATTGCGCGCGTCTGTGTAATTCTGGCCAGCACCACGGCGCTGGCCGCGTGCGGCGCGTTGGGCGGCGGCGGGCCGGCCACGGGCCTGTTGGCCGCAAACAGCCTGCCGGGCAATGGCCCGCAGGCCGATTACCCGGTGACGATTGGTGAACCTTACCAGATCGGCAACGTGACCTATCGCCCTGCCGATGTGCTCAATTATGACGAGGTCGGCTATGTCACCGCCGGCAGCGGCAGGGGCTATACCGGGGCGCATCATACACTGCCCTTTCCTTCCTATGTCGAAGTGACATCTCTGGAAACAGGCCGGACCATTTTGATCCGCCTGGAAGCGCGCGGCCCAATGGAAACGCATCATCTGCTCAGCCTGTCGCCAGCGGCGATGGAGCAATTGGGCGCAAGCGAGAACACACCTGTGCGTGTGCGCCGGGTCAACGCCCCCGAACTGCACCGCGCGCTGCTGCGTGACGGTCAGGCGGCCCCGATGCGGATGGATACGCCGATGGGGCTGGTGGAAGTTCTGCGCCGCCGGCTTCCTGCTGAAGGATCGGCCAGCCTGGCGCTGACAACGGTTGTCGCCCCGGAAACCGCTCCCACGGTTGAGAGCAGCAACGATTTTGCCGCTGCATTTACATCACCTGTCGCGGATGAGATGCGCCCGCTTCCTCCTCTGGCCCCGCTGGCCACGGAAACTCCTGCACCTTCGCCGGCTGCTCCGGCACCCGCGTCGCGCCCCGCTCTTGCATCGGGCTTCGCCGTGCAGGCCGCGACTTTCTCCACACGGGAACGCGCCATGCGGGCGGCAGAGGCGCTGGGCGGGCAGGTGGTGCCCTTCGGTAATCTGTTCCGCGTGCGAACCGGCCCCTTTGCGACGCGGAGCGAAGCCGAGGCCTCGCTCGCCAATGTGCGCCGCGCGGGTTATAGCGATGCCCGAATCCTGACCGACGGACAGGGCTGATCTGGCAGACAGGCGGCCCGCTCTCCGGCGGTTGATGCGGGGAGCAGACGTTGCAGATTGTTCGGGTTCTGGCTGGCAAGGTGGGGGCAATCCTGCTGCTTGTCTGCGCCCACCCGCTGCTGGCCAATCCCGCCCCGGTGCCGCCCGAAATCCCCGTGGCGTTGCTTGTGGATGTCAACACCGGTCAGCGCCTTTTTGCGCGCGAGGAAAACCGCCGCCTGATGCCCGCCTCGGTGGTGAAGGTGATGACCGCCTACACCGCCTTTCGCCTGGTGACCGAAGGGCGAATTTCGACCTCTACCCGTGTGCCCATCACGCCCGAACTGGAAAAGGAATGGTCGGGCGTTGGCTCGACCATGTTCCTGAAGGCGGGGGAAGCGCCCACTTTTGGCGAGCTGATCCTGGGCGCAACCACAGTATCCGGCAATGATGCCAGCGTGGCGATTGCGCAGGCGGCGGCAGGATCCTTGGACGAATGGCTGGCACTGATGAACGAGAATGCCGCCGCGCTGGGGATGCGCAACACGCATTTCGGATCGGCCAATGGCTATCCCGATGAAGGGCGCACCTTCACCACCGCGCATGATCTGGCCTTGCTGGGCAGCGCGATCGTCACGCGCTATCCCGATCTCTACCGCCGCTATTTCGGACATCGCACGCTGCGCTGGCGCAACATTGAACAGCGCAACCACGATCCGGTAACGGGGCGCGTCGCGGGGGCGGACGGGATGAAAACCGGCTTCACCAGCGAGGCAGGATATACCTTTCTCGGCTCGGCCGAGCGTGGCGGGCGGCGCCTCGTCATGGTGATCGCGGGCGCGCCGACATCGCAATTGCGGGACGAGACGGCGCGCGGCCTGCTCGAATGGGGTTTTTCCGGTTTTGCCACGCGTCTGGTGGCTCCTGCGCGCACGCCTTTGGGCGAGGCGCGGGTGCAGGATGGATCGGCACGCAAGGTAGCGCTGGTGGCTGCCCGCGATGTGCGCCTTGCCATCCCGCACGATGCCGCGGCCGAGCCGGTTTACACGATTACCTATCGCGGGCCGCTGGCTGCCCCGATCCGTGCGGGGCAGGAAGTGGCACGGCTCCATGTCCGCCTTGGGGATGACGAAGTGCTCGACTTGCCACTACTCGCCGCCGAGGATGTGACGCAGGCCGGCTTTTTCCGCCGCATAATCAACGGCATTGTCGGGGTGTTTGGATGACTGATGGCACCGAAGCACCCGGCCGCTTCATCACCTTTGAAGGCGGCGAAGGCGTGGGCAAATCGACTCAAGTGCGCCTTCTGGCGGATTGGCTGGAAGGGCAGGGCAAGGACGTGCTCGTCACCCGCGAACCGGGTGGCACGCCGGGGGCAGAGGCCATTCGCGCGCTGCTCCTCGACCCGACGGGAACTGACTGGACGCTGCCGGCTGAAGCCTTGCTGTTCGCCGCGGCCCGCGCCGATCATGTCGCGCGGGTGATCCGGCCTGCCTTGGCGCGCGGCGCGTGGGTGATTTGCGACCGCTTTATCGATTCGACGCGTGCCTATCAGGGCGGAGAAGGCGCCTTGCCCGACGAGGTGATCCTGCAGCTGCATAAGGTGGGAAGTGGCGGCCTGCTGCCCGATCTGACCGTGCTGCTGGAAGTGTCGCCGCAAATCGCCGCCCGGCGCTTGCTTCAGCGTGACGGGCTGGCAAGCGACCGGATCGGCGGACGCGACGCGCGTTTCCATGCCCGCGTGGCGCACCGCTTTGCCGAAATGGCCGCCGCTGAACCGCATCGCTTCGCCCGTATCGACGGCGGAGCAGTGGCCGAAGCCGTTCACGCAGCAGTGCGCGCCTGCGTGGCACAGCGTCTAGGGTCCAAGGCATGAGCCTTTACGGTCACGAGGATGCCTGGCGCGAATGGAACGCAGCGCTAGCCGGGCCGCGGATGCATCACGGCTGGATCCTTGCGGGCGCGCGCGGCCTTGGCAAGGCGAGCTTTGCGATGCAGGCAGCTAGCGAACTGGTGGCGGAACCCGGCATTCCACAGCCCCCCGGATCGCATCCCGATATTCTCGTCCTCAGCCATCTGCCCGCGACCAAAGAGGACGAAAAGAAGCGTGACGAGGGCAAACCCTTCCAGCTCAAGCGCAATATCGCGGTAGAGCAGATACGCGCGGTGCAGCAACGGCTCTACACCCGGCCCACGCTGGGCAGCCGACGGGCTATCATCATCGATCCGGCAGATGACCTGGAAAAGGGCGCGGCCAATGCGCTGCTCAAAAGCCTGGAGGAGCCGCCGCAGGGCACCTATTTCCTGCTGGTGGCGCATCGTCCCGGCCGGTTGCTCCCCACCATCCGCAGCCGCTGCCGCATCCTGCGCTTTGCGCGGCTGAGTGATGCGCAAATGGATGCGGCGCTGCGCGAACAGGCGCCGGAAGCGAGCGCTTCGGCACGAAGCGCCGCGATCCGCGCGTCCGCCGGATCACCGGGGGCGGCGCTGGAGTTTCTCGCGCTTGATCTTGCGCCGGTTTACGAACTGCTCGACCAGATTGCGCAGGCCGGCGATCCCGGCTTCGTCCTGCGCGGCAAACTGGCCGATGCGATCGGCGCACGGCCCGACCGCGCGCGGCAGGCAGCCATGCTCGAACTGGCGCGTGCCATCACGGCAAACCGGATGCGCGACACACCGGTTCGCGCCATTCCCTTGCTGTGCGACACCAATGCCGAACTGGCGAACCTTGCCGCGCAGTTTCCTGTTGCCAATTTCGATCCCGGTCTGCTGGTGCAGGAAACGGGCGGCTTGCTTGCCCGGCTTGCCGCCACTAGGGATGCAGCCCATGGCTGAGCCCTTCTATATCACCACCGCCATTCATTACCCCAACGGCAAGCCGCATATCGGCCATGCCTATGAAACGATTGCCGCCGATGTGCTGGCGCGGTTTCACCGGATGCAGGGGAGGGAGGTGCGCTTTCAGACCGGCACGGATGAGCACGGGCTGAAAATGGCGCAAAAGGCGCGCGATCTGGGCATTACACCGCGCGCGCTGGCGGATGAAATGTCTGCGCATTTCCGTAATTTGTTCGACGCACTTGATATTTCGTATGATCGGTTCATCCGCACGACGGAAGCCGGTCACCATGTGGCGAGCCAGGCCTTGTGGAAAGCGATGGAAGCCAATGGCGACCTCTATCTCGACCGCTATGAAGGCTGGTATTCGATCCGCGACGAGGCGTATTACGATGCCAGCGAACTGACCGACGGGGAAGGGGGCGAGAAACTCTCTCCGCAAGGCACGCCGGTGGAATGGACGGTGGAGGAAAGCTGGTTCTTCCGCCTGTCCGCCTATCAGGACAAATTGCTGGCGCTGTACCGCGACAATCCCGACTTCATCCAGCCTGATGCCCGCCGCAACGAAGTGATCCGCTTTGTCGAAGGGGGCCTGCGTGACCTGTCGGTGAGCCGCACCAGTTTCGACTGGGGCGTGAAGGTGCCGGAGCATGACGATCATGTGATGTATGTGTGGGTCGATGCGCTCACCAATTACCTTACCGGCCTTGGTTATCCGGCGATGGATGGCGACATGGCAAAGTTCTGGCCTGCCGATATCCATCTGATCGGCAAGGATATTGTCCGCTTCCACGCGGTATATTGGCCCGCCTTCCTGATGAGTGCGGGGATCGCCCTGCCCAAAAAGGTGTTTGGCCACGGTTTCCTGCTCAACCGGGGGCAGAAGGAATCAAAGTCGCTGGGCAATGTCACCGATCCGGCGGAGCTGGCGGAAAAGTTCGGCGTCGACAATCTGCGCTATTTCCTGCTGCGCGAATTTTCCTTTGGGCAAGATGGAAGCTATTCGCAGGAAGCCATTGTTTCCCGGTCAAATTCTGAACTGGCGAACAGCTTCGGCAATCTGGCGCAGCGCACGCTCAGCCAGATTTTCAAGAATTGCGACGGCCACTTGCCCGCCATTTCCGGCCATACGGCAGAGGATGAGGCGCTGTTCGCTCTGGTCGACAAGGTGGTGCGCCACGAAATGCCCGCAGCCTATGCCGACCTTGCCTTTGCGCAAGCGCTGGAGGCGTGGATGGGCGCGGTGTTTGCCTGCAACGCCTATATCGATGCGCAGGCGCCCTGGGCGCTTCGCAAGACAGACGAAGCGCGGATGCAGACCGTGCTCGCCACGCTCTACATCGCCATCGCGCAATTGGCGGTGGCGGTGCAACCGGTGATGCCGGGCAAGACCGCGCGCCTGCTGGACATGATGGGCATCGCGCACGATCTGCGAAACCCCGCCGCCATCGGTTCGCACTGGTATTCGCGGTTGGCGGAAGGTGATTTCCGCCTCGACAAGCCCGAAGGCCTGTTCCCCCGGCTTGAACTGGCAGAGGCGCAAGGCGAGGGCAGCTGATGCTGATCGACAGCCATTGCCATCTCAATTACCCCGGCCTTGCCGAAAGGCAGGGCGAAGTGCTGGGCAATGCGCGTGCCGCCGGGATCACGGCCTTCCTCAACATTTCGACCCGGCAAAGCGAATGGGCCGAGGTGATCGCCACCGCGGAGCGGGAAACCGATGTCTTCGCCTCGGTCGGGATTCATCCGCACGAAGCCGATGCCCATGCCGAAATGGGGAAGGGCGCATTGCTCGAAGCAGCACAGCATCCGCTTGTGATCGCCATCGGGGAAAGCGGGCTCGACTATTATTACGACAAGTCTGACCGTTCGGTGCAACAGGCGCTGTTCAGGATGCATATCGCGGTGGCGCGTGAAACGGGTTTGCCGCTCATTATCCACACGCGCGATGCGGATGACGACACGGCAGAAATCCTGGCAGACGAAATGGCAAAGGGCGCGTTTCCAGCGCTGATCCATTGTTTCACCGCCTCGCCCGAATTCGGGCGGCGCGTGCTGGAACTGGGGCTGACCATCTCGATATCGGGGATAGTCACGTTCAAGAACGCCCGGCAATTGCAGGAATTCGCCAAGGAAATCCCGGCAGACCGCCTGCTGGTCGAAACGGATAGCCCTTTCCTTGCGCCTGTGCCGCATCGCGGGAAAACCTGCGAGCCGGCATTTGTGGCGGATACGGCTCGCTTCGTCGCGGAATTGCGCGGCGAGAGCGTGGAGGCGCTGGCGGCCGCCACCACCGCCAATTTCAGGCGGTTGTTCATAAAGGCGGCGCTGTGAAGCTGTTGGTTCTCGGCTCAGGCACATCCACCGGCGTGCCGCGGATTGGCAATGACTGGGGCGATTGCGACCCGAACGAGCCGAAGAACCGGCGCACCCGCGTGTCAATCCTGGTCGAAAGCGATGCCGGGCAAAGGCTGCTGGTCGATACCTCCACCGATTTGCGGCACCAATTGCTCGCCAACAATATCGACAAGGTGGACGGCGTGTTCTGGACGCATGACCATGCCGATCATTGCCACGGCATCGATGATCTGCGCCCGATGCGTTACGGGCGCGGCGGACCGATACCCGGCTTTGCCTCGGCCAGTACGGTGCGGCGGCTGAAACAGCGGTTCGACTATGTCTTTGCCGGGCAGCACGGCTATCATACGATTGTGGAACTCAGCACGCTCGACAATCTTCGCATGGCGGCAGGTTTCGGGGTCAAATGGGTGGAAATGCCGCATGGGCCGACCACCAGCACGGCCTTTCGTTTCGATGCAGACGAGAAATCAATAGTTTATGCGACAGACTTCAGCGAGATTACCGATGATATGGTGGCGCTGTTTCGCGACGTCGATATTCTGGTGACCGATTGCCTGCGCCGGGAAGCGCATCCAACCCATGCCAATCTGGCGATGGCGCTGGAACTTGCCCGCCGGGTTCGCGCCCGGAAAACCGTGCTGACGCATCTGGACAAGAGCATGGATTATGCGACGCTGAGTGCCGAAGTGCCAGCCGATGTGCTCGTCGGCTATGACGGACTGGAACTGATCGCATGAATACGGGCGCATGGTTGCAGATCATATGGGCTGCTGGCGCATTGATCTTGTTGCTGGGCGCATACCGGTCGCACAATGTCGGCGCGAAGAAGACGCTGGTGCTGGCCTTGGCCTGGGCTGGCATCTTTCTGCTTGTGGCGTTGGTAGCCAGCGTGATCGTTGCCGGGGACGCTCCATCCACATCCTATGACACTTCCGCTTTAACATAATATATATTATCAATTCGAAGTTCGCCCAGATGTCGCACCAACTCACCCGCCTCCTCTCGATCATGGCGCGCCTGCGTGATCCGTCGCAAGGTTGCGAATGGGATCTGGCACAGGATTTTGCGAGCATCGCGCCCTATACGATCGAGGAAGCATACGAAGTGGCCGATGCCATTGCGCGCAACGATATGGACGATCTGCGCGGCGAATTGGGCGATCTCCTGCTTCAGGTCGTGTTTCATGCCCGCATGGCGGAAGAAGCCGGCCATTTTGCCTTCGAGGATGTTGCCCGCGCCATCAGCGACAAGATGGAGGCGCGCCACCCGCATATCTTTGGGCAGGCAGGCGGCACCATGACGCCCGCGCGCTGGGAGGATATCAAGGCTTCCGAACGCCGGCAAAGCGGATCGCAAAGCGCGATGGACGGTGTTGCGCTGGCGCTGCCGGCCTTGCTCCGGGCGGAAAAGCTGCAAAAACGCGCTGCCCGCGATGGGTTCGACTGGCCCGATGTCGCTGGCCCTGCCTCCAAGCTGCGCGAGGAAATGGCCGAACTGGCCGAAGCCGCGCCTGCCAAGCGCGAAGAGGAAGCCGGCGATCTGCTGTTCGCGGCGGTCAACCTGGTGCGCGCCTACGGCATTTCGCCGGAAGATGCCCTGCGCGCGGCCAATGCCAAGTTTGAACGCCGTTACCGGGCGATGGAAAAGCAGGCGGGCGGTTCGATCGCAGGGCTTGCTCTCGAAGCGCAGGAGGAATTGTGGCAGGCGGTCAAAGCAGCTGAGGACTAGGGGCGCCGCGCCTTGTGCTGCTGCGCCCATTCTGCCGCCCCTTTGCGCGACTGCTGACGGATCTGCGGCACATCGATCGCGGCAGCCGGATCAATCGCCACGCCAAGATAGCGACCGACTTCTTCCACCGCCCCCGCCGGATCGGCCAGGGCATCCTCGAAACACAGGTGAAGCGGGGCAATGCGCAAATCGCGGCACATGGCCCGCCACGCATCTTCCTGCTGTACGATCATTTGGCCGGCCCGCTCGACCGCTTGCGGCGAATAGTCTGCCTCCGGTCGCCCAGCGCCTTCCTGTTCCGCACGCCAGATACCGGTCAGCAAAGCGCGCGCGTAGGAGATGGCGTGGGCATCCCGATCCCGCCGGTAAAGCTGCACAACCTTGCGCGGCGAATGCGGCCCCAGCAAAAAGCGGACCACATTGTCCACCAGCGGAGCATTGAATTGCTGGATATGGTGCAATTGCCCCGGAAAGGTTTTCAGGCCGAAAACACCATTGGGTGAGGTGCGCCGCGCCAAAGCACGTTGCCACAGCGCGTTTTGCAGATCGGGCCGTTCCGCAGCAAATCCATAAGGCCCGGACGGTTCGAAATTGCAATATTCCAGCGGCGCACCCAGGCACCCGGTTCCCCACAGGACATGGCTGAACCAGGTGCTGCCCGAACGCGGAACCGATGCAAGCATATACGGCATCTGCGGTGCCGTGTGCCGTTCCGGGAAGTCGAACGCCTCCTCATAACCGGTGACGATACCCTCGATCACGGGGCGTCAGCTTTCCATTGCGGCAAAGCGCCCGAAATCCTTCTCGCTCAGCCGCACCGCGATATGGCGCATCGGGCCGGTCGCCCCTTCCCCGATGTCGCGGTCCTCCACAATGTCTCCATGGGCATAAAGCCAGGCAATGCGTGCGCCGTCACTGGCGGGAATATCCAGATTGTGCAGCCGCGCGCCCTTGGTCAAGATTTCACCAAGTCGACCAAGCAGCGCATCCATCCCTTCGCCCGTGACGGCTGATATGGCCACGATATCGGGATCGGCATCGGCCAGAGGGCGCAGTTCGGCGCGCCTTTCGTCATCCAGCAAATCCCACTTGTTCCACACTTCGATAATGGGAATTGCGCTTTCGCCGCCTTTTTCCGGGATCACGCCCAGATCGGCAAGGATCGAGAGAACCTCGGCCTTCTGGATTGCGCTGTCCGGGTTGGCGATGTCGCGGATGTGCAGGATGATGTCGGCGGCGGTCACTTCTTCCAGCGTGGCGCGAAAGGCGGCGACGAGCTGCGTGGGCAAATCGGAAATGAAGCCCACCGTGTCCGAGAGGATCGCCTTTTCCACCCCCGGCAGGCTGATGGCGCGCATAGTGGGGTCGAGCGTGGCGAAGAGCAAATCCTCGGCCATCACGTCCGCACCGGTGATGCGGTTGAACAGGGTTGATTTGCCCGCATTGGTGTAACCGACCAGCGCAATCACCGGCCAGGGCGCCCTTCCCCGCCGCTTGCGGTGCAGTTCGCGCGTCTTGCGCACCTGTTCCAGCTCGCGCCGCAGCTTCGCCATGCGCCCGCGGATCAGGCGGCGGTCCGCCTCGATCTGCGTTTCGCCCGGACCGCCCAGAAAACCGAAGCCGCCGCGCTGGCGTTCGAGGTGAGTCCAGCTGCGGACAAGGCGGCTCTGCTGGTAATCCAGATGCGCCAGCTCCACCTGCAAGCGGCCTTCCGCCGTCTGCGCCCGTTCCCCGAAGATTTCGAGGATCAGGCCGGTGCGGTCGATCACCTTGCGCTTGAACTTTTCCTCCAGATTGCGCTGCTGGATGGGTGAAAGCGCGCCGTCCACGATGACCAGATCGGCCTGGTGCAACTCGCAATCGGTGCGGATGCGTTCAACCTGCCCATCACCGAACAGCGTGCCCGGCCGCCGTTCGCGCACGGGAACAATATAGCTTTCCGCCACGACCAGACCGATGGCGAGCGCCAGCCCCCTCGCCTCCTCAAGCCGGGCTTCGGGATCATGCGCCGAGCGCTGGCTGCGAATATCAGGACACACGACGAGGGCACGCGCGCCGCGCGTCACCTCGCCGTCAATATCGTCATTTCCGAAGATCAGTTGTCGTCACCTTCATCATCATCAAAGTCAGCCGACAGATCGACATGCGTGGCCGGCTGAATCGTGGAAGCTGCGTGCTTGTACGCCAATTGCACGAAGCCGTCGCGCTCCAACAGCATGCAGAACTGGTCGAACGAGGCGATGCGTCCTTGCAGCATCACGCCGTTGACCAGGAACATCGTCACCTGCACCTCCACCTCTGCCACGCGGCTGAGGAAGATATCCTGCAAAAGCCGTTGCTTGCGGCCCGATTCGGCGGGGGTGCCAAACTGACGCACATCGACCGGCTGCCCCGGCATGATAGTTGAAATCGCGTGCTTATACACCAGCTGCGATTGCCCGTCGCGCCGAAGCAGGATCGAGAAATTGTCGAACCAGGTGACAATTCCCTGCAGCTTGACGCCCTTCACCAAGAACATGGTGACCGGCACCTTTTCCTTGCGCAGGAAATTGAGGAACTGGTCCTGCAGACTGCCTGTGCGGCTGCCGGTTGCGGGAGGCGGCGATGGCGGCGGCGCTTCGGATGCAGGCCGGGCGCGGGCGGAAAGCGTGGTTCTGGTCACAATCTGACTCCTGTTATTGGCTGGCGCCATAGGCGGCAGCGTTCTGGTCGCCCGATGTGACACACATCTGACAACCGGCATTCACGGCTGGCCTTGATTTCAAACAGATACCGGAAGGCGGCCTGCCCTTTGCTTCCGATCCGACCCTGGCAGCGCGGCTATTCCTCGCTCTCAGCGTCATCCTTGCGATCGCCCATGCCCAGAATCTTGAGTTTCCGGTGCAAGGCGGACCGTTCCATACCGATGAAACTGGCGGTCTTGGAGATATTGCCGGAAAAGCGGCGGATTTGAATACGCAGATATTCCCTTTCGAAATTTTCCCGCGCCTCGCGCAGCGGAACGCCCATCAGCGCCGAGATATTGCTACCGCCCTCTGCCGGCCCACCGACAATTTCGGGGGGGAGCATTTCGGCATCGATGCGATCGAACTTCTCCCGCGGGGCAAGGATCACCGTGCGTTCCACCACATTGCGCAATTGGCGGACATTGCCCGGCCAGTCATAGGCCTGAAGCGCGGCAATCGCTTCGGGTGCAATGCGCGGCGGCAGAAGGCCCTGCTCGCGCGCATAGCGGGTGAAGAAATGGTCTGCCAGCGCGGGGATGTCGTCGCGGCGTTCCGCCAGCGAAGGGATGGCGATAGGCACCACATTGAGCCGGTAGAACAGATCCTCGCGAAAGCGTTTTTCGGCAATTTCCGTTTCCAGATCGCGCGCGGTGGAGGAGACGACGCGCACATCCACGCCCACCTGCCGCGTTCCGCCCACACGCACGAAACTCTGGTCGGTCAACACGCGCAGGATGCGCGCCTGCGTGCTGATCGGCATATCGGCGACTTCATCGAGATAGAGCGTCCCGCCATCGGCCATTTCGAGCAGGCCGGGCCGCACCAGCATCCCGTCGGCTTCTTCGCCAAACAGTTCCTGTTCGAACCGTTCGGGCGTGATGCGTGCCGAATTGACCGTGACAAAGGCATTGCTCGCGCGTGGGCTCCACGCATGGAGCAGACGCGCGGCCACTTCCTTGCCGGATCCACCAGGGCCGGTGATGAGCACGCGGCTGCCCGTGTTGGCCACCCGTTTCAACGTTGCGCGCACCTGGTTGATGGCGTTGGAATTGCCGGTGAATTCATCCGATGCGGCAAAGCCCTGGCGCAGGCGCGCATTCTCGCGCCGCAACCGTTCGGTCTCGGTCGCGCGCTCGACCAGATGCAGCAGGCGCTCAGCCTCGAACGGCTTTTCGATGAAATCCATCGCCCCGCGGCTGACGGCAGACACGGCGGTATCGATATTGCCGTGGCCGGAGAAGATAATGACCGGCAGCTCCGGCTCGCGCGCCTTGATCGCGTCGAGCACTTCCAGCCCGTCCATCGGGCTGCCGTGCAACCACACATCCAGCAGCACCACGCTGGGCCGCTTCTGATCCACCAGCGCAAGCGCGGTGGTGCTGTCACCGGCGGTGCGGCAGGAATAGCCTTCGTCGCTGAGGACGCCGGCCACCAGATCCCGGATATCCGGTTCGTCGTCGACAACGAGGATATCGAGTGCCATTACAGTTACTCCATTGGTTTCATTCGGCGGCCTTGTCCTGTTCGGAAAGGCCGGGATTGAGGGCAAAGCGCAAGGTGGCGACCGCGCCGCCGCTTTCGGCGGGCTGGAAGGCAAGGTCTCCGCCGTGTTCCTCCACGATCTTCTTCACGATGGCGAGGCCAAGGCCAGTGCCCTTTTCGCGCGTGGTGACATAGGGTTCCATGATGTTGTCATGGCTGCCGGGCAGGCCCACCCCGTTGTCCGTGACCTTGACCTGCACAAACTGACTGTCCGCACTGACCCGCACCTGCACGCGCCCGCGGTAATCGGCAGGCGCGTCGCGGGTGCGCGCCTCAATCGCCTCGGCTGCGTTTTTCAGCACATTGGTCATCGCCTGCCCGAACTGGTGCCGGTCGCACTGCACGGGCGGAATGTCGGGCTCCGCAGCGAAGGCATAGGTGATCTGCGGGTTCGCCACTTCTTGCAGAAACAGAGCCTGCCGCACGAGATCCACCGCATCCTCGGTCCGGAATACGGGCTTGGGCAGGCGCGCGAAGGAGGAGAATTCGTCCACCATCTTCCGCAAATCACCTACCTGCCGGATGATCGTTCCGGTCAATTCTTCGAACAGTTCGACATCGGTTTCGATCTGCTTGCCGTAACGGCGCTTCAGCCTCTCGGTGGCAAGCTGGATTGGCGTCAGCGGGTTCTTGATCTCGTGCGCGATGCGGCGCGCCACGTCCGACCAAGCCGCCTGTCGCTGGTCGAGTAGCTGCCGGGTGATGTCCTCAAATGTAATCACCGCGCCTTCGGCCGACGGGGAAACCCGGACCGCGAGTGTCAGCAGTTCGCCCCCTTCGCGGCTGAATTGCACGATCCCGCTGTCCGTACCTTTCGCCAGAAACGACGAAAGCTCCGGCGCGATCGTGGCGATGCGGCTATCCTGCGGCAAGGTCTTCCCTTCCCCCAGCAGCAAGGCCTGTGCCGAATTGTTCATGAGCAGAACGCGCCCGGTCCGGTCGATCGAAATAATCCCGGCGGTGATCGATTCCAGCACCGCCTCGATAAACGCGCGGCGTTCCCCCAATTGCCTGTTGGCACCTATCAGCGCGGCAGTCTGGCTCTCGATCTGCGCGCTCATCCGGTTGAAGGCCCGGTTGAGCAGGCCGATTTCATCCGGACCGGTGCGCCCCGCCACGCGCATGGCGTAATTGCCGCTGCCGATCTCGCGCGCGGCATTGACCAGTTCAGCCAACGGCTTCACCTGCCGGTCGGCAAAGCGCAACGCGGCAAAGACGGACAGACCCACCAGAAACAGCGACACGCCGAACAGCGCGAGGTTGAAGCGCAATTGCAGAACGCGCGCGCGTTGCGTCATCTCCTCGTAAGAGGCGACGACGCCTTGTGCCTGCTGCCATTGGCTGAGCGCCTCGGCATCCGAATTGCGCGCGGTGTAGAGATAAAGGCCGGCCGCCTCGTCCAGAATCATCGCCGCTTCGGTGCGCTGTGCAGTGGCTGTCACCACCACCTGTTCGCCGGCTTCCAACCGCGCCAGCGTCTGCTGGGAAATCCGCTCGCGTTCGGTATCCTCATCCGGATCGACCGCAGCGACCACCCGCAGCGCCCCATCCGGCGCCCGGCGCAGGATCGCGCTTTCGCCCATTTCGCGGGTGTAGACCTGCAGGAAATACTGCTCCTCGAACACCGGGCTCGACATGGGCACCTGTTGCAGGACGAAGCGCAGGTCCGCCGCCATCGCCAGCGTATTGTTGCCAACCTGCCGCTGGTTCTCGTCGTAAAAGCTGCGCGAGACCGATATTGCGTTTTCCAGAATCGAGCGCTGTCTGTCCGAAAACCAGAACTCCACGCCCGATTGAAAAAGCAGCGAGGCAAACACCGCGACGAACAGCGTCGGAATGGCCGCGATCACCGAGAAAAAGAACACCAAATTGACATGCAGCCGCGCGGTAGTTCCGCCCGCGCGGCGGATCGCCATGCGCCGGCCCCACAGCACGATAAGACCCAGCGCGGGGATCAACGTGCCCACCAGCATGGCCGCCGCCTGGCCTGCGGGCACCAGTTCGCGCGGATCGGACATCCGCGACAACGAGACATAGCTGGTCATCAGCATGGTGACGAGTGACACGCCGCAGATCACTTCCAGCCACGGATACAGGTTGACGCGGCGCGCGCGCAGCCGCCGCCACCAGCGCCACCAGCGGCCTGGCCGACGCGGTCCGGACATCTCGGCAAGAGGGGGATTTGCGCGCACTGTCACGTTGCAAGCTTACAACGCTGCTGTTGCCATTTTGCAAGCCAATAATCGTTGATCGTGAAACTTCTATTCGCCAAAGCGCTCCGGATCGATTTCCAGCTCGCCCAGGCGCTTGCGCAAGGTGTTGCGGTTGATCCCCAGCAATTGCGCCGCGCGAAGCTGGTTGCCCGCCGTACGCGCCAACGCGAATTCAAAGACGGGTCGCTCCAGCACGGCGAGCGCCTGATGATAGAGATCGCCATCTGGCAGGCCCGCCATGCCAAGCCAGGCGGCAATCATTGCCTCGATATTGCCGTCCACCGGCATGGCATTTTCCACCGCGGCACTGCTCAGCAGCGCTTCCACCGTGGCAGCGTCAATCTCCTCCTCACGCGAGAGGAGCGCGGCGCGAAACATGAAATTGCGCAATTCGCGCACATTGCCGCGCCATGGTTGGCGGGCCAGCAAATCCGCAGCAGCAGGAGAAAGGCGACGCAGCGGCAATCCCTCGCGCGCGGCCCGGCGCAGGAAATGGCGGGCCAAGGGCTCGATATCGCCCATTCGCTCACGCAAGGGGGGAAGCTGGATCGGAACCACGTTGAGGCGATAAAACAGGTCTTCACGGAAAGTGCCTGCCGCAATCATCGGTTCCAGATCGCGGTTGGTGGCGGCAATGATGCGCACATCGATGGCGATTTCCTGGTCGCCGCCCACACGCCTTATCCGGCCCGATTGCAGCGCGCGGAGCAGCCGGGTCTGCGCTTCGGCCGGCATATCGCCAATCTCGTCGAGGAACAGCGTCCCGCCATTGGCCTGTTCAAACTTGCCGATATTGCGCGCGGTGGCGCCGGTAAATGCGCCCTTTTCATGGCCGAACAACTCGCTTTCGATCAGTTCGCGCGGGATGGCGGCAGTGTTGACCGCCACAAACGGACCACTCTTGCGCGCGCCCAGCTGATGGATCGCTTCGGCCACCAATTCCTTGCCCGTGCCCGATTCCCCCAGGATCAGCACCGTCAGATCGTTGCGCAGCACGCGCGTGATCATGCGGTAGACATCCTGCATGGGCTGGCTTCGCCCGATCAGCGGCAAGCCCTCGCCGGGGTCGTCCTCTTCCTGCCCGCTGGAGGAACGGGAATCGGCCGCCTGACACGCGGCCCGCACCAATTCGTCAAGATCAAAGGGCTTGGGAAAATATTCGAACGCGCCCGTATCGCTGGCGCGCACGGCGGTATCGAGCGTGTTCTGCGCCGACAGGATGATGATCGGCATGGCGGGGTGGGCTTCGCGCACTTCGCCCAGCGTTTCGATCCCGTCGCCGTCGAGCAGCATCACATCGGTGAGCATCACGTCATATTCGTTCGCGGCAAGCAGCCGGTCGCGTTCGGAAATGCGGTCGCACCGGTCGACGTGAAAGGCCTCGTCCTCCAGCGCCGCCGTGATCACCATCGCGATGGCGGCATCGTCTTCAACCAGCAAAGCACGGCGGGCCATCCTCTAATCCCTTTCCGTCCGTATCCGGATCATTTCGCCATCGGCAGATGCACGCGGAAATGCGTCCAGCCTTCGGCCCCCTCGTAACCCTCTTCGCGCTCGTGGCTGATGCGCCCATCCATGTCGCGCACCAGTTTCTGCACCAGCGCCAGGCCCAGCCCCTGCCCGTGCGGCTTGCTGGAAACGAAGGGTTCGAAGATATGCTGCTCCACCGCCGGGTCGATGCCGGGGCCGTTGTCGCTCACCTGGATTTCAATAGGCAGCTTCACCGGGCGACCCAGGCGGATCACGTTCATTACCAGCCCGCTGACAAAGCGGGTGCGGATGACAACCTTGGGATCGGGTTGGCCCGCGCAGGCATCGCGTGCATTGGCGAGCAGGTTGATCAGCACCTGCACCAGCGCACCGTCATTGCCCAGAACGGGGGGCAGCGAAGGATCGAACTCTTCCTTGATCCGTATCGGTTTGTCCGAGGCGGCGCGCAGCGTGTCCAGCGCGCGGTGGATCGCCTCGTGCAGGTTCATCGGTCCCACCGGCTCGCTGCGTTCGCGGCCAAGGCGCTGCATCCGGTCGATCAGTTGCGCGATGCGATCGACCTCATCGGTGATGAGCGCGGTCAGGTGTCGGTGCCTTTCGTCGAGCTGGCGCGCCAGCAACTGTGCAGCGCCCCTGATTGCTGCCAGCGGGTTCTTGATTTCATGCGCCAGAACCGCCGGCCCTTTCAGCGAAGCGCGCCGTTCCTCGTCGCCAAACCGCTCGCCCTGCCCGGTGTCGGACAGCGTGACCACGCGCCATCCCGGATGCGTGGGCAGCGGCGAGATGGTGAGGTTCACCGAAACCGATTTGTCGCCCACTTTCAGCGGCAGCCCGCGCGCGATCAGGCGTTCTTCGCCCCGGCGCAGGCGCTCGCCAATTTGCGGCTCGCCAAAGTCGAGGATCGAAATCACATCCTGCCCCGCAAGCCGCTTGGCGCTGCGCCCCAGCAGGCTTTCGGCGGCGGGATTGACCGAATGGATCACCAGATCAGGCGAAACCACAAGCATGGCAAAGGTCAGGCCGGCGATCTGGTCGGCCGGGCCGGGCACATGGGGCGCCGAGCCCGTCACGCCGCCTCGCGATGCAGGAAAGGGGCGTAGAACCGCTCGATCTCGTCCAGCACCACCGCCGGATCATCGAGGAAATTGACCTTGTTGCGAAACTCGGCCGAACCATGCAGGCCCTTGGTGTACCAGCCCAGATGCTTGCGCGCGATCTTGGTGCCCGCATCCTTCCCATAATGGTCCAGCATGGCGCGGTAATGGCCTACCAACACCTCGTATTGCTGGGCAATCGGGGGATCGGTCAACGCCTCGCCGGTGCGCCACCAATGCATCACCTGCGCGAGCAACCAAGGGCGGCCATAGGCGCCGCGGCCGATCATCAGCCCGTCCGCGCCCGATTGTTCCAGCGCGCGCGCGGCATCGTGAATGGAGCAAATGTCGCCGTTGACGATAACGGGGATAGAAACCGCGTCCTTGACGCGGCGGACAAAGGCCCAGTCGGCATTGCCCTTGTACATCTGATTGCGCGTGCGGCCGTGGACGGTGACCATTTTCACCCCCAAATCCTCCGCGATGCGGGCAAGTTCGGGCGCGTTCAGGCTGGCATGATCCCAACCCATGCGCATCTTGACCGTGACGGGCACCGAAACCGCCTTGACCGTCGCTTCCATGAGCTTGATGGCCAAAGGCACTTCGCGCATCAGCGCGCTGCCCGCGAACTGGCCGACCACCTTGCGCACCGGACAGCCAAAATTGATGTCGATTATCGCCGCGCCATTTCCTTCCTGCAATTTGGCGGCCTCGGCCATGCTGTGCGGATCGCAGCCGACAAGCTGCATCGACACCGGCTCCTCGATCCGGTCCCACTCGGCCTTCTGCACCGATTGCCGCGTTTCGCGGATGGCCGCTTCGCTCGCGATCATCTCGGTTACGTTGAGGCCGGAACCGAAGCTGCGCACCAGGCGACGGAACGGCAGGTCGGTGACCCCTGTCATCGGCGCAAGCACGACCGGGCAATCGACCTTGACCGGGCCGATAGCGATGGGCGTGACCGCCGGAGGAGTGGGGAGCGAAGCGTTCGTCATCAGTTGCCTAAATATTGGGCAGCGCATAGGGGATTGCGAGGGGCACGGCAAGCGACTAGCGCGAAGCGGCAATGCCGAGTGCCCCGATCCCGATCCCGATCCCCTCACCGCTGCGCCTTGCCGCTGTTATCGTGGCGGCAGGACAGGGACTGCGTGCGGGCCAACCGTTGCCCAAGCAGTTCGCGCTGTGGCGCGGCAAGCCGGTGCTGGCCCGCGCGGCGGAGCGACTGAAAGAGGCGGGCGTGGAAGCGCTCTGCGTGGTGATCCCGCAAGGCGCGGACGAGCTGGTGCGCGACATGCTGGCCGGGCTGGAGCCCTTTGTGCTGGTGACAGGCGGCGCAACGCGGCAGGAATCGGTGCGCAAGGGGCTGGAGGCGCTCGTGGAGCACTCGCCTGCCGTCGTGCTGATCCACGATGCCGCGCGCCCGGATTGCCCGCCGCACATTGTTGAGCGGCTGACAGTGGCGTTGCGCGATGCGCCTGCCGCCATTCCCGTATTGCCTGTCGTGGACAGCATGATTGTGGCCGATGGCGGAACCATGGGCGCCAAAGCCGACCGGGCCATATTGCGCCGCGTGCAGACCCCGCAGGCCTTCCGCTTTGCCGCTATCCTTGGCGCACACCGCCAGTGGACGGGCGCACAAGATGCTGGCGACGATGCGCAGGTGGCGCAGGCCGCGGGCCTTGCCGTGGCGCTGGTTGACGGCGACGAGCGGTTGCACAAGCTCACCTTTGCTGACGATTTCAACCACAAGGACACGCCCATGATCCGAACCGGCACCGGATACGATGTCCACCGCCTTGCTGCGGGGGAGGAATTGTGGCTGTGCGGGGTCAGGATTGAACACGACAAGGGCCTTGCCGGCCATTCGGACGCCGATGTGGCCCTGCACGCGCTGGTCGATGCGATATTGGGTGCGGCGGGAGAAGGGGATATCGGCCTGCATTTCCCGCCATCCGATCCGCAATGGCGCGGTGCCTCCTCCGACCGGTTTCTTGCCCATGCGGTTTCGCTGGCGGCGGCCAAGGGGCTGGCTGTCGGCAATGTGGATGTCACGATCATCTGCGAAGCGCCCAAGATCGGCCCGCACCGCGATGCCATGCGCGCCAATCTGGCGCGGTTGCTGGGGGTTCAGGTCGACTGCGTCAATGTGAAGGCCACGACCACCGAACGCCTTGGCTTTGCCGGGCGCGGCGAAGGCATTGCCGCGCAGGCTGTGGCAACGCTGATGGCAGGATAAAGGATCCGCGCATGGCCCGTTTTCTCCTTCTCGCCCTCACCGCCAGCCTGTGCAGCCTCGCTCTTGCCGGCACGCCCGCCTCCGCGCAGATCAATCTCGATCTGAACGAGGAGGAAATGGCAACCTTTGCGCTCGCCGCAATGCCAGCAGCCTTGCGCAGCGTGCAGGCGCGGTGCCGTCCGGTGCTCGATGCCGATGCCTATATGTTTGCGCAAAGTGACACGCTGACCCGCCGGCTGACAGCTACGTCGGACCGCGCCTTCCCCGGCGCAGCGCGCAGCATTGCCCGCATTGCCGCGCGGGGGAACCCTGCCATGGGCGAGATCATGGCCGGAATGCCCCCCGAAACGCTTCGCCCGCTGCTCGACGAATTTGTCGCTGGCATGGTGACGCAGCGGGTTGATCCCTCGCGTTGCGATTCAATCGATCGCGTGCTGGCGCTGCTTGATCCGCTGCCGCCGGAAAACCTCGCCCGCCTCGCCGCAATCGCCATGACCGA
The DNA here is from genome assembly GCF_037154155.1 of Alteraurantiacibacter lauratis. Classification (NCBI taxonomy): domain Bacteria; kingdom Pseudomonadati; phylum Pseudomonadota; class Alphaproteobacteria; order Sphingomonadales; family Erythrobacteraceae; genus Alteraurantiacibacter; species Alteraurantiacibacter lauratis. The sequence continues at coordinate 342,132 of NZ_JBANRN010000001.1, forward strand.
GGCGCAGGCAAACCCTGCCGCCGGAACCGCAAGAGGCCGCTGATGCAATCCGTTCTTCCACCTGAAATCACTGCTCTTGCCACGCGCGTGGTGGAGGAAAACCGCGCGGCAGGTCGGCGCATTGCGCTCGCCGAAAGCTGCACCGGCGGGCTGGTGGCGGCAGCGATTACCGAGATTCCGGGCAGTTCTGCCGTCCTCGACCGGTCCTATGTAACCTATTCGAACGAAGCCAAGCAGCAATGCCTTGGCGTGTCGGAGGACATTATCGAAGCCTTCGGCGCGGTCTCGGTCGCCTGCGTCTATGCCATGGCGCAAGGGGTGCTCGACAGGTGCGATGCCGATGTGGCGGTGGCGATCAGCGGGATTGCTGGCCCCGATGGCGGCAGCGCGGAAAAGCCGGTGGGCACGGTGGTCTTTGCCCGGCTGGTGAGAGGCCAGGAAAAGCCCCATGCCGAACACCGCGTGTTTGCCGAAACCACCCGCGCGGGCGTGCGACTTCAGGCGACGCTTTGCGCGCTGGAGCTCTTGCTGCCGTAAAGCTGGGCCGCGCGATCTTCGAACGCGGTTACCATCTTGCGGAAGGCACGGTCGATATATTGCCCGGCAAGCGCTTCGAACATCATGTTCTTGAACGCAAAATCGACTTCAAAGGTGATATCGCAACCGCCATCGGCCGCCGGGGCAAAGGCCCAGCGGTTGTCGAGATCACGCAAGGGCCCGTCGATGTAATGCACACGCAGGCCGCGCGGGCGGTCGAACTCCACGCGGCTGGTGAATTTCTCGCGGATCGCCTTGAAGCCCACCAGCATATCGGCCTCCAACCCGTGATCATCGCGCCCACGAACCCGCGTGGCGACGACCCAGGGCAGGAATTCGGGATAGCTGCCCACATCGGCCACCAGATCGAACATCTGCTCTGCCGTGTAAGGCAGGTGCCGGGTTTCGCGGATCGAAGGCATCAGCGCGCCTTTTTCGCCAATTGCGCGGCGCGTGCGGCCTTCATCGCGGCAAAATCGGCATCGGCGTGATAGCTGGAGCGCGTGAGCGGACTGGCCGCTACTTGCAGAAAGCCCTTGGCCCGCGCCACCGCGCCATAGGCGCTGAAAACCTGCGGTGTGACGAAATCCACCACCGCCGCGTGGCGCGGCGTGGGCTGGAGGTATTGTCCCATGGTGATGAAATCGACATCGGCGCTGCGCATGTCGTCCATTACCTGGTGCACTTCGAGCCGTTCTTCGCCCAGCCCCAACATAATGCCCGACTTGGTGAAAATCGCCGGATCGTGGCGCTTCACTTCCTCAAGCAGGCGCAACGAGGCGTAGTAGCGCGCGCCGGGCCGGATCGTGGGATACAGCCTTGGCACGGTTTCGAGGTTGTGGTTGTAAACATCGGGGCCAGCGGCACAAATTGCCTCCACCGCCTGCCGCATGAGGCCGCGAAAATCGGGGGTGAGGATTTCGATTGTGGTGGCAGGCGTCATTCGGCGCAGCGCCTCGATCACCTTGACGAATTGCCCTGCCCCGCCATCGGGCAGATCGTCACGGTCCACGCTGGTGACGACGATATGCTGAAGGCCAAGCCGCGCGGCAGCTTCGGCCACATGCTCCGGCTCCAGCGGATCGACCTTGCGCGGCATCCCGGTCTTGACGTTGCAAAAGGCACAGGCGCGCGTGCAGACATCGCCCAGGATCATCACCGTGGCGTGCTTTTTCGTCCAGCATTCCCCGATATTGGGGCAGGCGGCCTCTTCGCACACGGTGTTGAGTTTCAATTCGCGCATGAGCTTGCGCGTTTCCTCATACCCCTTGCTGACCGGAGCTTTCACCCGGATCCAGTCCGGCTTGCGGGCGCGGGGGATGGACGGATCGGGGGTGAGGTCGTTCATGCTCCGCCCCATAATCGCCTCGCTTGCCACTGGCAATGCCGCGCGTCTAACGGGAAAGCCATGGGGAACGAATCTGCCGAAATGCGCGATCTGATCGCGGGCTATCGCCGCTTCCGCGACCGCGAATGGGAATCCGAACGCAGCCGATGGGCGACCCTCAATCAAGGACAGCAGCCACGCATCATGGTGATCGCGTGCTCGGACAGCCGGGTCGATCCCTCGCATATCTTCGACGTCAATCCGGGCGAGATATTCGTGGTGCGCAATGTCGCCGCGCTGGTGCCTCCGTTTGAGGAGACGCCGGGCCATCACGGTGTTTCGGCGGCGCTCGAATTCGCCGTGCAGTTCCTGCGGGTGAAGCAGATCGTTGTGCTGGGCCATGGGATGTGCGGCGGGTGCAAGGCAGCGCTGACGCAATCGATGCAAGGAATGCAGCCGGGGCGCGGCGGCTTTGTGGCAGACTGGATCAGCCTGTTGGACGCGGCGCGGGACAAAATCGCGTCTGAGCACGGCACTACCGGGCGCGAAGCAGAACGGGCGATGGAGATGGAGAGCGTCAAGGTCAGCCTCGCCAATCTGCGCACCTTCCCTTGCGTAGCCACAAAGGAAGCGCGCGGCGATCTGACATTGACCGGCGCCTTCTTTGCCATTTCGGACGGCGTGCTGCACATTCTGGACGAGGCGGATGGCGCCTTCTATCCGGGAGCCTGACATGCTCAAGAATATCGCGCTGCTGATCGACGCCGACAATGTCACGCCCGACGGGATCGACCCGGTGCTGACCGTGCTGGCCGAGCTGGGGCAGGTGAACATCCGCCGTGCCTATGGCAATTGGGCCAAGCCTGCCTTGGTGCACTGGAGCAAGCACACGCTGCGTTACGGCCTGCAACCGATCCAGCAATTCGACCTCACGCGGGGCAAGAATGCCACCGACATGGCGATGACGATTGACGCGATCGACTTGCTCTATCGCGGCAAGGTGGATGGCTTTGGCATCATGAGCAGCGACAGCGATTTCACCCCGCTGGCAACACGGCTGCGGCAGGATGGCATCACTGTGTACGGGTTTGGCGACAGCAAGACGCCAGAAGCCTTCCGCACCGCCTGCACCCGCTTTATCGAGGTGGACGCGCTGATCACCGCGGCGCAAGGGGATGACAAGCCGGCCGGGGGCGCAGCCATCTCTCCCGCGCCGAAGCACCCAGTGGACGAAGAGATCATCGAGCTGCTGGGCGGCGCGTGGAAAGCCTCGAAACGCGATGCGGATGGCTTTGCCCGACTGGCGGAAGTTGGCAATATCGCCAACAACCGCTCCAGTTTCGATGTGCGCAATTTCGGCTTCCGGCGGCTGGTCGATCTGATCGAGAGCACCGGGCAGTTCAAGGTGGACCGGCGCGAGGATGGGGTTTACGTCAAGCGCCTGCGCTGATCCTCAGGCGCCGCAATCTGCCGTGCCCGTGCCGGTATAGACGGTGCGGTTCCACCGGTCGCGCAGATGCACAGTGCCCGAATAGCGCGTGGTGCCGCTGCCTTCGGCAACGGGCGCACCCTCCCCTTCAATCTCCAGCCGGAGCGAATAGGCGCGCCCGTTGTAAAGCGAACGGGTATTCCCCGGCAACTCGCGCGATCCGGGATCTGCGGCAAAGCGCAGCAGCTCGCCATTTACCTTCACAAAGGCATCGGTCTCACGCGTGACCACCCGCGTGGCGAGGCTGGTACCGGGGGCATATGAACAGGCCAGACCGTAAAGGTCATGCTGTTCAAGATCGGGGTAGAGGATCGGTTCGGGCACCACTTCCTCCAGCGGGGGAATCGCCGCATTGGCACGTTTGACCGCCGCCACTGCCTCGGCATCGCGCCTTTCCTGTTCCTCCGGCGAGATCTGTTCCCCGCACGCCGAAAGCGACAGGCAGGCCCCCAGAAGAACGCAGGGAAACAAACGCTTCATCAATGCCTCCCAAACAGCTTTTCGACATCCGCCATCGATAATTTTACCCAAGTGGGGCGGCCATGATTGCACTGGCCTGAACGCGGCGTGCGCTCCATTTCGCGCAGCAGGGCGTTCATTTCCGCCACGTTCAGCTGTCGCCCGGCGCGCACCGAGCCGTGGCAAGCCATCGTTGCAAGCACAAGGTCGAGCTTCTCGCCCAGCAGCAGTCCATCGCCATGCGCCGCGATATCATCCGCCAGATCGGACAGCAGCTTGTGCGGATCGGCGCCCTTCAGCACTGCCGGAATTGCGCGCACCAGCATGGCAGCGGGGCCGAACCGTTCGATTTCGAGGCCCAGCGCCGCAAAACGCTCCGCGTGCTCCTCCAGTCGATCGCACGCCACCTCGTCCAGTTCCACCACATCGGGTAGCAACAGGGCCTGCGAGGCGGCCACCGCATTTCCCGCCCCCGCTGCACGCAGGCGTTCCAGCACGATGCGTTCATGCGCGGCGTGCTGGTCCACGATCACGAGCCCGTCCGCCGCTTCGGCCACGATATAGGTTCCCGCCACTTGCCCACGCGCAATGCCGAGCGGATGATCCTGTGCGTCCTGAGGAAGCGCGGCAGCCTCCTCCGCCCGTCCTTGCGGCAGGGCCAGCGCCGCATCCGCCCCGCGCCAGACAGGGGCTGTATCGGCAAGCCGTTTGTCCTGGCGGGGGGCTGCCCAATCCGGCCCGCCAAAGATGGAGCGGATGGCGGCAGGCTCTGCCAAGGGTTCCACCTGCCAGCGCCCCATGGCCGCCACATCGGGCGACTGTGCGCTGCGCCGGTCGGCCGTGCCAAGGCTCTGGCGCAGGGCGGAAACGAGAAAGCCGCGCACGCCCGCCGCGTCGCGGAACCGCACTTCGGTCTTGGCCGGGTGGACATTCACATCCACCTCCTCTGGCGGGATATCGAGGAACAGCGCCAGCACCGCATGGCGATCACGCGCCAGCATATCGGCATAGGCGCCGCGGACCGCGCCCGTCAGCAGCCGGTCCTTCACCGGACGCCCGTTGACGAACAGGTATTGGTGATCGGCCACGCCCCGGTTGTATGTTGGCAGGCCCGCCACGCCCGACAGGCGCATGGCCCCGCGTTCCACATCCACCACCACGCCGTTATCCGCCAGTTCACGCGCGATCAGTTGGGCCACGCGGCTCTCGATCCCCTGCCCCGCCTGAACCTGAAACACGCGCCGCCCGTCGTGTTCCAGCACAAAGCCAATGTCGGGCCGCGCCATTGCAAGGCGTCGCACCGCATCGAGGCAGGCGGCATATTCGCTGCGCGCCGTACGCAGGAATTTCCGCCGCGCGGGGATGCGGGCAAACAGCTGTTCCATCCGCACGCGGGTGCCGGGCGGAAGGGCCGCCGGGCCTTCCTCCACCAAAGTGCCGTGATCGACCACGCGCCGCCAGCCTTGCGCCGCGACTGCCGGGCGGCTTTCCAGCGTCAGCCGGGCAACGCTCGCAATGCTGGGCAAAGCCTCGCCGCGAAAGCCAAGCGTCGCGACCTGCTCGATTGCCTCGTCGGGCAGCTTCGATGTGGCGTGCCGTTCCAGCGCCAGTGCCATGTCGGCTGGCGTCATGCCGCAGCCATCGTCGGTCACTTCGATCCGGTCAAGCCCGCCCTCGCCCAGCGAAACCGCGATCTGGCGCGCACCGGCGTCGATGGCGTTCTCGACCAGTTCCTTCAGCGCGGATGCGGGCCGCTCGACCACCTCGCCCGCAGCGATGCGGTTGATCAGCGTTTCTGGCAGGCGGCGGATTTGCGGCATTGCGATGACCTAGCGACGAAGGGCCGCCAATTCGAGCCAGACCGTGTAAAAAAGGCCAGCTTGTCCGCACAAATTTTTGGCCTTTCGCCGCGCGCCGCGCTAAGGAGCGCAACCTTCGGCATCAGGGCGCTGCGCCACGGCGGATTAGCTCGCCGCAACTTTCGTCAGGACATGGGTTTTCGATGAGTTCCTTCTTCTCCAAATTCTTCAAATTCGGCTCGCAAAACATGGCGATCGACCTCGGCACGGCGAACACGCTGGTCTATGTGCAAGATCGCGGCATCGTGCTGAACGAACCTTCCGTGGTCGCCATCGAAACGGTGAACGGGATCAAGCGGGTCAAGGCTGTGGGCGATGATGCCAAGATGATGATGGGCAAGACGCCTGACAATATCGAGGCCATCCGGCCCTTGCGCGACGGGGTGATTGCCGATCTCGACGTGGCCGAGGAGATGATCAAGGAATTCATCCGCAAGGTGCATGGCAAGCGCACGCTGCTGCGCTATCCCGAAATCACCATCTGCGTGCCGTCGGGCTCCACTTCGGTCGAACGCCGCGCCATCCGCGATGCCGCCAGCAATGCGGGCGCATCCGAAGTGTTCCTGATCCTCGAACCGATGGCGGCCGCGATTGGCGCCGATATGCCGGTGACCGAACCGGTCGGCAGCATGGTGGTGGACATTGGCGGCGGCACCACCGAAGTCGCGGTGCTCTCGCTCAATGGCCTCGCCTACACCACCTCGGTGCGAACCGGGGGCGACAAGATGGACGAGGCGATCGTCTCCTATGTCCGTCGCCACCACAATCTGCTGATCGGGGAAGCGACCGCTGAACGGATCAAGAAGGATTATGGCTGCGCCACTGTGCCTGAAGACGGCATTGGTGAGCAGGTGACGATCAAGGGGCGCGATCTGGTCAACGGCGTGCCCAAGGAAATCACGATCAATCAGGCGCATATTGCCGAAGCGCTGTCCGAACCGATCGGGGCCATCGTGGAAGGCGTGCGCATCGCGCTGGAAAATACCGCGCCCGAACTGGCCGCCGACATTGTCGATCAGGGCATCGTCCTCACCGGCGGCGGTGCGCTGATCCGCGGGCTCGACAAGCACCTGATGGAAGAAACCGGCCTGCCGGTCAGCATCGCCGAAGACCCGCTCACCTGCGTGGCGATGGGCACTGGTCGGGCCATGGAAGATCCCACTTATCGCGGCGTGCTGATGACGGCGTAAGCCTGTATCAATCGCGCGAATATGTGAGGCATAGCGGAGGACGTGGCGGTTATGGCGCCGCCCAAGGCACACCGTTCCGGATCCAACAAGCGGGCCCAGATGGGGCTTTTCGCTGGCTATGTGCTGGCCGGTGCCAGCGCGGCGATTGGTGCGGTCCTTTTGGTCATTTCGCTGTGGAGTCCGCAGACCTTTCAGGGTTTGCGCGCCATGGCGCTGGATCTTGCGTCCCCTGCCGGGCAGGCCGGAGCCGCCACCCGCGTACAGAGCCGGTCGCTGTTCGAGGCAATTGCCGGATATTATGATGCCGGCAGCCGCAATGCCGAATTGACCCGCGAAATGGCGGTCGCGCGTGTCCGCCTGGCCGAGGCGGAGGCCTTGCGGCAGGAAAACCAGCGGTTGAAGGCCGCGCTCGGCTTGATCGAAGGCGAGGAGGTTGGCGAGGTCGCGGTGGCGCGTCTGATCGGTTCCTCCTCGTCCAGCAGCCGGCGCTTTGCCTTCATTTCCGCCGGGAGCCGTGACGGGGTGCGTCCCGGTATGCCCGTCACATCGCCCATGGGTCTGGTGGGCCGCGTGGTTGAAACCGGTTCCAGAACAGCGCGAATCCTTCTGCTGACCGACAGCGGCAGCATGATCCCGGTGCGGCGTGCTACCGACAATGTTGTCGCCTTTGCCGAAGGGCGCGCCGATGGCTCGCTGCGCATCCGCCTGATCAATCTCGGCATCAACCCGCTGGAGGAAGGCGATGTCTTCGTCACATCCGGCGCAGGCGGCATTTTCCGTCCCGGCATTGCCGTGGCAATGGTGACCGAGGTCACCGAAGACGGGGCAATCGCGCAATTGCTCAGCAATCCGGCAGCGACCGATGTGGTGATTGTCGAACCGATCTGGCAACGCCCGGCAATTGAGGCGGCAGAGCGTGAACTCGCCGCCCAGTCCAGCGTCGACTGATGGAACAGATCAACCCGCGATCCCGGCGCGACGCCTACGGCAAGAAGATCAACCGCGACCATTCGCCGGCGCTGGTATACGGGGTGCCCTGCGTAACCATCATGCTGGGCTCGCTGTTCCCGCTGCTGCCGGTCATTGCCCCTGCCCCCATCATACCGCCGATGGGCCTGATGATATTGTTGGCCTGGCGCTTGCTTCGGCCCGGCCTGCTGCCGCTGTGGGTAGGCTTCCCCTTCGGCCTTTTCGACGATCTGTTTTCCGGGCAACCGCTTGGCAGCGGCATCATGCTCTTCTCGCTGGCCCTAATCGCGCTCGACCTTCTGGAACTGCGCCTGCCGTGGCGCAATTTCTGGCAGAACTGGCTGACAGGCGCCGTGGTGCTCACCATCTACCTGTTGCTGGCAGCGCTTGTGTCGGGGGCCGATTTCCGGCTGGCGCATTTCGGGCTACTGCTGCCGCAGCTCTTGCTTGCGATCCTGCTGTTTCCCATAGTCTCGTCTCTTGTCGTTCTGCTCGACCGCGGGCGCCTGATGCGCGTGCGGCGCATCAACTGAACCATGGATAAGCCGCCTTCCTCGCACGCTCTCAACCAGTCGTTCCAGCGTCGCACCTTTTTCATCGGTGCGGCGCAGGCGGGAATTGGCCTGCTGCTGGCAGGGCGGATGGGCTACATCGCGGTGGCCGAGAATGAAAAATACCGGATGGAGGCGGAAAGCAACCGGGTGAACCTCACCCTGATTCCGCCGCGCCGAGGCTGGATACTTGACCGGCACGGTGCGCCGCTTGCCTCCAACCGGGCCGATTTTCGCGTCGATATCATTCCGGAACGCGTGGAGGACGTGCAAGGAACCGTGCAGGTTCTGGGCGATCTGCTCGCACTGTCCGCAGTTGACCGGCAGGACCTGCTCGACCGGCTCGAAAGCGCACCGCGTTTCAGTGCGGTTCCGGTGGCCAGCGGGCTCGATTACGAAACCTTTGCCGCGGTTACGGTGCGCCTGCCTGAACTGCCTGGCGTGATCCCGCAGCGCGGCTATTCGCGCTACTATCCCACCGGCCCTTCGGTGGGGCATCTGATTGGTTATGTCGGCGCGCCAAGCCGCGAGGAATACGAAGCCGAACCCACCCCGTTGTTGCTCACACCGGGTTTCAAACTTGGCAAGGATGGGCTTGAAAAGCAATTCGAACAGGAATTGCGCGGTCAGCCTGGCGCACGGCGGGTCGAGGTGACGGCATCGGGCCGCATCGTGCGTGATCTGGAGACGCGCGATGATGTGCAGGGCAAGCCCGTCCGGCTTACAATTGATGGCCCCTTGCAAGATTACGCTGCGCGCCGTCTGGGCCTTGAATCCGGCTCTGTAGTGGTAATGGATTGCCGCACGGGCGATATCCTGTGCATGGCATCCATGCCCAGTTTCGATCCCAACAGCTTTTCCGACGGGATCGGCCGCGTCGAATACCAGATGCTGGCCGAGAATGAGCGCGTGCCGCTCCGCAACAAGGTGCTGAAAGGTCTGTATCCCCCCGGCTCTACCGTGAAGCCGATGGTGGGCATGGCCTTTCTTGAAGCTGGCATTGACCCCAAGGAAACCGTCTTCTGCGGCGGCGGGCTTCAGGTCGGCAACCGCCGTTTTGGCTGCTGGAACCGGCGCGGCCATGGTCAGGTGGATATGGCGAAAGGCATCTACCAAAGTTGCGATGTCTATTTCTATTCCCTCGCCCAGCGCATCGGGATGGATGCCATCGCCCCCATGGCGCGCAAATGCGGCATGGGCGAAACTTTTCCCCTGCCCGTTCTCAGCCAGTTTTTCGGCACTGTCCCGGATCCTGCGTGGAAGATGCGGAAATACGGCCAGCCCTGGCAAAGTTTCGACACGGTGAACGCCACGATCGGACAGGGCTATATGCTGTCCAATCCGTTGCAACTGGCGGTCATGTCCGCGCGCCTTGCCACCGGAAAACGGGTGATGCCGCGCCTTGTCTATGACGAAAGCCGCCCGCACTTCGATCTCATGGGCTTTTCGGATGAGCACGTCCATATCATCCAGGAAGCGATGAGCGACGTGGTCAACGGCCCCGGCACAGCGGGGCGCGCCAGGCTTCCCATTCCCGATGTGCTGATGGCCGGCAAGACCGGCACGGCGCAGGTGGTGGGCCTCAACATTTCCAACGGGCGCACCGGCCCGTGGAAATACCGTGACCACGGCCTGTTCACTTTCTTCGCGCCCTACGACAATCCCATTTATGCGGGCGTGGTGGTGATCGAGCATGGCGGCGGTTCCGGCTCCGCCTATCCGGTGGCGCGCGATGTGATGACCTTCCTGTTCGATCCCCAGAAGGGCCTCGACGCGCTGCACGCACTGGAACGGCAATGGGGCGGCACGGCGCAGGAAAGGCTGGCCGCGGATTACGCCCGTTACGCCGCCGCTGCCGGGGTGGACCTGCCGCGCCCGCCCGATCCGATCACGCTGGCAAGGCAGGTAGATGCGGAAGCCCGCGCCGCCGCTACAGAGCCCGCCACACCGGTTGCGGATGCTATCATTCCACGTGAAGATCCGGTGGCAAGCGCCACGGAAGGAACGGAAGAATGAGGCGCTCAATTCCGCTTCCCGCGCCGCTCGCGGCCTTGCCCTGGATCATGTTGTTGCCGCTTTTCGCATTGGTCCTGTTCGGGGCTGCCGTGCTGTATTCGGCAGCGGGCGGTTCCATGTCGCCCTATGCCTTGTCCCACATTTTGCGCTTCCTGGTGTTTCTGGTGGGCGCATTTGTCCTGATGATGCTTCCTCGCCGTCTGGTTATCGACAATGCCTATCTGGCATATGGCGGCGTGCTGCTGCTTCTTATGGCGGTGGAGGCTGTGGGTGCAGTTGGCGGGGGGAGCCAGCGCTGGCTGGAACTGGGCGTTGTGCGTCTGCAACCTTCGGAACTGATGAAGCCAGTCATCGTTCTGGTGCTGGCGAGTTTCTTTCACACCCTGCCCATCGGGATGTTGCGCAGTTGGCGGGCCTTGCTACCTCCGCTGGTGCTGATGGGCTTGCCGATGGGCCTCGTGCTGTTGCAGCCCGATCTCGGCACCGCGCTGGCAATCGGTTTTGGCGGCGTAGTCGTGGTGTTTCTGGCGGGTGTTCCCTTGCGGTGGTTCATCGGAGGAGGCCTGATTGCGGTCGTGGTAGCGCCGCTCGCCTATTTTTTCGCGCTTCAGGATTATCAGCGCCGACGCGTGACCACTTTCCTCGATCCTGAAAGCGATCCGCTGGGGTCAGGCTATCACATCACCCAGTCGAAAATCGCCATCGGTTCGGGCGGGATAGATGGCAAGGGTTTTGGCCAAGGTTCGCAAAGCCATCTTAATTACCTGCCCGAACCGCATACCGATTTCGTCTTCGCCACCATGGCGGAGGAATGGGGGCTGATCGGCGGGCTGTTCGTGCTGCTGGTATTCGGCATTATCCTGCGCTGGGGGCTGCTGGTTGCCCGCGCTGCACCCGATCGCTTTTCACGCTTGTTGGCGGCGGGCATGACTGCGACGATCTTCTTTTATGTCGCGGTCAATTTGATGATGGTGATGGGCCTGGCCCCCGTGGTGGGCATCCCCCTGCCCTTCATGAGCCATGGCGGATCATCAATGATGACGAACATGATCTGCATCGGCACGTTGATGATGGTCGATCGCTGGACACGGCAGGCGGGCGGACGGACGACCTGAGCGGCAGCGCGGTGATGTGTGCCGGAAGGGTTTTTGCAAGGCTCCTCGCTTTTCCCGCGCGGCAGGCCTTTTCATCCAGAAAAGTTGCGCTATATGCGCGTCTCCCCGCGATTCGCCGCTCAGGCAATCCGGTTCGGTTGGTGCCTTCGGGCGAATGCCGGTGTGGACGCATAGCTCAGTTGGTAGAGCAGCTGACTCTTAATCAGCGGGTCCTAGGTTCGAGCCCTAGTGCGTCCACCACCTCCCTTCTTGTCCTGCCAATTGCGCCTAACCGCCCACCGCTCATCTGCACGCCCGGCGAACTGGAATAATACGACAAAAGCGCCTGTTAGCTAACGGCTTGTTTACCAAGTCTGGCGCAATAGGCGCCCATGAACTATGCAAAACCCCCTATCCGTCGTGCACGATTTGCACCCTGGCTGTTAACCATCGCGGCAGCTACGCCCTTCCTTGCGACGCCTGCCGCGGCGCGCGGGATCACGGCGGGATCGCTGGTGGAAAACACGGCCACGGCCACTTTCCAGCAAGGCGCAAGCACGACCACGGTCACCTCCAACACGGTGGTCGTGCGCATCGACGAGCTGCTCGATGTCAGCGTTGCATCGCTGGATGGCGCCAATGTGCCGATCACCGCATCGGGCGCGGTGCTGCGTTTCCAGGTGGAGAATACAGGCAACGGCCCGGAAGCCTTCAACCTCCTGGTAGACGCGGCCCTGGCCGGGGACGATTTCGATCCGGCGGTGGTGGCCATCGTCTGGGACAGCAACAATAACGGCATTTACGAGCCGGGCACCGATCTGCTGATCACGCCGGGCGGAGCCACACCTGTCATGGCACCCGATGCCCTGGGCACGGTTTTTGTGGTTCTGGAATGGACGACGCCGCCGGCCGACGGCGATCTGGCGCAAGTGCGCCTCACCGCCACGGCGGCAACCGGCAGCGGCCCCGCGGGCACCGTCTTCGCAGGGGAAGGCGAAGGCGGCGGGGATGCCGTGGTCGGCGCGCAGAATGCCACCGGCAATGCGCTCGGCACCGTGTTCAGCCAAACCGCCACCGTCACGCTGAGCAAGTCCGCCACGATTGCCGATCCCTTTGGCGGCACCGAAGCCGTTCCCGGTGCGGTCGTCACTTATCAACTGACAGCGGCCGTCAACGGCTCTGCGCCGGTCTCCGACCTGGTGGTGAGCGACGTCATTCCCACCGGCACCAGCTATGTCGCTGCCAGCCTGCGCCTCGACGGAGCTTCGCTGACCGATGCGGCTGGCGATGACGCTGGCACCGCCTCGCCCGCCGGGATCGCCGTGGATCTGGGCACCGTGGCCGCAGGCGCCAGCCATGTGGTTACCTTCCAGGTTGCGATTGATTGAGGAGGTTTGTGATGTTTTCCAACTTCTTGAAGGCCACTCTTGTCGCCGGATCGCTGATGGTTGCGTCGCCCATGGCGGCAATGGCGCAAGAATCGCCTGTCGAGCTTTCGAGTGCGGTGCAAGTGGTCATCCCGGCGGATGAGAACAACGGCACCGAAGAGCAACTGGCCGAGGCAAGCAATGTGCTGCCGCAGGATCTGCTCCATTTTTCGGTTTCCTATCGCAATATGGGCGCGGAGGCGGTGAACGATCTCCTCCTCGTCAATCCCGTACCCGCCACCGTGCGGGTAACGGACGAATCGGCCCTGTCCACCCAGGTATCGGTGGATGGCGGCGAAAGCTGGGGCAATCTCAGCGAACTTGTCGTTGAACGCGAGAACGGGGAGACAACCCCCGCCACGGTCGACGACATCACCCATCTGCGCTGGACAATCGCGCTGATCGCACCCGGCGAAGCGGGTTCGGTCGGTTTCCGGGCAGTCGTCAAGTAACCGTGCTACTTAATATCAGGGGATAAATCATGAACAGGACCAGACTGCTGGTCGGCACGGCGATTTCTGCCGTGACCGGCTCGCTGCTTCTTGCGTCTCCGGCACTGGCGGCCGGCACGCAGGCGGGCAGCACGATTACCAATAATGTGACCGTGCAATACCAAGTGGGCGGCATCGCCCAGACGCAGGCAACCGCGTCCAACACCGTGACGGTTGACCGCAAGGTCGATCTGGTGGTGGCGCGCACCGATGCGTCTGCCACGATCGTCACCCCCGGCGCAACCGCGCAGGCGGTGAGCTTCACCGTGACCAACACCTCGAACGACACGCTGGATTTCCAACTGACGGCGAGCCAGCGCGCCGACGGGGAATCGGTCGATATCTTTGGCAATGACAGCTTCGATACGACCGGCGGCTTTACCTATTACCTCGATGATGGCGATGGTGTGTTCGACGCGGGCGATACGCTTATCACCCACCTCAACGCGTTGGCTCCGGATTCGCCGGTCGTGGTGCATGTGGTTGCCGCCAATGTGCCCACTGGCCTTGCCAATGCCGCTGTCGCCGGGATCATCCTGACCGCAACGGCCAAGGAGAACAACAACGGCACCGGGCTGGGCACCGATCTGACCCAGGCCGCCACCAACACGGCCGGCATGGACACGATCTTTGCCGATGCCGCGGGCTTTGTGGATGGCGCGCGCACCGCCTCCTTCAGCGCGGTGGACGCATTCGAAGTGTTCGGCGCTACGTTGTCGGCCACCAAGTCGAGCCGCATTGTCGCGGGCGATTTCGGCACCGGGACCTTCATTCCCGGCGCCACTATCGAATACTGCATCGCGGTGAGCAACGCCGCGGGCAGCGCCACGGCTGAAAATATTGTGCTGAGCGATACGCTGCCCGCCGAAGTTACCTATGTGGACGCGTTCGGCGTGCTGGTGGGTGGCCCGGATTGCGATACGCCTGGCACGGGTGTCGGTTCGGAATCGGGCGGCGTCGTCACGGGCACCGTGGCGAGCCTTCCGGCCGACACGACCCAGACACTGATCTTCCGCGCGACGATCAACTGACCGGAACATCAGGGCTGGCGCGTCACCTGACTGCGCCGGCCCGGTTTCCAATCCATTCGCATGATCTGGCGCACTGATCTTCGCCGCAGCCTGAAGGGCCTTTTCGGCCTTGCCCTGGCGTGCGCACTGGTCGCCCCGCAGAGCGCGGTTGGCGGCACGATCAGCAATGTGGCCAATGCCAGCTGGCGCGTGGGTGAAACACGCCAGAGCGTGCAATCCAACGAAGTTTCCTTTGCTGTCAGCACCCCGCCACCGGCGATGCGCGTGCGCACATTCGTGCCGCAGCCGGGTGCGACCGGTTCAATCGATCTGCTGGCGAATTATTGCGCAGGCCGCCCCGGCACATCCGGGCCGCTTGCCGTATCGCCTGGTGCCGGCGCCACCGTTTCCACGCCCGTTGTCGAAAGCACCAGCGTGCGCGCGGGGCTTCAGATGGTTCTCCAGATTGAAGCTTCGGCCGCCAATCTGGATCCCGCGTCGGTCGATACGCTCGACCTGGTGATTTCCTCGCAAACGGGCGATGGAGAGCGAGTCCGGGCGATCGAGACCGCCGCCAATTCCGGTGTGTTCCTCACCTCCATCGTCACCACCGGCAATGTGCAGCCAATCGTGCATCACGATTGCCAGCTGGCGGTGCAGAACCATTCGGCCATTACCGTGCGGATGCTGGGCGAAGACGGCGCGGCGGGCAGCACGATTGCCAGCCTGGAGGCGCTCGCCGATCCGCTGGGCGTGGTGTTCGACAGCGTGACGGGTGCGCCGGTCAACGGCGCGGTGGTGACGCTGATCGATGCGCGCACTGGCGCGCCGGCCAAGGTTTTCGCCTTTGACGGGGTCACGCCTTACCCCTCCTCCATCACCACCGGATCGGTGGTGACCGATGCTGCGGGCCGCACCTATCCGATGGGTGACGGCGCCTACCAGTTCCCGCTGGCCCCGTTGGGCGATTACCGTCTGGTTGTCAGCCCGCCTGCTCCCTACACCGCCCCTTCGGCGGCCACGGCCGAGCAGATTGCCAGCCTGCCCCGCCCCGGCGGCGGCGCGTTCACCATCCTGCCCGCTTCCTATGGCGAGATTTTTGCGCTCACTTCGCTCGCCCCGCTGCTGGTGGATATTCCGGTGGATGGCCCGCGCGGGGAATTGGTGATCCGCAAGACCGCTTCGCGCGACCGGGCGCAGCCGGGCGACACTGTCGTCTATCGCGTCACGCTGACCAACCGCGACCCGGCGCGCGCCAGCGGGCCGATCGTGCTGGATGACCTTGCCAGCGCCGCGCTGCGGCTGCGCGCCGGGTCCGTGCGAGTGAACAATGCCGCCGTGGCCGAGGACAGACTGCAAATAGCCAGCACCGGGCGCGGCTATGCTCTGGAACTGCCAAGCCTCGCGCCGGGACAGAGCCACACGGTCACCTATATCATGAGCGTGCGCCCTGATGCGTCCGCAGGGGTCGCCATCAACACCGCCACTGCGACCAATGGCGCCACACGCCAGAGCGCGCAGGCCCGCCTGCGGATCACCCGCAACGGGCTTGCCAGCCGGATGACGCTGATCGGCCGGGTGACCGAAGGCGGTTGCGTGAATCCGGCGCAGGCGCGCGGCATTCCGGGCGTCCGCGTGATGTTGCAGGATGGCAGCTTTGCCGTGACCGATGCCGAGGGGCGCTATCATTTCGAAGGACTGGTGCCGGGGACGCATGTCGCGCAGTTGCAGCCGCATACCCTTCCCGAAGGCAGCCGCGCGGTCGACTGCACCCGAACCACCCGCAGCGCAGGAAGCGCCACCTCGCGCTTCGTGCGCGGGCAAGGCGGCAGCTTGGCGGTTGCCGACTTCCATGTCGTGGTGCCCGAAGGCGCGCTGGACGCCCTCTTCGCCGCGCCCATGGCCGAAGCATCTCCTGCTGATCCGACTGAGGAGAAGGATGCGGCCGAAACTGCCCCCGTGTCCATCGATTGGTTGGCACAGGGTGACGGACCTGACGGTTTCCTGTCCCCCGCCGCCGATGCCAATCCGCGTTCCCCTGCCATTCGCGTGGCGGTGCGGCACCGGGCCGATGCCAGCGCCGCGTTGTTGGTCAACGGCGTCGCCGCCCCCGCCCTCGCCTTTGAAGGCACGCAGCGGCACCCGTCGGGCGCTTACGCCGTCAGCCATTGGCGCGGCATCCACCTGCCCGGCGCGGAGACGCGGCTGGACGCAGTGGTGACACGCGGGGAGCAGACGCAGACACTTACCCAGACCGTGCATTTCGCCGATACACCGATGCGCGCGCAGATTGTTCCCGAACTCTCGCGCCTTGTTGCGGACGGCACCACCGCGCCCGTGCTTGCCCTGCGTCTGACCGACCGCAACGGGCGGCCCGTCCATGCGGGCATTTCGGGCGCCTTTCAGCTCGACGGCCCCTATCGCAGCGCGGCAGAGGCGCAAGCGGACCGTCTGCTTGCGCTCAACAATTTTGGCGGCAGCAATGCGCGCTGGGTGATCGAAGGGGATGACGGCATCGCCCGCATCGCGCTCGAACCCACGATGATTTCCGGTTCCTTCTCGGTCACTCTCAATTTTGCCGATGGCGAAAGCCGCCGCACGCAGCAGATTGACGCGTGGATGCAGCCGGGCGACCAGCCGTGGACTCTGATCGGCCTTGTCGAAGGTTCTGCCGGTGCGCAAAGCGTGGCCGACGCGATGGAGCGCGGCGAGGATTTCTCCAGCGATCTGGGCGGCGACGCGCGCGTTGCGCTCTATGCCAAGGGCCGCGTGCTGGGTCGCTATCTGCTCACTGTTGCCTATGACAGCATGAAGCAGGCCGACGACCAGCCCCTGCTGGGCATTATCGACCCGTCCGCCTATTACACCATTTTTGCCGACGGATCGCAGCGGGCGTTTGATGCGCAATCGCGTGAGAAGCTGTATGTTCGTGTCGAAAGTGATGCGTTCTACGCGCTTTACGGCGATTTCCTGACAGGTTTTGTCAATACCAGCCTGGCGCATTACCAGCGCACCGCCACCGGCGTGAAGGCCGAGGCGCAGTTTGGCGCGGTGCAGGCGCAGGCCTTTGCCGCCGAGATCGCCACGCGCCACCGCCGCGACGAGATCCAGGGCAGCGGCCTGACCGGCCCCTACCGCCTGTCGAGCCGCTACATCCTCCCCGGCAGCGAGCGGGTGGTGGTGGAAGTGCGCGACCGGCTGCGGTCCGAAGTGATCACCGAACGCCGCCAACTGATGCGCTTTGTCGATTACACGCTCGATATGCTCAGCGGCACGATCACGCTCGCCCAGCCGCTGGCGGGCCGCGACGAGGCGCTCGATCCGCAATTCCTCGTGATCGATTACGAAGTGGACGAGCAGGGACAGGCGCAGTGGAATGGCGGCCTGCGCACCACATGGACCGGCATGGGCGGCGCGCTGGAACTGGGTGCCACCGCGATCAGCGACCGTGGCGAGGCGGAACGCGCCAACCTCGGCGCGGCGGATATGCGCCTGCACCTGAATGCCGAAACCGAACTGCGCGCCGAAGTCGCCCTTTCCGATGGCGCAAATGGCGCCGGCAATGCCTGGCTGGCCGAAATGCGCCACCAGAGCGGCAACCGCGACATTTCTGCCTATGTCCGGCAGGTGGACAGCGATTTCGGCGTCGGCCAGCAGAACCTGGCCGAGCGTGACCGCCGCAAGATTGGCGCGGATGCGCGGGTGGAACTGGTCGAAGGGCTTTCCGCCGTCGCCGCCCTGTGGCGCGAGGACAGCCTCGACAGCAACGCCAACCGTGAGGCGGGCGAGCTGCGCATGGTGCGTCGCACCGAGGATACCGACATGTTCGCCGGGGTCGCGTATCTGTCCGATACGCGGGCGGATGGGGCAGAGGCCACCTCCACCGTTTTGGAAGCGGGCGCGACGCAGCGTCTGCTCGACAACCAGCTTGAGGTTTCGGGCACCACCAGCCTGGCGCTGGGCGGTGCGGATGCGATCGACCTGCCCAACCGCCATACGCTGGGCCTGCGCTACACGGTGACGAGCGATGTGCGCGCCATTGCCTCTTACGAAATCGCGCAGGGCGCGCAACTGGACAGCCGCAACCTGCAGGCAGGCGTCGAATTTGCGCCGATCCGGGGCAGCCGCGTCATCACCACGCTGGGCCGGCAGAGCCTCGGCGCGGATGCGGCGCGCAGCTATGCCGCCTTCAGCCTTGGCCAGACGCTTGGCCTGTCCGAAGCGGTCAGTTTCGACCTGCTGGTGGATGGCAACCGCACGCTGGCAGGCGGTATTGCCCTGCCCGATGTCGCCAACCCGGCACATCCGGTCAGCTCTGGCGGTCATCTGGGCCAGTCTGGCGCGCTGGGCGAGGATTACACCGCCTACAGCGTGGGTGCGAATCTGCGCCTTGACCAATGGTCGGCCCGCGCCCGCGCCGAACTGCGCGATGGCGAATTTGCCGACCGGCGCGGGCTTTCCGCCGCGGTGCTGCGCGATCTGGGCGAAGGCAAGGTTGCAGGTGGCGGCTTTACCTGGAGCCGCGCCAGCACCGCCGCGGGAACCAGCGTGACCGTATCCGATGCAGCCCTTTCGGTCGCATGGCGCCCTGCGGCCAGCACATTCGCGCTGCTGGGCAAGGCCGAATACCGCAGTGACCGTGTGGTAGGCGCTGTGGCGGGCGAGATCGGCCCCGCGGGCCGTTCCCCCCTGATCATCGACGGCGACGCGCGCTCGCGCCGCTTCATCCTCTCCACCTCCACCAATTGGGCACCGCGGGGGGACGAACGCCTGCGCCCCAGCGAAGTGGCCGTCTTTGCCGCCGTGCGCCACGATCTGGATAGCGTCGAAGGCTACAGCGCCAAGGGCACATCGCTGCTGGGCGGCTTTGACCTGCGGATTGCCGTGGGCGAACATATCGAGGTGGGCGGCCGTGCCAATGTGCGCGCCAATCTGGCCGAAGGGACCACGCATTTCTCGTTGGGTCCGGAAGTCGGCATCAGCCCCGTTCCCGACATGCTGCTGACTGTCGGCTACAACATCACCGGTTTCCGCGACGCCGATTTTGGCGAGGCGCGCCAGACGAATCGCGGTATCTATGCCAATGTGCGCCTGAAGTTCGACCAGGACCTGTTCGGCCTGCTGGGGCGCCGGCAATGAGTTCGCCTGCCCGGCCATCTCGCATGGTTATGGCGACGTTAACCATGTGCAAAGGGATTCTGCCTAAGGCTCGCCCCGTGTTTGGGCATGGATGCAAAACCGGATTTGCCGCGCGCCTGATGGCGCTGATCTTCGCGGTTATGGCGGGCTGGCTGCTGGCCAGTCCGGCGCAGGCACAGAATTGCCAGTATGCCACCTCGCAAGGGCCCACCGGGCCGGCCAACTGGCAGACCTATTGCTGGCTCGACCTCACCAATTATAACAACACCGCCGCCCGCAGCTCATCGGGCCAGAACATGAGCTACACCTTGCCCGATGGCACGGTGATGACCTTTACCCTGCGCGTATCGGGCGCGGCGGCGGGGGCGGCAACCTCCCCGTCATGGACCGGCGCGGCGGTTGGCAACACCGCGTTTCTGGGCATTGGCGGGCGGCCGATCTTCTACCAGACCGCATCGGGCACCACGACGGTTACTTTCAGCAATATCGTCCTCACCCCGCCTTCGGGTTCGCAGGCGATCACCTCCTACATGTTTGTGGTGGGCGACGGCGAGAGTTCGAATGGCGGGGAATCGATCCAGATCACCACCAATGGCGGGGCCTGGCAATTGCTCGATCTGGTTGGGCCGGTGAGTGGTTCGACCTACCCAACGGTCAGCGGAGTGAACACCAACACGGCCACCGTCACCGGCGTGGGCGGCACGGTGGGCGCGCATATCTTCGGCTCAAGCACGCCGACGACTGTGACCGCGTCCATGGTGGGATCGGGCCTGCAAGGGCTGATGTTTGCGGTGCGATTCGCCTCGATCCGGCTGACGCAGCAGATTACCGCCACGCGCATTGATGCTGCCGACCAGTTCACTTTCGACATTCGCGCATCGAGCAATGGCGCGGTGCTGGCGTCGGGCACCACATCAGGCACCGCGCTTGGCCCCTTTACCGCTGCCGCCTTGTCGAGCAGTTCGGCCCTGCCGCTCCGCCTGGTGCAGACCATGGCAAGCGGCAGCGTGAGCGCGCAGGGGCAATACCGCACGCTGCTCACCTGCACCAATGCGGTCAGTTCCTCCACGATACTGCCTACCAATGTGGAGACGGTGAATTTCAACCTCGGCGCGCTGCAATTTGGCGACAATGTCAGTTGCGTGTTCACCAGCGTGCCGCGTCCGCATCTGCAACTGAGCAAGGCGTTGGGCACGTTCGGGCGGCGCTTCGCCAGCGATCAGTTTATCATGCGGATCGACCAGGGCGGCACAGTGGTGGCCACCACCACGACAACTGGCACCGGGGCCACCGTTACCAATGGCTCCACCGCGCTGACGCAGGTCACACCCGGCACCGCCTATACGCTGTATGAGTTGGGCGCAGGCACCACCGCGCTTGACCAATACACCGCGACAATGAGCTGCACCAATGCTTGGAGCGGCTCCACTACGCCGCTACCCACCACTGCCAACGCCACGATCACCCCGCAATTTGGCGACATCATCCGCTGCACCATCACCAACACGCGGCGCGGCAATAATGCGACCTTGACGGTCACGAAAAGCTCTACCCTGCTGTCCGATCCTGTGAATGGCTCAACGGGACCGTTTCACATTCCCGGCGCGCTGGTGCGGTATAGTCTGCTGATCCAAAATTCGGGCAATCTGGCGGTGGACAACAATTCGGTGGTGGTGATCGATGCGCTGCCCGCCAATCTGCGCGTAGGCACAGCGGCAAGCCCCACATTCACGCAAGGCTCGCCCACATCGAACCTCACCTTTAACGCAGCGACCGATGTGCGATACTCCAATGCGGCCACGCAGCCCACAAGCTTTGCCGCCTGCAATTACACACCCGTTGCGGCGTATGACCCGGCGGTACGATTCATCTGCATCAACCCCAAGGGATCAATGGCGGCATCCACCGGCACGCCGCGCAGCTTTACCGTCAGCTTCACCGCGCAGATCCGCTGAAGTCCCGAAATACCCGGTTCCCCTGCCCCGCCCGCCCCGCTACACACGCCGGCAAACCAGAGGCACAAGGGGAGAGTTTGGGCCATGAGCATTCTGAAAGGCCGCGTGGCCGTGGTCACCGGCGCCAGTTCGGGCATCGGCAAGGCCTGCGCGCTGGGCTTTGTCGAAAAGGGCGCCAAGGTCGTGCTTGCTGCGCGCCGGGTGGATCGGCTCGCCGATCTGGTCGCGCAGATTGAGGGTATGGGCGGCGAAGCGCTGGCGGTTGCCACCGATGTGACCGACGAGGCGGCGGTGGAGAATCTGTTCGCGGCAGCTGTCGAACGGTTCGGCACGGTCGATGTCCTCATCAACAATGCCGGGATCGCCGAAAACACCCCGGTCGATCAGGCCAGCCTCGATCACTGGAACAATGTGATCGCCACCAACCTCACCAGCGCGTTCCTGTGCTGCAAGCACGCTTGGCCGATCTTCAAGCGCGGCGGGCACGGGCGCATCGTCAATGTCGGCTCGATCTCGGCCAAGGTGCCGCGGAATGAATGCCCCAGCTATACCGCGAGCAAGTTCGGCTTGTCGGGCCTGACGCACGCGCTGGCTCTCGACGGACGCGATCACAACATCGCCGTCTCAATCTTCCATCCGGGCATCGTTGCCACCGAAATCATGCCCGGATCGGTGAAGCTGCCCGAAAACTTCGCCGCCACTCCGGAAGAAGCGGCGGGCATCATCATCCATATGTGCGACATGCCCGATCACCTCAATTTCTACGAAGCGCTGATGGTGC
Source organism: Alteraurantiacibacter lauratis (assembly GCF_037154155.1). Taxonomy (NCBI): domain Bacteria; kingdom Pseudomonadati; phylum Pseudomonadota; class Alphaproteobacteria; order Sphingomonadales; family Erythrobacteraceae; genus Alteraurantiacibacter; species Alteraurantiacibacter lauratis. The sequence continues at coordinate 364,426 of NZ_JBANRN010000001.1, forward strand.
AGAACAAGCTGCCGTTCCTCGGTCGCGGCTGACGCTGGCAGGCGATGACCGCGACGCTGGACTGCTGGAACATCGCTGACCTGCGCGAAAGGGCGCGCCGCCGCCTCCCGCGCGGGATCTGGGAATATCTTGAACGCGGGGTGGAGGATGAACACGGCATGGCGCGCAACCGCGCCGCGCTCGATGCGCTGACCTTCGTGCCGCGCGTGATGCGCCGGGTCGAGGCGATCGACACCAGCGCCAGCATTTTCGGCAAGCCGGTTCCCCTCCCCCTCGCTATCGCACCCACCGGCGCGGCGGGGCTGATCTGGCACAAGGGCGATGTGCATCTGGCGCGCGCGGCGGCAGCGGCAGCTGTGCCCTTCACCATTTCCAGCGCGGGCACGATGGATATCGAGGAGATTGTGCCCGCGGGCGGCACGCAGTGGTTCCAGCTTTACCTGTGGCGCGACAAGGATCTGTCCTACGACGTGGTGCGCCGCGCGCATCTGCTGGGGTGTGAGGCGCTGTTCGTGACGCTCGACCTGCCGGTGATCCCCAACCGCGAATATCTGCACCGCAACGGATACGGGATGCCGATCAAGGCGAACCGCCGCAATGTGCCCGACATGTTGCTGCATCCGCGCTGGCTGGCGGGCGTGCTGGGGCGTTATCTGCTGGAGGATGGCCGCCTGCCCACGCAGGCGAACCTGCCCGCGCATCTCAAGCATTCGGTGGCGCGCGGGGCCAAGCCGGGCGCGCATTTCAAGCAGGACGATCTGGACGAGGATGCGCTGCGGCACCTGCGCGATCTGTGGCCGGGCAAGCTTGTGCTGAAAGGCATCCTGCATCCCGATGATGCCCGCCGCGCGCTGGCACTGGGAGCAGACGGCATCGTTGTTTCCAACCATGGCGGCCGCGCGCTTGATGGCTCCATCGCCGCAATTGACGCGCTGCCCGCCATCGTAGAGGCGGTTACCGGCAAACTCACCGTCTTTCTCGACAGCGGGGTGCGCCGGGGCAGCGACATCGTGAAAGCGCGCGCGCTGGGCGCGGATGCGGTGATGGTGGGGCGCGCGGCGCTTTACGGGCTTGCCGCCGCGGGCGAAGCGGGCGTGGCGCGCGCGCTCGAACTGCTGGCAGAGGAGACGCGGCGCACCATGGCGATGCTGGGCGCGCGCAACTGGGATGAGGTCAGCCGCGCAACGCTCGGTCTCTAGAGCCCCGCATATCCCCGATACCATTCGACAAAACGCGGCACGCCCACATCAACCGACGTGGTGGGCCGATAGCCCAGATCGCGGCTGATCGCGTCGATATCGGCAAAAGTGCGCGGCACATCGCCCGGCTGCATTGGCAGCATCTCCATCACAGCCTTGCGCCCGCACGCGTCCTCCAGCACCGCGATCACATCTGTCAGCTTCTCGCAGCGATGGTTGCCGATGTTGTAGAGGCTGTGCGGGCCCACGCTGCCGCCGGGCTTCTCCGCCCCGTCATCCGCCGGGGGATGATCGAGGGCCGCCACCACGCCCGACACGATATCGTCGATATAGGTGAAATCGCGCCAGACCTCGCCGTGGTTGAAAACGGGTATGCTCTGACCGGTCAGAATGCGGTGAGTGAAGTTCCACACCATCATGTCGGGCCGCCCCCAGGGGCCGTAGACGGTGAAAAAGCGCAGGCCCGTCAGCGGCAGGCGGTAGAGATGCGCGTAGGTTTCGCTCATCAATTCGTCCGCCTTTTTGGTGGCGGCATAGAGCGACATGGGGTGATCGACGCGGTCTTCCACCGAAAACGGCACCTTCTTCGCCCCGCCATAGACCGAACTGGAACTGGCATAGACCATGTGCGCGCTCTGCCGTTCGCGCGCCACTTCCAGAATGTTCAGATGCCCCGCAATGTTGGCGGCGACATAGGCGCGGGGATGATCGATTGAATAACGCACGCCCGGCTGCGCGCCCAGATGCACGATGCGATCAAACGCCTCGCCGGCCAGCGCGAAATCGAGCGCAACGTGATCCGAAAAATCCACCTGTTTGAACCGGAACCGTCCTCCGCCGTTTTCGCGCACGCGGGCAAGGCGGTTCTGCTTTAGCGCCACGGGATAGTAATCGTTGAGGCTATCGATCCCGATCACCTCGTCCCCGCGGGCCAGCAGCGCATCGGCGACGGCAGAACCGATGAAACCTGCAACTCCGGTAACCAGATAACGCATGGGAACTCCTGCCAAATGCGGCCTGCGCTTAGCGCATAAATGCTAACGCATCAAAAAGCGGACGCGCGCTTGATCGCACGGGCGTGCCGGTTCAAGACGGGCGGCCATGCTGCGCGCCCTCACTACGCTGTTCCTTGCAAGCCTGCTGACATGGGCACAGGCGGCTGTGGCGCAGACGCGTTCCAGCCTGTGGGAACAGGATCTGCGCCTTGCCTCTCTGGCCGAACGCCTGATGGGTGCGAACGCGCATCTGTGCCGCCAGACCATGCCGCTGACCGGCATGATCATCCACAGCGCGGATCAGTATGGGCAGGAAGCGGGTGGCTGGTTCGTCAACGGCGCGGCCAGTGTGGCGCAGATCATACCGGGGTCAGCCGCCGAACAGGCGGGGCTGCGGCCGGGCGATGGTCTGATTGCCATCGACAATATGCCGGTCGATCGCCTGCCACGCCGCCCCGGCTTTCCCTTGCGCGACGAGGTGTTCGAGCAGCTGGCACACCTGTCAGGCCCGATCACGCTGGATGTGCGGCGCGAGGGGGCGTTGCACCGCGTCCGCATGAATACGCCGCACGGATGCCGCGTTCTGGTGGAAGTGCTGGCGGATAGCGGGAACACCGCCCGCTCCGACGGGCGTGTGATCCAGATCAGCCACGCGCTGGCAGCAAGGCTGGACGAGCCGGGGCTGGCGGTGCTGTTTTCGCACGAGCTCGCCCATGCGGTGCTGGACCATCAACGCCGCCTGCGCGAGGCGGGCGTTGCCGAGGGGTTCGCGGCCGAATTCGGGCGCAGCCGCCGCCTCACCCGGCAGGCCGAGGTCGAGGCCGATCTGCTTTCCGCGCACCTTCTCGCCAATGCCGGGTTCGATCCGGCGATTGCCCCTGCATTCTGGCAAGAAACGGCTGCGCAGGTTCTGGGCACAGGCCTGCTGCGCAGCCGGATCTATCCCCCCAATGGTGAGCGGGCGCGCCTGATCGCGCGGGAAATTGCTTCGTCATTGGCGGGGCAGTCGCTCCCCTCGGCCGCGGCCCATCTGCTGATGCGGCGCGATCAGCCGATGAGCGATTAGCGCCGCCCTTTCATCGTCCGGGCGCTTCGCTGATATCAATATACTGCCGGTCAAAATAGGTCAGCGGCGTGGCATCCTGCCGGTGCTTTGCCGCCGTCAATTCGCCGATAAAGATGCTGTGCGTGCCGAAATCATGCGCGTGCACAAGTTGGCAAAGCAGGCTCGATTGCGCACTGGCGAGCACCGGCACGCCATCGGCCAGCTCCCAATCCCCGACGGTGAAGCGATCTGCCGCCGATGGCGTCATGAAGTGCTCCGCCACATCGCGGTTTCCAAGGCCCAGCACATTCACGCAGAAACGTCCCTCGGCCAGCAAGGGCGCGTGGAGCGAGGCGCTGCGGTTGATGCAGACCAGCAGCGAGGGCGGATCGAAGCTGAGCGAGCTGACCGCGGTGGCGAGTATGCCGTAGGAACGCCCCTCGTGCCGCGTGGTTACGGCATAGACCGTGGCCGCGACATGGCGCATGGCCTTGCGGAAATCGTCCAGCAAAGCCGCGTGTTCTGGGACTGAATCGGTCACTGCGCCTCCCTGTGAACTCCATGCGCAAGCCCCGCCCGCGGCGCAAGCAGGAAAGACGCAAAGGTGTAAATGTGATCGATACGGCTTGCGATCACATTTTAATGTGATACTTCAGTCCGCATGGATGAAAAGACAATTTTTCGTGTCCGCGAAGTTATCGAAAGCGGGAAAATGACCCGTGCGGGGCTGGCGCGGGCGGCGGGGCTGCATGTCAATTCATTGCGCGATTGCACCCTGCCCAGCTGGAACCCCACTGCCGACACGCTTGCCAAACTTGAGCGCTTCCTTGCCGAGAACGACGACACCCCCGTGCTGGTCGGGATCGAGGAGATCATTGACGAAGCGCGCAACGGGCGCATGTTCATCCTCGTTGATGACGAGGACCGCGAGAACGAGGGCGACCTTGTCATCCCCGCCCAGATGGCCACGCCCGATGCGATCAATTTCATGGCGACGCATGGCCGCGGCCTGATCTGCCTTGCCCTTACCCGGCAACGAGTCGACACGCTGGGGCTCGACCTGATGAGCCGCAAAAACCGCACCCGCCACGAAACCGCCTTTACCGTGGCGATCGAGGCGCGCGAGGGTGTCACCACCGGCATCAGCGCTGCCGACCGGGCGCGGACCATCTCGGTCGCGATCGATGCCAGCAAGGGTGCAGACGACATTGTCACCCCCGGCCATGTCTTCCCGCTGGTGGCGCGCGAAGGCGGGGTGCTGGTGCGCGCCGGCCATACCGAGGCGGCGGTGGACATTTCGCGCCTTGCCGGCCTCAACCCCAGCGGTGTGATCTGCGAGATCATGAACGAAGATGGCACCATGGCCCGCCTCGACGACCTGATCCGCTTCGGCCGCCGCCACGGCCTCAAGATCGGCACGATCCGCGACCTCATCGCCTACCGCCGCCAACACGATCACCTGCTCGAACAGCGCGCCGAAACCCGGTTCCGCAGCCATTGGGGCGGTGAATGGCGCGCGATCAGCTTCTGGAACAAGGCCACCCGCAGCGAGACGATGGCGCTCGTCAAGGGCCATATCGACCCATCCCGCCCGACGCTGGTGCGGATGCACGCGCTGTCGCTGTTCGACGATATTTTCGCGCAGGATACCGAGCGGCACGGCCTGCTCGAAGGTGCGATGCGCATGATCGGCGAGGAGGGCGCGGGCGTGGTCGTGCTGATCAACCGCCCCACCGGCGATTACGTGTCGCGCGCGATCAACACCCAGAAGGGCGGCCTGCCCCCGGTGGAAAGCACACAGGACGAACCGACCGAACAGCGCGACTACGGCGTCGGCGCGCAGATCCTGGCAGAACTTGGCGTGCGTGACATGGTGCTGCTCACCAACACCCGCCATTCGCTGGTCGGTCTCGAAGGCTATGGCCTTTCGATTGTCGGCGAACAGCCCATTGCCAAGTAAGGAATACCGAAAATGGCTAAGTTTCTGATAGTTGAAGCGCGCTTCTACGCCCATTTGAACGATATGCTGATTGAAGGCGCGCGCGGCGCTCTGGAAGCCGCGGGGCACAGCGTCGATGTGCTGACCGTACCCGGCGCGCTGGAAGTGCCCGGCGCGATTGCGGCGGCCGCCAATTATTACGATGGCTTCGTGGCGCTGGGCGTGGTGATCCGGGGCGAGACCTATCACTTTGAAATCGTGGCAGGCGAAAGCGCGCGCGGCATCATGGCCTTGACGATGGATGGCATTGCCGTGGGCAACGGCATACTGACGACCGAGAACGAGGCGCAGGCGATCTATCGCGCCGATCCAAAGCAGGGCAATAAGGGCGCAGGCGCAGCCGAAGCGGCGATGGCGCTGCTGGCTATCGGAGAGAAATTCGCATGACTTCTCACCCTTCCTTCGGCGGTATCCCGCTGGTTCTTGGCGGCAATGTCTTTGGTTTCACGGCCGATCTGGACGCCAGTTTCGCGGTGCTCGACCGGTTTTTCGAAGCGGGCGGGCGGATGGTGGATACCGCGCAAGGCTATTCGGTCTGGGTGCCGGGCCATGTCGGCGGCGAGAGCGAGGCGGTGATCGGCAAGTGGCTGGAATCGCGCGGTGTTCGCGGCGACATGAAGATCGCCACCAAAACCGGAATGTTCGGAAAACCCGGCGATCTCGCGCCCGCCAAAGTGGCGGAGGAACTCGAAAAATCGCTCGAACGGCTGCGCACCGATTATGTCGATCTCTATTACGCGCACCGCGATGAGGAGCAGACCCCGCAGCCCGATGTCGCCGCCGGTTTCGATGCGCTGGTAAAGGCGGGCAAGGTGCGCGAACTGGGCGCGTCGAATTACGATGCCACGCGCCTCGCCTCGCTCAACGCGGCAGCGGATGCAGGCGGGCACACGCGTTTCACTGTGTTGCAAAACGAATACAATCTGGTCTGCCGGGAGGCGTTTCCGGCCGATTTGCAGGCACTATGCACCGCGCAGGATATCCTGCATTTTCCGTGGTTTGGCCTTGCCGCCGGGTTCCTGACGGGCAAGTATCGCAGCCGCGATGATCTGCAAAGGCACAACCGCGGCTCCTCCATCGAACGCTTCTTCGACCGGGGGCTGAAAGTGCTTCCCGTGCTCGACGAAGTCGTGGCTGAAACCGGTGCCAGCCATGGCGCAGTGGCGCTTGCCTGGCTGCTCGCCCAGCCCGGCATTGCTGCGCCGATTGCCAGCGCCAGCAAACCACAACAGCTCGATATCCAGTTTGAAGCGCTGAGGCTTGACCTAACCGACGACCAATTGGCGCGGCTTACGGCAGCGGGCGATCCGGCGAACTGAAAGCGACCTAAAGGAACCTAGCGCGACAGTAAGACGCCGACGGGGCCGGAACTGCACGCGAGGCGGTGCGAAAACAGCGCTGGGCACCCCTCACCTTCGCGCCTTCCACCAACCAACATTTTCCAACACATATCACATTTCAATGTGATCAATGTGAATCGCCAGCGCGCAATGCTGTAGGAAATATGCGCAAACCCTGCCCGCCGGGAACCTGAACCCGCGCCATCCTTTATGCCTGCATGAACGGGCCACTCGAATGGATCGCCGCCATCGGCACGATGCTGGCCGCCGGGCTGATTGCAGCAGATCGCGGGCGCCGCTTTACCGGCTGGGGCTTTGTACTGTTCTGCGCGGTGTCGGTGACATGGATCGTTTCAGGCCTCACTTCGGACGCGATGCCGATTGCTGCGATGAACACGGTGCTTCTCGCCATCAATGCGTGGGGCGTGTGGCAATATCTGCTCAGCCCCAAAAACCGCCGCGTGATGGAGAAAATGGAGGCCGTGCAGCCTGAAATCGAGGCGGAAGTCGAGCAGGAACTGGCGCGGGAGGCTTAGCCCCCCGCGCCTGACGATTACTTCAACCGCCCGAAGCAGGCGCGCCCGGCATAGACCGCGCTGTCGCCCAGTTCCTCCTCGATGCGGATGAGCTGGTTGTATTTGGCGAGCCGATCCGATCGGGCAAGGCTGCCGGTCTTGATCTGCCCGCAATTGGTCGCGACCGCGAGGTCAGCAATGGTTGCATCCTCGGTCTCGCCCGAACGGTGGCTCATCACGCTGGTGTAACCGGCGCGGTGGGCAATCTCGACCGCCTGCAGCGTTTCGGACAGCGTGCCGATCTGGTTGACCTTCACCAGCAGCGAATTGGCCAGCCCCTTGTCGATCCCCATGGCAAGGCGGCGCGGATTGGTGACGAACAGGTCGTCGCCCACCAATTGCACGGTGCTGCCCAGCTTTTCCGTCAGCAGCTGCCAGCCTTCGAAATCGTCCTCGGCCATGCCGTCCTCGATCGAACGGATCGGATAGGCCTTGCACAGATCGGCGAGGTAATCGGCCATTTCGGACGGGCTGAGCGATGTCCCCTCGCCCGCCATGTCATAGCGCCCATCGCTGAAGAATTCGGTGCTGGCGCAATCGAGCGCGAGGGCAATGTCCTCGCCCGGCTTGAAGCCGGCCTGCTCGATGCTCGCCATGATGAAATCGAGCGCGTCGCGCGTGCTCGCCAGATTGGGGGCAAAGCCGCCTTCATCCCCCACAGAGGTGGAGAGGCCCTTTTGCGAGAGTCCCTTCTTCAGCGTGTGGAACACTTCCGCGCCCCAGCGCACGCCTTCGGCCAGGCTGTCCGCGCCCAGCGGCATGATCATGAATTCCTGGATGTCGATGGGGTTGTCGGCATGTTCGCCGCCATTGATGATGTTCATCATCGGCACCGGCAGGACATGGGCAGACACGCCACCGATATAGGAATAGAGCGGCAGGCCGCGCGCATTGGCCGCGGCCTTCGCCACCGCCAGCGACGTGCCCAGAATGGCGTTGGCACCCAGATTTCTCTTGTTCGCGCTGCCATCGAGCTCAATCATGATCGCGTCGATATCGCGCTGATCTTCGGCATCGAGGCCCAGCAGCGCGTCGCTTATCGGGCCGTTCACCGATTCCACCGCCTTGAGCACGCCCTTGCCCAGGTAACGGGTCTTGTCCCCATCGCGCAGTTCCACCGCCTCATGCGCGCCGGTGCTGGCGCCCGAAGGCACCGCTGCGCGGCCAAAACTGCCATCCTCCAGCAGCACATCGACTTCCACCGTGGGATTGCCCCGGCTGTCGAGAATCTCGCGGCCGTGAATATCGATGATGGCGGTCATGATGCGTTCCTTGTGTTTGTGCGCAATCTGCGGGCGGGTGTGGCGCGCGCAGTTGCAATATGGCAAAACGGCCCCGATATCGAGGTTATGCGGTTGCCCTATTCCGGGGAACGGACGGGCGCAAGCCGCGTTGGCATTTCACCCGACCGGCGTATGGCCGGTCTGCCGATTTATCAAAGGGGAAGCATTGATGGCCCAGGAAACTCCCAAACCCGCCGCAGCCAAGCCGCGTAGCGCCAAGCCGCGCGCCGCAAAGGCAAAAGCCGCGTCTGCCGCACCGGCGGGCGTGGAAGAAGCGCGGTCGCGTTTCACCGCTGCGGTGGAGGAAGCCAAGGCTGGTGCCGCTGCACTGAAGGATGAGGCAAAGGCCCGCGCCGCCACGCTTACAGAGACAGCCAAGACCCGCGCCGCCGCTTATGCCGGCGATGCCCGCCTCAAGGGCGAAGATTGGGCCGGCGAAGCGCGCACCAAGGCTGCCGAACTTGCCATGGAAGGCAAGGCCAAGGCCGGTGAAGCGCTGGTTGGCCTGAGCCGCGTGGTGGAAGAAAACGCCCCCGTCATCGACGAGAAGCTGGGGCAGAAATACGGCGATTATGCGCGCAGCGCCTCGCGCTCGCTCCAGACCACGGCCGAAAAGCTCAACGCCAAGAGCGTGGAGGAACTGGGCGACGATGCACGCGAATATGTTCGCCAGAACCCTGGCAAGTCGCTGGGGATCGCGGTAGTTGCAGGCTACCTGCTGTCGCGCCTGTTTCGACGGTAAGCGGCCTTGACCGATCCGGTAGAGGGGCCGCCGGTTCAATCGGCAGATGCAGGCATGGGCGGCGGAGGGGCGGATACCCCTCCTACGCCGTCTGCTGGCACATTGATTGACGATATCGAGGCGTTGATTGCCGATGCCCGTAATTGGGCCGATGCCGAATTGGTCTATCAGAAATCGCGCATCGCCTTCGTGATCGCCAGCCTGAAGCGCTCGCTTGCCATGAGCGTGGCGGCGGCAGTGCTCGGCCTGTTCGCGCTCGTCGGCTTGACCGTGGGCCTCGTGATTGCGCTGACGCCTCATGTCACCGCCTGGGGCGCAACCGCGATGGTGGCGGGCGGACTGGGCCTTGGCGCGTTTCTGTGCGTGAAAGCCGCTTCCCGTGCCTGGGGCGAACTTATGGGGGCGGTGCGCGAAGACGAGGAGCAGGTTTAGCCCATGTCTCCGTTGAAACTGCGCCTGATAGAAGACCGCGCCATGCGCGACGCCGCGCGTGCGATGGTGGAGGCCGATCTCGCCCGCCTCAAGGATGGCGTCGCGGTGCATGGCCTTGCTTCGCGCACCGCGCACGCGGGCAGCGATTACCTGCGCATCATGGGCCAAGGGGCGCTGGATCTTGTGCGCGAGGACAAGGCCAGGGCCGGCGGATATGCCGCATTGGGCGCCGCCGCGCTTGCCGCTTGGCTGTTCCGCGATACGCTGGCCGAGGCTGTGCGCGGTTTATGGGACGGGTTGACGGAACACACGTGCAATGACGCCGTTTCAGAGGATGATACGCCCCCGGATGATGCCGGCGGCCAGGTGGAGCAGCAGCCATGAGCGAAGATAAACGCCAGCAGATCAAGGAACGCATTACCGCCGCGCAGGCCCGGCACGCAGAAGCGGAGGGGGAGAACCTCGTCGCCATGCTGGCCGAAAAGGCCACCGAGGCCAAGGACCAGTTTACCAGCTTTGCCCGCCGCCATCCTGTGGCAACCGTCGCGGGCGGTCTGGCCCTGGGCGTGCTGGTATCCGCGCTGTTCCGCAATTCCCCCACCCGCCGTGCGGGCGCCTATGCCGGCACCAAGGCTGCCGGGCTTGCTGCATTGGCGAGCGAGGCCGCCATCGCCTTCGCCGCACAAGCTCTGCAAGGGGCAAAGGATGCGGGCCGCGCCGGGGCCGATCTGGCTGAGGATGTGGGTGACAAGGCACATGATGCCGCACGCAAGGTGCGCCGCGAAACGGCGTATCGCGTCTCTGCCGCCAACGATGCCGCACGCAGCACGGCACGTGAAATCGGCAAGACCGTCGCCCGTTCCATCCGGCGCCATTGATCGGCGGCAAAAAAGGAGTTGGAGCAGCAATGTTTCGCACTTGCGGCAAAGGCATATTTGCCTAAGTAGCGGGTGAAACCGGTTTCACTCTCGCGAAAGGCTGCACTGATGTCGCAACAGCTCCTCCACCTCGTCATGGGCGGCAAGGTTGTCGATACCCAGGGGATCGAGTTCCAGGATCTGAAGGACATTCACGTCGTCGGCTTCTACGCCTCCTATGCCGAGGCGGAGGATGCGTGGCGCAGCTGGGCGCAGCGCACGGTCGACGATGCCGAAATGAAATATGTCATCGTCCACCTGCACCGCTTGCTGGAACCGAAGCTGGCAAACGATTGAGCGGCCGGATCGCGGCCACAAACAAGAACCCCCGCCATCACAGCGGGGGTTTATTGTTTTTTCCGGCATGACGCCCACGGATCAGATGAATTCGACCTTCTCGATCAGGTAGAACTTCTCGCCCGAAGGCACCGTCACTTCCACCTCGTCGCCCACGCTCTTGCCTATCAATGCGCGGCCCAAGGGGCTGTCATAGGAAATACGCCCCCTCTTTGCGTCGCTCTCCGCCTGGCCGACAATCTGGTAACGCTGCGGCTTGTCGTCCTCGTCCAGCACGGTCACGGTGGCGCCGAACACCACCCGGTCGCCCGAAAGCGTGGTGGGGTCGATGATCTGCGCGCGGCTGACCCGGTCTTCCAGTTCGGCAATCTGCGCTTCCACCTGGCCCTGCCGCTCCTTTGCCGCATGATATTCGGCATTTTCGGACAGGTCGCCATGCGCGCGCGCTTCCTCGATCGCGTCCACGATCTTGGGGCGTTCCTGGCGAAGGGCATTGAGGGCGGTGGTCAGCATTTCATAGCCTTCCGCCAGCATCGGCACACGTTCCATTCTGGTCCCTGTCTCCAGCTTCGTCCCGTCAAAAGAAGCCCCGCCGCCCCAAACGGGCGGGCTGCCGGGCTTCTTTTGTAGAGGGGGAGTTAATTGTCAGAGTGCATAATAGTCCTGCAGTGAGCGGACTTCAAGGTCAGCGGCCCGAACCGTGACGATTGCCTGCGCCACCGCTGCCGCCGCCGAGGCGGTGGTGTAATAGGGCACCTTGGCCGTCAGCGCGGAGGCGCGGATCGACTGGCTGTCCTTGTGGCTTTGCCAGCCTTCGGTGGTGTTGAAGATCAGCGCGATTTCGCCATCGACGATCATGTCCACGATATGCCGGCGCCCTTCGGCCACCTTGTTCACCCGCGTGACCGGAACGCCCGCTTCGGCCAGGTATTTGGCGGTGCCCCCGGTCGCCACCACGGTAAACCCAAACGCCGCCAGTTTCTTGACCGGATCGAGGATCAAGGCCTTGTCGCTGTCCTTGACCGAGACGAACAGCGTGCCGCCTTCGGGCGGCATCGTGCCTTCGGCGATCTGGCTCTTGGTATAAGCAGTGGCAAAATCCTTATCGATTCCCATAACTTCGCCGGTGCTCTTCATTTCCGGTGTGAGTACGGGGTCTGAACCGGGGAACCGGGCAAAGGGGAACACGGCTTCCTTTACCGCCATATAGGGCAGATCGCGGCGGAAGGGCGGGAAGGTGCTCAACTTCTCGCCCGCCATCACGCGGGCGGCGATCTTGGCAACGGGTTGGCCGATGGCCTTGGCGACGAAAGGAACGGTGCGGCTGGCGCGCGGGTTGACCTCGATCAGGTAAACCTCGCCGTCCTTCACCGCAAACTGCACATTCATCAGCCCGCGCACGCCCAGACCACGCGCCAGCGCTTCGGCCTGCCGTTCCATCTCGGCCACGATTTCGGGCGGCAGGCTGTAAGGCGGCAGAGTGCAGGCGCTGTCGCCGGAGTGCACCCCGGCTTCCTCGATATGCTGCATCACGCCCGCAATCACGACATCATCGCCATCGCACAGCGCATCGACATCGCATTCGATCGCATCGCGCAGATACTGGTCGACCAGCACCGGGCTGTCGCCCGACACATTCACCGCGGTGGCGATGTAATCGTCAAGCTGCGCTTCGCTGTCGACAATCTCCATAGCGCGCCCGCCTAGCACATAGGACGGACGCAGCAGCACCGGATAGCCGATGCGCGCCGCCACGGCGGCTGCTTCATCCCGGCTGCGGGCGATGCCGTTCATCGGCTGCTTCAGCTTCAGCTTGTCGACCAGCTTGGCGAACCGTTCCCGGTCTTCGGCAAGGTCGATGGCATCGGGCGAGGTGCCAAGGATCGGGATGCCCGCCTGCTGCAAAGCCTGCGCCAGCTTCAGCGGGGTCTGCCCGCCGAACTGCACGATCACGCCGAGCAGCGTGCCGCGCGACATTTCCACGCGCAGGATTTCCAGCACGTCTTCCGCCGTCAGCGGTTCGAAATACAGGCGGTCACTGGTGTCGTAATCGGTAGAGACGGTTTCCGGATTGCAGTTGACCATGATCGTTTCATAGCCCGGCCCATCGGCATCGCTGCCCAGCGCGAAGCAGGCATGGACGCAGCAATAATCGAACTCGATCCCCTGCCCGATCCGGTTCGGCCCGCCGCCCAGGATCACCACCTTGGTGCGGTCGGTCGGATCGGCCTCGTTCTCCGCCTCCCCAAAGCTGGGTGCTTCATAAGTGGAATACATGTAAGGCGTGATCGCCTCGAACTCCGCCGCGCAGCTGTCGATCCGCTTGAACACGGGCAAGACGCCGAGCTTCTCGCGCAGCTCGCGCACTTCCTCTTCCGAAGTGGCGCCCGCCATGGCGCGCAGCGCATCGTGCAGCAGGCCCGAACGCTTGGCCTGCGTTTCGCCAAGGCCGCCCGCGACATGAACAGACCGCACCGCCAGCGTGGCGAGCCGCTTGTCCGAAAAGCCCATGGCTTTCAGGCGGCGGAGGCCGGCGGCATCGTTCGGCAGGCCGACTTCGCTGATCTTGCGCTCCTCGTCGATGATCTCGCAAATGTGGCGCAGGAACCACTTGTCATAATGGGTGATGGCGTGGATCTCATCCACGGTGAAGCCTTCGCGGAAGGCCTGGCCCACTTTGAGCAGCCGGTCGGGTGCGCGCACGGAAAGCGCGGCGGTAATCTCGTCGCGCGTCGCGCCTTCGAGTTCGAGCACGCGGTTGAACCCGTCGAGCCCGGTTTCGAGGCCGCGCAGCGCCTTTTGCAGCGACTCCTTGAAATTGCGGCCAATCGCCATGACTTCCCCGACCGACTTCATGGCCGTGCTGAGCTCCGCCTTCGATCCCTTGAACTTTTCAAAGGCAAAGCGCGGAATCTTGGTGACGACATAATCGATGGTCGGTTCAAAACTGGCGGGCGTTGCGCCGGTGATCTCGTTGGTGATTTCGTCCAGCGTATACCCCACCGCCAGCTTGGCGGCGACGCGCGCAATGGGGAATCCGGTGGCCTTGGACGCCAGAGCGGAAGAGCGCGAGACGCGCGGATTCATTTCGATCACGATGAGCCGGCCATCCTTGGGATTGACCGCGAACTGCACGTTCGATCCGCCGGTTTCCACGCCGATCTCGCGCAGCACCGCAATGCTGGCGTTGCGCATGATCTGGTATTCCTTGTCGGTCAGCGTCAGCGCAGGCGCGACGGTTATGGAATCGCCCGTGTGGACGCCCATCGGATCGACATTCTCGATCGAGCAGATGATGATGCAATTGTCCGCCTTGTCGCGGACGACTTCCATCTCATATTCTTTCCACCCCAGCAGCGATTCCTCGATCAGCACTTCGGTGGTGGGGCTGGCTTCGAGGCCGCCGCGCACGATGGCTTCGAATTCGGCGCGGTTATAGGCGATGCCGCCGCCGGTGCCGCCAAGGGTAAAGCTGGGGCGAATGATCGCGGGAAGGCCCGTGCGCTCGAGAATGGCGAAGGCCTCCTCCACCGTGTTCGCCACACCGCTGCGCGCGCTTTCGAGGCCGATCTTGTCCATCGCCTCGCGGAAACGCTGCCGGTTTTCGGCCTTGTCGATGGCATCGGCCTTCGCGCCGATCATCTCGACGCCGTATTTGGCGAGCACGCCCATCTCGTCGAGCTTCAGCGCGCAGTTCAGCGCGGTCTGCCCGCCCATCGTGGGCAGCAGCGCATCGGGCCGTTCCTTGGCGATGATCTTCGCCACGATATCGGGCGTGATCGGCTCGATATAGGTGGCGTCCGCGAACTCCGGATCGGTCATGATCGTGGCGGGGTTGGAGTTCACCAGGATCACCCGGTAACCCTCCTCCTTCAGCGCCTTGATCGCCTGCGTGCCGGAATAGTCGAACTCGCACGCCTGCCCGATGATGATCGGACCAGCGCCAATGACGAGGATCGAGGAGATGTCAGTGCGTTTGGGCATTAGAAATGTTCTTCGCCTAGCTTTTTGAGTTGGTTGAAAGCGCCCTCGGTCAGGCGAAGCGATTGAGAAAGCTTGTTTTGGAACTCTCGGTCTTTGGAGCCGTAGGTATCAATCCGGCTGAATTTTCGCCATCTATCTCTATGGCTCGGATAGCGCCCGAACACTCTGTATGCCCTATGCGAGAGTCTTGATCTTCAATTGAGAACTGCTTCACGACTGCCATCGATCAGTCTCCCAACATCCCCACAAACTTCTCGAACAAATAGAAGCTGTCCTGCGGCCCCGGCGAGGCTTCCGGGTGATACTGCACCCCGAACGCACGCTTGCCGCTGATCGAAATCCCGCAGTTGGAGCCATCGAACAGCGAACGGTGCGTCTCCACCACGCCCTCCGGCAAAGTCGCCGCATCCACTGCAAAGCCGTGGTTCATGCTGGTGATCTCCACCAGCCCCTCGGTTGCGCCCCAAACGCCGCCCACGCGCTGCACCGGATGGTTCGCGCCGCGGTGCCCCTGATGCATCTTGGTGGTCTTGGCGCCTGCTGCCAGCGCCAGCATCTGATGGCCAAGGCAGATGCCGAACAGCGGCATGTCCATATCAAGCAGCGCCTTGATCACCGGCACCGCATATTCGCCCGTTGCCGCCGGATCGCCGGGACCGTTGGATAGGAACACGCCATCGGGCTTCAGCGCGAGGATTTCCTCCAGCGAAGTCCGGGCCGGAACCACCGTCACCTTTGCGCCTGCGCGCACCAGATTGCGGAAGATATTGTCCTTCGCGCCGTAATCGATCGCCACCACATGCGGCTTGGCCTCGAACGAGGCGCGGCCATAACCGTGGCCCAGACGCCAGTAGCCGCCTTCCCAGCCCTCCTGCTTTTGCCGCGTCACCCGCTGGGCGAGATCCATCCCTTCCAGCCCCGGCCATTCAGCCGCGCGTTGCAGCAGCGCGTCGATGTCGAACTTGCCACCCGGATCATGCGCAATCACCGCATTGGGCGCGCCCGACTGGCGGATGCGGCGCGTCAGCGCGCGGGTATCCACGCCCGAAAGGCCGATCTTCCCATGGCCCGCCATCCACTCGGCAAATTCACGCGTCGCGCGGAAATTGGAGCTGTGCGTCACGTCCTCGCGCACAATGCAGCCCACCGCGCCTTCGACATGGCTTTCCACATCCTCGTCATTCGTGCCGACATTGCCGATATGCGGAAAGGTGAAGGTGACGATCTGCGCGGCATAGGAAGGATCGGTCATCACCTCCTGATAACCGGTCATGCTGGTGTTGAAGCACACCTCGCCCACCGCGCTGCCGGTGGCGCCAAAGCCCTTGCCCCATACCACCGTGCCATCGGCCAGAACCAGGACGCCGGTCGCCCCCTTGGGTTGCGCGTGCGAAGGCGCGGAAAAGGCCATGATGGACTCCCGTTGGCAAGTGATGCGGTAATGCGTGCTAAGAGGTGGCCGCTATAGCCGTGCCCCCCTCGCGTCAAGGCTAAGGGCGAACTATATTTGCCACGCGGCCATGCTTTCCCTAGGGCTGCACGCAATCCATCCACAGGAAAGAGACGGACAACCCATGCTTCGCGATACGATCAAGACCGAAACCGTTGCCGCCATGAAAGCGGGCGACAAGGTCCGCACCGCCGCGCTGCGCCTGATCGGCGCGAAGATCAAGGACCGCGACATCGAACTGCGCACCGGGAAGGCTCCCGATAACGACGATGATCTAGTGGTCGACGTGCTGCGCAAGATGGCGAAACAGCGCCGCGAATCGATTGCGCTCTACGAACAGGGGGGGCGCGCCGAACTGGCGGCACAGGAACAGGCCGAACTCGCCGTGATCGAGGAATTCCTGCCCCAGACCATGAGTGACGAGCAGACCACCGCCGCGATTCTGGCGATCAAGGCGGAAATCGGCGCGGAAAGCGTCAAGGACATGGGCCGCGTGATGGCCGAACTCAAAGCCCGCCACGGCAGCCAGCTCGACATGAGCAAGGCGAGCGCTCTGGTGAAAGCGGCGCTGAGCTAAGCCACAAATCTCCCCCCCCCGCTTGCGGGAGTGGCTGGGGGTGGGCATTAGGAACACATGGCCCTTTCACCCCAATGGCTGGACGAACTGCGCGCACGGGTGACGCTGTCCTCCGTCATCATGCGCACGGTGAAGCTGACGCGCGCGGGGCGCGAATGGAAGGCGTGCTGCCCCTTCCATCAGGAAAAATCACCCAGCTTCTATGTCAACGACCAGAAGGGCTTTTACCACTGCTTTGGCTGCCAGGCGCATGGCGATGTCATCAGCTGGATGACCGATCAGCGCGGGCTTTCCTTCATGGACGCGGTGAAGGAACTGGCGGCGCAGGCAGGCATGGAAGTCCCCGCCCCCTCCCCGCGTGAGGCAGAGGCCGCGCAGCAGCGCGCAGGCCTGCACGATGTGATGGCGGCGGCGCAGCAATGGTTTGTCGCACAACTAGCTTCTCCTGCCGGTCAGGCCGCGCGCGATTACCTCAAGCGGCGCGGATTCAACGCGCGCACGGTGGAACGTTTCGGCTTTGGCTTTGCGCCCGATGATCGCACCGCGCTGAAAACCGCGCTGTCGCGGTTCGATGAAAGCCTGCTGGTGGAAGCGGGCCTGCTGATCCAGGTGGATGACAAGCCACCCTATGACCGGTTCCGGGCCCGTCTGATGCTGCCCATTCAGGACGCGCGCGAGCGGGTGATCGGTTTTGGCGGACGCGTGCTGGAGGATAGAGAGGGCGTTGCGAAATATCTCAACAGCCCCGACACGCCGTTGTTCGACAAAGGGCGCACACTCTACAACCTCCACCGCGCCGGGCCGGCCAGCCGAAAGAGCGGGCGCGTGGTGGTGGTCGAAGGCTATATGGATGTCATTGCGCTGTCCGCGGCAGGGATCGAGGACGCCGTTGCCCCCATGGGCACTGCGCTGACCGAACAGCAGATCGAATTGCTGTGGCGTCTGGTGGGCAAGCCCGTGCTGTGTTTCGATGGCGATAATGCGGGCAGGCGCGCAGCGATGAAAGCGGCCTTGCGCGCCCTTCCCCTGCTGCGCCCCGGCCATTCGCTGCAATTCGTGCAGCTTCCATCGGGCATGGACCCGGACGATGTGATCAGGAAACAAGGCAAAGCCGCGATGGAGGCCATTCTGGCCGCGCCCGTGCCGCTGCTCGATCTGGTCTGGCAGGCAGAGCGTGATGCTGCCCCTCTCGCCTCGCCTGAGGATAAGGCGGGGCTTAAATCGCGGTTGCTCGATCACGCCGACCAAATCGCACATCCCGATATAAAGGCGCTGTATCGGCGCGAGTGGCTCGATCGCTATTCCGCCTTTGCTTTTCCACCGCGTGAAGCGCGAAGCCCCGGCGCGGCGCGCTGGCAAGGCAGGAATGGCAAGCCGCAAAGCCCCGTTCAATCGCCGGAAGTAAGCGCGCGGCTGCGCCAATTGTCCCAAAGCGCCACGCGCGGCGCGTTTCGCGATGCGCTGGCGCAGGCGGTATTGGCCGGCCTTGCGCGCTATCCCGACCAGATCGAGCGTCATGCCGAACACCTGTTGCGCCTGTCGATCAGTGTCCCGGAAACCGCGCAGATCGTGGATTTGCTGCTGCACGCCGCCGAAGGACTTGAAGCGGGCGCGCAATTACCCATATCGCTGTCAGGCATCCTGCCGCCGCCGCCGGATAACACCCGTTTCACCTTTCTTGGCGAAGGTTCCGATCCGGACGTCGCGCGAGAGGATCTGGCCGAAGCGATTGCCCTGCTCGTGGAAAAGCCCGAACTGGAAGACGCAATAGCTGCGGCCACGGCCCGTTTCGATACCGATCCCGAAGGCGCTTTTGCCGAGCAGCAACGCTTGCGCAAACGAAAGCTGGAAATTGAGGAGCGTATCGGGCAAATGGCACGCAAACGCGCCTCTGCCCCCATGGCAGAGAGCAAGGGACATATTGCCGGGGACACCCATTCCTCCCACGGCGACAAGGAAACGGATTGAAAGCCAGATGGCGGCCGAAGACACCAGCACCCAGACCGATGATGCACCGCTGATCGACCTCAACGAAGCTTCCATCAAGAAGCTGCTCTCCAAGGCGCGGCGGCGTGGTTATATCACTTATGACGAACTGAACGACGCGCTGCCTTCGGATCAGATGAGCCCCGACCAGATCGAGGACATCCAGACCGCGATTTCCGAAATGGGCGTGCAGATCGTCGAGAGTGACGAGGACGCCATCGAGGAAGAGGGCGACGAATCCGCCGACGATGCGGCTTCGGATGATGATTCGGGTGATGACGACGGCGAGGACAAGAACGTCCCGGAGAAGAAGCGCACGGTCGGCGCGGGCGAACGCACCGACGATCCCGTACGCATGTATCTGCGCGAAATGGGCGCGGTCGAACTGCTCAGCCGCGAAGGCGAGATTGCCATCGCCAAGCGGATCGAGGCCGGGCGCGACACCATGATCATGGGCCTGTGCGAAAGCCCGATCACATTCCACGCCATCATCATGTGGTCCGAAGCGCTGAACAATGGCGAGATGCAGCTGCGCGAGATCCTCGATCTGGACGCCATGCTCTCCAAGGAGCCTCCCGTCGACAAGATGGAGGAAGGCGCTGAGGACGATGATGACGACGGCGAAATCTCCGAAGCCACCGCCGGTCCCACCATCCGCGAGGAAGAGGACGAGGAAGAGCCGGAAGAGGAGCTCGACGAGGACGGAGAGCCGGTTACCCGTCGTCGCGAGGAAGATGACGAGGAAGACAACACCATGTCCCTCGCCCAGATGGAAGCGGCGCTCAAGCCGGAGGCGCTGGAGCGGTTTGCCCGCATCACCGACCTGTTCAAGAAGTTCGAGAAGCTTCAGGCCGAACGCGTCGAAGTGCTGGGCCGCGGCGACGAGTTCCCCAAGGCCAAGGAAAACAAATACGAGGAGCTGCGCGAGCAGCTGACCGCCGAGGTCGAAAGCGTGCAGTTCCACGCCAGCAAGATCGAATATCTTGTCGACAACCTCTATGCCTTCAACCGCCGGTTGACCGCGCTGGGCGGGCAGATGCTGCGCCTGGCGGAACGGCACAAGGTGAAGCGCGCCGATTTCCTCGACAGCTATGTCGGCAACGAGCTGGACGAAGCATGGCTCGCCACCATGGCGAAGAAGGACAAAAAGTGGGCCGCCTTTGCCGAAAAGGAAGCCGATGCGGTGGAACGCATCCGCGCCGAAATTGCCGACATCGCGTCGGCCACCGGCATGAGCCTCAACGAATTCCGCCGCATCGTGAACATGGTGCAAAAGGGCGAGCGCGAGGCGCGCATTGCCAAGAAGGAAATGGTCGAGGCCAATCTGCGCCTGGTGATTTCCATCGCCAAGAAATACACCAATCGTGGCCTGCAATTCCTTGATCTTATTCAAGAAGGCAATATCGGCCTGATGAAGGCGGTCGACAAGTTCGAATACCGGCGCGGCTACAAGTTCTCCACCTATGCCACCTGGTGGATCCGGCAGGCGATCACCCGCTCGATCGCGGATCAGGCGCGCACGATCCGCATTCCGGTGCACATGATCGAAACGATCAACAAGCTGGTGCGCACCAGCCGCCAGTTCCTGCACGAACAGGGCCGCGAGCCGACGCCCGAAGAAATGGCCGAGCGCCTGTCCATGCCGCTCGAAAAAGTGCGCAAGGTGATGAAGATTGCCAAGGAGCCGATCTCCCTCGAAACCCCAATCGGGGACGAGGAAGACAGCCATCTGGGCGATTTC
The DNA here is from genome assembly GCF_037154155.1 of Alteraurantiacibacter lauratis. Classification (NCBI taxonomy): domain Bacteria; kingdom Pseudomonadati; phylum Pseudomonadota; class Alphaproteobacteria; order Sphingomonadales; family Erythrobacteraceae; genus Alteraurantiacibacter; species Alteraurantiacibacter lauratis. The sequence goes on from NZ_JBANRN010000001.1 coordinate 384,988, forward strand.
ATCGAAGACAAGAACGCGGTGATCCCGGTGGATGCCGCCATTCAGGCGAACCTGCGCGAAACGGTCACCCGCGTGCTCGCCAGCCTGACCCCGCGTGAAGAGCGCGTGCTGCGCATGCGCTTTGGCATCGGCATGAACACCGATCACACGCTGGAAGAAGTGGGCCAGCAGTTCTCGGTCACCCGCGAGCGTATTCGCCAGATCGAGGCAAAGGCGCTGCGCAAGCTCAAGCACCCCTCACGCAGCCGCAAGATGCGTTCGTTTTTGGATCAGTAATTGCCCAAAAGACCCCGCCCCGGCGGGGTTTTTCATGCGCCCTTTCGACGAAGCGGCCAGATGAACTGCCGCAGCCACCCTTCGGGCGCACGCTCACCCGCAACGCCGTATCCCGCAGGCCAACGGTCTTCCGGCATGTGATAGGTGCCAAACCACCGGTCGATCACCGGCAGGTGCACGGCAAAGTTCACATCGCGCGCTTCCGGCTCGATCCCATGGTGCCAGTGGTGGAAACGCGGCATCGCCACCCACCGCTCCAGCCATGCGGTGCGCGGGGCGAAATTGGCGTGGATGAACACCGCGTGGAAACTGACCAGCGCAAGATAGGCGTAGACCGCGCTCTCGGCAAAACCCGCCAGCACCAGCGCCAGCAGCACCATGCCGCGCGTGGCAATCACATCGACCAGGTGCAGCCGCGATCCCGCCAGCCAGTCCATCACCTCCACGCTGTGATGCACCTTGTGAAACCGCCACAGCAACGGCAGGGCATGAAAGGCCCGGTGGATGCCGTATTGCGCCAAATCGGCCAACAGCACGCACAGCGCAAACTGCGCCACCCACGGCAATGCCTGCACCGCGCTTTGCACGACCGGATGCGCGACCATCGCGCCGAAATGCACCACCGGGGCCACCACCAGCACGCTCAGCAATTGCACCAGCGCATGGGCGAGGAAGAAATACTGCGCATCGGTCAGCCACCCCTTGCGGAACGGGCCTTGCCGCCTACGCAGGGCAAAGGCGCGCTCCAGCGGCACAAACAAGGCGGCGGTGGACAATGTGCCCAGCACGAACCAGTCGAGGCCCAGATAGAGGCTTGCGCCGCTGCCATCGCCCAATTCCGCACCGCCCCCACCCATCGCAAGTGCCAGCGCCGCCAAGGCCAACCCGGCCAGCCCCAGTGCCTTCTTCCGTCGCAGCAGCAACGACAGGCCTGCCAATGCCAGAACCAGAAGGATCGCCGCATCAATAGCCAAGCGCACGAGTACGAGCGGGTAGAGCGACCGCAATTCAGGCAGTGTCAGATATTGCGGGAAATGCAGGCACAGCACCGCGAACACCGCCAGCAGGCCCAGCACGACCCCCAGAACGCCGCTGATCCAGCCTGTGCCAAACCGGCGCGGGGCATTGTCGGCGAATGTCCGCGCCAGCCAGTCCTCCGCCGAAAGCGGCGCGGACTTCAGCGGCTCTCCGGCACCCACACCGCGCCCTTGATATACCGGATCTGCCCAGCCTCGTTCAGCAGATAGTGGATGTAGAATTCCACCTCGACGCTCACCCCCTTGGGCACCACGCTCATCCCCTGATAGCCCTTTTCCGCCAACACCTTAGCCGACAAGTCCTTAAGCCCGGTAAAGCGGATCACGACATTGGCGACAAAGCCTTGGTTGCCGGGAAAGAACTCCCGAAACGTCACTTCTTCGGCGCAATATTCGTGGAAGAAGGCATAGAAGGCACGAAACGCTTCCTTGCCGCGCACCGCAAAGCCGGCATTTTCGAGCACGAAATCATCGGCAAAGAAGGTTTCCATCGCCGCGTAATCGCGCGCGTTGAAGGCGGCGAGATAGCGGTGGTAATCGGCCTCGGTCATCATGTGCCCCACGCTATAGCCCTGCTTGGCCGGGTGAAAGGCATTTTCCCCGTCTTTTCGGCTATAACGGGCCTTTTGCGGTGGCAAGGCGGACCACAAGGCACTATGTGCGCGGGCATGAAGATCGCCATCGCCTCGGACCATGCCGCATTCGACCTGAAAACCCAGCTTGCGCAGGATCTGGCCGATTGGGGGCACGAGGTGATCGATCTGGGGCCGGACAGCGCGGAGCGGGTGGATTACCCCGATTACGGCTACAGGCTGGCCGATTGCGTGGCCAGCGGCCGGGCGCAGCGCGGCGTGGTGCTGTGCGGATCGGGCATCGGCATTTCCATCGCGGTCAACCGCCATCCGGGCGCGCGCTGCGCACTGGTCAATGATCCATATTCCGCGGCGCTCGCGCGGGAGCATAATGATGCCAATGTGATTGCCATGGGTGCACGCCTGATCGGCCCGGACATGGCGCGCACATGCTTGCAGACCTTTCTCGTCGCGGAATTTTCCGGCGGCCGCCATCAGCAGCGCGTCGAAAAATTGTCGAACCCGCCTTTCTCCTCCCACTCGCAGGAAATTGCCTGATGTCCTCTCTCGCCAGCCCCGCCCACAGTGATGCGCTTTCCCGTTTCTGGCACGATGATCTGGCTGATGCCGATCCCGAAGTGTTCGCGATCATCGGCCGCGAACTGGGCCGGCAGCGCGACCGGATCGAGCTGATTGCGAGCGAGAATATCGCCAGCCCGGCAGTAATGCAGGCGACCGGCAGCGTCTTCACCAACAAATATGCCGAAGGCTATCCGGGCAAGCGCTATTACGGCGGCTGCGACTATGCTGACGAGGTGGAACTGCTGGCAATCGAACGCGCGAAGAAGCTGTTCGGCTGCAATTTCGCCAATGTGCAGCCCAATTCGGGCAGCCAGATGAACCAGGCGGTGTTCCTGGCGCTGCTCAATCCGGGCGATACCTTTCTTGGCCTCGACCTCGCCAGCGGCGGTCACCTGACGCATGGCAGCCCGGTGAATATGAGCGGCAAGTGGTTCAACGCAGTGCCCTATGGCGTGCGCCGCGAGGACAGCCGGATCGATATCGATCAGGTGCGCGAACTGGCGCACAAGCACAAGCCCAAGCTGATCATTTCAGGCGCCACCGCCTATCCGCGCCAGTGGGATTTTGCCGCCTTCCGCGAGATTGCGGACGAAGTAGGCGCCTATCTGCTGGCGGACATGTCGCATTTTTCGGGCCTTGTGGCGGGTGGCGCGCATCCCAACCCCTTCCCCCACGCGCATATCGTGACCAGCACCACGCACAAGTCCTTGCGCGGCCCGCGTTCGGGCATCATCTTGTGGAATGACGAGGCGCTGTCCAAGCCGCTCAACATGGCGGTGTTTCCGGGCATGCAGGGCGGCCCGCTGATGCATATCGTGGCAGCCAAGGCGGTTGCCTTTGCCGAGGCGCTGCGGCCTGAATTCAAGATCTATGCCGCGTCCATCGTGGAGAATGCCAAGGCGCTGGCCGCCAGCCTGGCCGAAAGCGGCGTCAACATCGTGTCAGGTGGCACCGACAACCACCTGATGCTGGTTGATCTCACACCCAAGAATGTCACCGGCAAGGCGGCGGAAAAGGGTCTCGATCGGGCCTTCCTCACCTGCAACAAGAACGCCATCCCCTTTGATCCGGCCTCGCCATTCGTCACCTCTGGCGTCCGCCTTGGCACGCCCGCAGGCACCACGCGCGGCTTTGGCCCGGCGGAGTTCCGCAAGATCGGTCAGCTTATTGCAGAGGTGATTGACGGGATGAGCCGCAACGGCGAAGAAGGTGACGCGCAGGTGGAAGAACGCGTGCGCCGCCAGGTGCAGGAATTGTGCGCGGCGTTTCCGGTCTATCCGGGGAGGTAAATCCCATGAACGATCCCGACAAACCCATCGACCGGCGTATCCTGGTGGATGCCATTGCCGAGGTGAAAAGCATGGGCCGCGAAGGGATGGCCCATCCTTCCACAAAGCCAGTGCTGACCGGCGCGGCAGTCGGTGCAGTCGCAGCGGCCCTGTTACCTGTGGTGACATGGCCCATTGGCATGATCGCGGGTGCCGGCTTCATGATTTACAAGCGGATCAGGCCGTAACTCCCTGATGCGTTGCCCGTTTTGTGCCCATGATGACAGTCAGGTAAAGGATTCGCGGCCCACAGAGGACAACACCGCAATCCGCCGCCGACGCCAGTGCGAAAGCTGCGGCGGGCGCTTCACTACCTTCGAACGCGTGCAGTTGCGCGATGTGCTGGTGGTGAAAAGCGGTGGCAAGCGCGAACCGTTCGACCGTGCGAAGATCGAACAATCGGTCAGCCTCGCCTGCCGCAAGCGGGCGATTGAGCAGGAACGGATCGACCAGCTTGTCTCCGGCATCCAACGGCAGGTCGAAACCGCGGGCGATGGCGAGGTGCCGTCCTCGCGCATTGGCGAAATGGTGATGGACGGGCTGCGTCAGATCGATTCAGTCGCCTATATCCGCTTCGCCTCGGTCTACCGCGATTTCAGCGAAGCCCGCGATTTCGAGGAATTCGCCAGCCAGGTGCGCGATGCCGGGCATGAGTAAGCCGCCCGTTATCGTGCTGGTGCGCCCGCAACTTGGCGAGAATATCGGCAAGGCGGCGCGCGCCATGCTCAATTTCGGCCTTACCGAGATGCGCCTTGTTTCCCCGCGCGATGGTTGGCCCAACCCTGCCGCCGGCCCCGCTGCATCGGGTGCGGATGTCGTGCTGGAACAGGCGCAGGTCTATGCCAGCGTGGCCGAAGCCGTGGCCGACTGCGCCCATGTCTATGCCACCACGGTGCGCAAGCGCGGCGTCACCAAGCCGGTAGTCAATGCCGAGGAAGCCGCGCGGGATATCCATGCAGCGCAGAACAGCGGCGGGGGCCGCAGCGCCATCCTGTTCGGCCCGGAGCGTTCGGGGCTGGAAACCGAGGATGTCGCGCTCGCCCGCACGATCCTGACCGTGCCGATCAATCCCGAATTCGGCTCGCTCAATCTGGCGCAGGCAGTGATTCTCGTCGCCTATGAATGGTCGAAAGGCGTCAGTCTGGCCCAGCCCACGCTGGAAGACCTGCTGCCCCCCGCTCCGCAGGAGGAACTGGAGGGGCTGATCGCGCATTTCGAGGAGCTGCTGGCGCCGAAGGGCTATTTCCGGCCCGAAGCCCGCGCCGAGGCTACGCGCCGCACCTTGCGCTCCCTGCTCACCAAGCCGGCGTGGAACCATCTGGAAGTGCGCACCTTGCGCGGCGTGCTCAATTACCTGGGCAAGCGCGATCGCGACTGACACTTTCCTGCACGCCCGCCCCTGCACTTGACCTGACGCCGCCTTCTGCTATGCGCGCGGCTCACTTCGATCAGGAGCGCTTGCGGGCGCGCCTTCGATTGGTCCCGCATCCCGGTGAAGCGGTGGCCGCATGACAGGGGTTTCCCCGCCATGGTGCACGACCGGGTTGAAGCGCTGCCAACAGGGGCGGCGATGCAGATTGGAGAAGACACATGACGAAGCGCACCAGCGCCAAGCACAAGCTCGACCGCCGCATGGGCGAAAACATCTGGGGCCGTCCGAATTCCCCGGTGAACAAGCGCGCCTATGGCCCCGGCCAGCATGGCCAGCGCCGCAAGGGCAAGATGAGCGATTTCGGCCTGCAGCTGCGCGCCAAGCAGAAGCTGAAGGGCTATTACGGCGATGTGACGGAAAAGCAGTTCCGCCGCACCTACGAAGAAGCCACCCGCATGAAGGGCGACGCCAGCCAGAACCTGATCGGCCTGCTCGAACGCCGTCTGGACATGGTGGTGTACCGCGCCAAGTTCGCGCCGACGATCTTCGCCGCGCGCCAGATCGTCAGCCACGGCCACATTTATGTGAACGGCGTGAAGTGCAACATCGCCAGCCGCCGCGTGAATGTGGGCGACGTGATCAGCCTGGGCGACAAGGCCAAGACCATGGCTCTCGTAATCGAAGCGCAGAGCCTGCCTGAGCGTGATATCCCCGATTACGTGGCCGTCGACGGCACCGACAAGGTGACCTTCACCCGCGTGCCGAAGCTGGAAGACGTGCCCTACCCGGTGACGATGGAACCGAACCTGGTGGTCGAATTCTACTCGCGCTAAGATTTCGGACTATTCCAATGCAAAAGGGTGGCCTTCGCAGGCCGCCCTTTTTGTTTAAGCTATTGCGCCAGGTAATCCCGCCGGAAATCCCGCGCAAAGGCGGCAAAGCGCCCCTCGGCAATGGCGTCACGCATGGCCTGCATGAGCGCCTGATAGAACCACAGATTGTGTTCGGTCAGCAGCATCGCGCCCAGAATCTCGCCCGATTTGTGCAGATGGTGCAGGTACGCGCGCGAATAGCTGGTGCAGGCGGGGCACGCGCAACGTTCGTCCAGCGGGTCGGTGTCCTCGGCATGACGCGCATTGCGCAGGTTGACAGGGCCGTTCCAGGTAAAGCCCTGCCCGTTACGGCCTGATCGTGTGGGCAGCACGCAATCGAACATGTCGACCCCGCGCTCCACCGCGCCCACCAGATCATCCGGCTTGCCCACCCCCATCAGGTAACGCGGGCGATCGGCGGGCAGCATTTCGGGCGCGAAATCCAGCGTGGCGAACATCGCCTCCTGCCCTTCGCCCACCGCGAGGCCGCCAATCGCGTAACCGTCAAAGCCGATCTCGGTCAGCTTCTGTGCCGAAATGCGGCGCAGCTCCTCATCGAGCGCGCCCTGCTGGATGCCGAACAGGGCGCTGCGCTGCGCATGTTCGCCGCCGCTGTCGAACCCGTCGCGGCTGCGGCGCGCCCAGCGCATCGAGAGTTCCATGCTGGCGGCGATCTCGTCACGCGGCCGGTCGGCGCGGGGGCATTCGTCAAACGCCATCACGATGTCGCTGCCCAGCAAGCGCTGGATTTCCATGCTGCGTTCAGGCGTCAGCATGTGTTTCGACCCATCGATATGGCTGCGGAAAGCCACGCCTTCCTCGGTCAGCTTGCGCAGCGAGGCGAGGCTCATCACCTGATACCCGCCGCTGTCGGTCAGAATCGGGCGGTGCCAGTTCATGAAGCGGTGCAGGCCGCCAAGCCGCGCCACCCGTTCCGCGCCGGGGCGCAGCATCAGGTGATAGGTGTTGCCCAGGATGATATCCGCGCCCAGCGCACGCACGCTTTCGGGCTTCATCGCCTTCACCGTGGCCGCGGTGCCCACCGGCATGAAGGCCGGGGTGCGAATGGTGCCGCGTTGCATGGCAATCTCACCCGTGCGCGCACGGCCATCGGTGGCCTTCACGCAGAAGGCGAAGCGAGGTTTGTCCGGGATGTCAGGCATCAGAAATTGTAGACGAGGGTGAACCGGCTTTGTGTGTCGGTGGAAACGGCATTGGCTGCCGGACTGCTGTCATATTCGATGGTGTAGGAAAAGCGCCCCGTCAACCGTTCGCTGAACTTGCTTTCTATGCCCGACACCAATTGCAGCGTGGTGTTGTTGCTGCCGATGAAGGCAACCGCCCGCCCGCCCGCCTCGGCCACGGCATTGGCATCCTGCGTCAGTTTCAGCCGATCAGTGATGGCCCAATCGAAGTCGAGACCAATCAGACCGGCAATGCTGTTTTCGGCGAGCCCGGTGAGCAGTTCGGTGCGCCGCCAGGCCGGACCGGCCTTCACATCCAGCGTGGCCCCTCCCCCGTTAAGCACGCGGTAGCCCAGCCCGCCCGATACCGCATAGCGCCCGGCAAAGCCCTGGAAGCGGTTGCGTTCGAATTGCGCCAGCGCATAGGCGAAGAAGCCGTCGTCGATCTGGTATTGCGGTTCGTAAAGCGCGGAAAACTGCTCACGTTCGCTGCGGCCACGTGATCGACGGTAATCGGCAGCAAGGCGAAGATTGTGTCGCCAGTCTTCGCCCTGACGGCGCAGATTGATCTGGCCGGTCAGGCCTGTGGCAGGCGAATTGCCCGCCGACTTGAACCCGCCCACTTCGCCCCGCCCGCTCCAGTTGTCGAAGAAACCAGGGCGGCGCGCTGCGGCAGGCGCGGCTTCTGCCAGTTGCGGCACATCAGACGTGCCGGCCTCAACCAGTTCGGTCGGTGCTGCCGCTTCGGGAGCTGCCGCTGCATCAGGCTGCGCCGATTGCGAGACCATAGCGGCAATCTCCTCCGCCGCATCGGGATAGGCGGTAAGCGCCACGCCCGCCACCGCTTCCACCGTGGCGGGATCGCCCGTAGCAATTGCCGCCTCGATCATCGCACGCACAGGATCGGGCATTTGCGCAAACGCCGGCGTAGCTGATAGCGCTACCAAAACTGCAAGGAAAACGTTCCGCTTCACCGAATCAACATAGCGCGTCAGTCGCGCAGCCGCCACCCGGTGCGGAAAATGAAGGCAATCACGGCAATGCAAACGGCCACAAAGCCCAGCGTCATGCCAAAAGCCAGGCCTATCGGCACATCCGAAGTCCCGGTGAATGTCCAGCGCAAACCATTGATAAGATAGAATATCGGATTGAACTGTGCCACCGTGCGCCACGGTTCGCCCAGCATGTCGATCGAATAGAAGGTGCCGCCCAGAAAAGTCAGCGGCGTCAGGATCAGCATCGGCACGATCTGCAACCGCTCGAACCCGTCGGCCCAGATGCCGAGGATGAAACCGAACAGGCTGAACGCCGCGGCGACGAGCACGATATAGCCCGCCGCCAGCAAGGGGTGCGCGATGGTATAATCGACAAACAGCGTCGCGGTGGCCAGAATAATGGCCGAAATGATCAGCGATTTGAGCGCGGCCGCGCCGACGAACCCGATCAGCGTTTCCGCCACGCCCACGGGTGCCGAAAGCAGCTCGTAAATCGCGCCGGTGAAACGCGGCATGTAGATGCCGAAACTGGCATTGCTGGTGCTTTCCGACAGCAGCGTCAGCATCAAGAGGCCAGGCACGATAAATGCGCCATAAGACACGCCACCGATTTCGGGGATACGCCCGCCGATCGCCGCGCCAAACACAATGAAATAGAGCGAGGTGGTGAGCACCGGCGACACGATCGAGCCGAATGCCGTACGGAAGAAGCGCTGCAATTCGTGCACCAGTATGGCCATTGCGCCGCGCAGGTTGAGGATTTGGCCACTCATGCCACCGCCTCCTGTGCCTGGTCATTGAGCAGGCCGACAAAAATCTCCTCAAGCGTCGATTCGCGCGTTTCCATGCCGACGAAATTGATGCCGTGCCGCGTCAATTCCTGCGCCAACTGCGCTACTTCGCGCTTGCCCTTGCCCGTTCCGTCACCTCCACGGTAGACAAGGCGGCGGCCATCTTCTTCCAGCGCCACCGGAAAGCCCGCCAAAGCTGCGGGAATCGTGACCATCGGCTGATCAAGCGTGAAATGCGCCTCTGTCCGGCCCAGCTTGGCCATGATCGCGTCCTTGTCGTCGACCAAGAGGATGCGGCCCTTGTTGATCACGCCCACCCGGTCGGCCATTTCCTGCGCTTCTTCGATATAGTGCGTGGTCAGGATGATCGTGGTTCCGCGCGCGCGCAGCGCGTCGATCTGTTCCCACATGTCGCGGCGCAATTCGACATCGACGCCCGCCGTGGGCTCATCAAGGAACAGGATATCGGGATCATGCGCCAGCGCTTTGGCAATCATCACGCGCCGCTTCATCCCGCCTGACAGCTTGCGGATCGGCTCGTCCTTCTTGTCCCACAGCGACAGCGCGCGCAGCACCTCCTCGATCCGCGCCTCGTCCGGCGCAAGGCCGAACATGCCGCGCGAATAACGCACCTGCCGGATCACCAGATCGAACATGTCGAAACTGAGTTCCTGCGGCACGAGACCAATGCGGCGGCGCACTTCGCGCCAATGCTTGTTCACATCAAGGCCGAAGGCCGAAATCGTGCCGCCGCTGGGCCGCACCAGCCCGCACACCGCACCGATCAGTGTGGTCTTGCCCGCGCCATTCGGCCCCAGCAGCGCGAAAATCTCGCCCTTGCGGATCGCCAGATCCACGCCGCCCGCCGCGCCCAGCGCGGTGACGCCACCCTTGTAGGTTTTTACAAGGCCGCGAATGTCGAGAATCGGATCGTCAACAGGGTTTTGCATCGCGCCCCTCAATGCCCCAGCCAACCGGTTTTAGAAACAGACTTAATCTTTATCCGGGCAGAAGAAGGCTTGAATCGCCATAGGAATAGAACCGGTATTCTTGTGCGATAGCATGGGCATAGGCCGCCTGCATCCGATCGCGCCCCATCAGCGCGGATACCAGCATGAACAGCGTGCTCTTGGGCAGATGGAAATTGGTCATCAACCCGTCCACGCCCTTGAAGCGGTAGCCCGGCGTGATGAAGATCGATGTGTCGCCTTCAAACGCATGGATCACGCGGTTGTCATCCGCCGCGCTTTCCAGCAGGCGCAGCGCGGTGGTGCCCGCCGCGATGATGCGCCCGCCGCGCGCCCGCGCTTCGTTGAGCAAGGCGGCAGTTTCGGTAGAAATGCGGCCGAATTCGGCGTGCATCTTGTGATCGTCGGTATCCTCGGCCTTCACCGGCAGGAAGGTGCCCGCCCCCACATGCAGCGTCAGCGTGGTGCGGATGATGCCCGCTTCGTCCAGCGCATCGAGCAGGCGAGGCGTGAAATGGAGCGAGGCAGTGGGCGCGGCAACCGCGCCATCCTCGCGCGCGAAAATCGTCTGGTAATCCTCGCGGTCGGCCTCGTCCGTGCCGCGCTTGCTGGCAATATAGGGAGGCAGCGGCATCCGCCCTGCCCGCTCCAGCAGGACTTCCACCGGCTCCTCGCCCCCAAAAGCCAGGGTGAAGCTGCCATCTTCATGGCGCGCCTCGGCAATCGCGGTGACACCAGCGCCAAACAGGATTTCATCGCCTTGCCGGAGGCGCTTGGCGTTGCGGATGAACGCCTGCCAGCGGCGCAAGTCGATCCGCTTGTGCAGCGTTGCGCCAATGCGCGCGTCCCCGCGCTGCCCTTCGAGCTGAGCGGGTATCACGCGCGTATCGTTGAACACCAGCACATCGCCGGGATCGAGAAGCTGCGGCAGATCCCGCACGCCGTGATCTTCAAACGGTGCCTCGCTCCCGCGGACAAGCAGCATCCGCGCCGCATCGCGCGGGCGCACCGGGCGCAAGGCAATCCGCTCTGGCGGAAGGTCGAAATCGAAGAGGTCTACACGCATCGGGCCCCGTTAGGGCAAAGCCTGCCTTGCGTCATCCCGCCAGATGGCCGCGTGCGGGTCCGCTTACTGGGGAGAGGATTGTTGCACCGATGCATTGAGCATATCGGGCGTAATCGTGGCTGCAGGGCGCGGCGTTTGCGGCAAAAGTTGCGGGATGTTGTCCGCCGCAATGCTCGCCTGCAGGATGCGGGTGGGATTCGCCGGCGGCTCGCCACGCGCAATCGCATCGACATATTCCATGCCTGCAATCACGCGCCCAAAATTGGTATAGTTCCTATCCAGCGTGAAGCGCGGGTAGAAGACGATGAAGAATTGGCTGTTGGCGCTGTTCTCGTCATTGGCGCGGGCCATCGACACGGTGCCGCGGACATGCGGGAACATGTTGAATTCGGCATTGAGATCGGGAAGCGTGGACCCGCCGCGCCCGGTGCCGGTGGGATCGCCTGTCTGCGCCATGAAGCCATCGATCACGCGGTGGAAGATCACCCCGTTGTAGAAATTGGCCCGCGTCAGTTCCTTGATTCGCGCCACGTGGTTGGGCGCCCATTCGGGGACGAGACGGATCGCCACGCGCCCGCCATTCGACAGGTCGAGAAAGAGGATATTCTCGCGGTCTTCCTCGATATTCGGGTTGGCGGCGAGCGGGACGCGAGAAATCGCCTCGGCCACGGCATCGGCATGGGCCTGTGCTTCCTGGCGCTGCTGAAGCGTTTGCGCGGACGCAGGCGAGGCCAGCGCAGCGGCCCCGGCCAAAAGGGCCAGGGGCCCGGCAATCCGTGCAAGCGAACGGGCGAAAAGCATGCTCATGGTCTGAATCGGATCGGTCCTGCGGTCAAATTGGTGAATGGTGCCCTAGGGCCTTGGGGCTGACAGTTCAATGAACATGGCGCAACCGTGAACAGGCGCGTTTGCCGCCATGGCTCTCAGCGTTCGCCCTTCAGGCCGATGGAAGCCACGCGCGCGGCCACCTGTTCGCGCACCTGCGGGCTTACAAAGCGGGTGATATCGCCGCCGTAAAAGGCGATTTCCTTGACCAGTTTCGAGGCGATGGGTTGCAGGCTGATATCCGCCATCAGGAACACGGTTTCGATCCCGGCGTTCAATTGCTGGTTCATGCCCGCCATCTGGTATTCGTATTCGAAATCCGCGACCGCGCGCAGCCCCCGAACGATGATACTGGCGCCTTCACGCTCCGCCACATCCATCAGCAGCGCGTCAAATCCCTTCACCACGACATTGGTCAGGCCAAGCCGGGCGACTTCGGACCGCACCATGTCCATGCGTTCGGCAGGGGTGAACAGCGGATCCTTGCTGGGATTGGTGGTGACGCCCACTACCAGTGTGTCCACCAGCTTGGCCCCGCGCCGCATGATATCGGCATGACCAAGGGTAAAAGGGTCGAATGTGCCGGGATAAAGTCCGATGCGCGGGGTCATTCAGCCCTCCCGCTCCACGATGAACCGGGCCAGCGCGCGCAGCAGGTCAGCTTCTTTTCCGTGGCCCGCCAGATGGCCCACCGCCTGCTCGGACAGGAACCGGGCCTGTTCGCGTGCCTTGTCTGCGCCCATCAGCGATACGAAGGTGGCCTTGCCCTGCTCCGCATCCTTGCGCAGCGCCTTGCCTGCCTTCGCCTCGTCGCCTTCGTGGTCGAGGAGGTCGTCGGCAATCTGGAAGGCAAGGCCGATGTCGCGGGCATAGGCGCGCAGATGCGCCCGCGCCTCATCCGGCACGCGGCCCAGGATTGCCCCCATTTCCACCGCCGCCATCAAGAGCGCGCCAGTCTTGAGCTGCTGGAGCCGCGTCACGCCTTGCAGGTCGAAAGTCTGCTGAGCGGCGGCCATATCCATCACCTGCCCGCCCGCCATGCCGTTATGCCCGCTCGCCCGCGCCAGCGCGCTGCACAGTTCGGCGCGGATAAAGGGATCAGGGCCGATTTCGGGGCCGGTCAGCAATTCGAAAGCCAGATCGTGCAGGCAATCGCCCGCCAGAACGGCAATCGCCTCGTCAAAGGCAATGTGCAGCGTGGGTTTGCCATGGCGCATGGCGTCGTCGTCCATGCAAGGCAGATCGTCGTGGATCAGCGAATAGACGTGAATAGCCTCGATCGCGCAGCCTGCCTGGATCGCGGAACTGCGGCTCGCGCCATACATCTCGGCCACAGTGATGACGAGGAAGGGGCGCACGCGCTTGCCCCCACCAATCGCGGCATAACGCATCGCTTCCACCAGCCTGGCGCGTGGATCATCGGGCACGGGCAGAATCGCGTCGAAGGCGGCGTCCACTTCGCGCTGCACCTGCTGGAGCGCGCGGCCCAGCAGATCGTCGGCCAGAACCAGCGCCATCGCGTGCTATTCCGTGCCGAAGGGGACAGTGCCCGCAGCCTGCCCGCCGGGACCGGCCACGATCTTTTCGATACGCGCCTGCGCCGCATCGAGACGCGCCTGACAATGCCGCCGAAGGTCTTCGCCCCGTTCATACAGTGCAATCGATTCGTCGAGCGGCACTTCGCCACTTTCCAGCCGGCGCACTACGTCTTCGAGTGCGCGCAGCGCGTCTTCAAAGCTCATCGCCGCGATATCGGGGGTATTTGCGTCCATGCGCCCGGTTTGGCCGCGCCAGCGCGCAGCGTCAAGCGCGCCAACGGGCCGCGCGAAATCTGTGGGCAATCCGGCAAGGGCTAGCGACTCCCCTCCCTCCCCGCTAAGGCGCAGGGCCATGACTGAAATCACCGCAGAGATCGTCGAGGCGCACGGCCTCAGCCCCGAAGAATATGACCGCGTGCTCCACGCGCTTGGCCGCACGCCCAACATGGTGGAGCTGGGCATATTCTCGGTCATGTGGTCCGAACATTGCAGTTACAAGTCATCGCGCCTGCATCTGAAGAAGCTGCCGACCAGCGCCCCTTGGGTGATCTGCGGCCCCGGCGAAAATGCGGGCGTCGTCGACATCGGTGACGGGCAAGCCGCCATCTTCAAGATGGAGAGCCATAACCACCCTTCTTACATCGAACCCTATCAGGGCGCGGCCACGGGCGTGGGCGGCATCTTGCGCGATGTGTTCACCATGGGTGCGCGGCCGGTCGCCAATGCCAATGCGCTGCGCTTTGGCCGGCCCGATCACCCCAAGATGAAGCATCTGGTGCAGGGGGTGGTCGCCGGAATTGGCGGCTATGGCAATTGCGTGGGCGTGCCCACCGTGTGCGGGGAAACCAATTTTCATCCTGCTTACGACGGCAATATTCTGGTCAACGCGATGACGGTGGGTGTCGCGGATCAGGACAAGATTTTCTATTCGGCCGCCACGGGCGTGGGCAATCCCATCGTCTATGTCGGCAGCAAGACCGGGCGTGACGGGATTCACGGCGCCACCATGGCCAGCGCCGACTTTGGCGAGGATGCCGAGGCCAAGCGCCCCACCGTGCAGGTGGGCGATCCCTTCACCGAAAAGCTGCTGATCGAGGCGTGTCTGGAACTGATGGCGACCGATGCGATCGTCGCCATTCAGGATATGGGCGCAGCGGGCCTCACCTCCTCCAGCGTGGAAATGGCCAGCAAGGGCGGCGCGGGCATTCGCCTCAACATGAACGCCGTGCCCTGCCGCGAAGAAGGCATGACGCCGTATGAGATGATGTTGAGCGAAAGCCAGGAGCGGATGCTCATGGTGCTCAAGCCCGGCAAGGAAGCCATGGCCGAGGCGATTTTCCGCAAATGGGAACTCGATTTCGCGGTGATCGGCGAAGTTACCGACACGGGGCACATGGTGCTGGAGTTCAACGGCGAGGTGGTCTGCGACATTCCGCTCGCGCCGCTCGCGGACGAAGCGCCCGAATACGACCGGCCCTACCTCAGCCGCGCGGAATACCGCGCATGGGCGGGCACCAAGCCGCTGGAGGACATTCCGGGAGGCAGCGATATTGGCGGCGATCTGCTGAAACTGATGGCCTGCCCCGATCTCGCGAGCCGCAAGTGGATCTGGGAGCAATATGACAGCCAGGTCGGCGCGGACACGCTGCAAACCGGCGGCGATGCAGGCGTGGTGCGTGTGCACGGCACGAAGAAGGCGCTGGCGATCACCACCGATTGCACCCCGCGCTATGTCTTTGCCGACCCCTATGAAGGCGGCAAGCAGGCGATTGCCGAGGCGTTCCGCAACCTGTGCGCTGTGGGTGCGCGGCCGCTGGCGGTGACCAATTGCCTCAATTTCGCCAATCCGCAGCGCCCCGAAATCATGGCGCAGCTCGTCCACGCATTGGACGGCATGGGCGAGGCATGCCGCGTGCTCGATTTCCCGATCGTCAGCGGCAATGTGTCGCTCTATAACGAAAGCAAGGCGACCGGCGGCGGAAGCGCGATCCTGCCCACCCCGGCCATTGGCGGCGTGGGTCTGATCGACGATTACGCGCAGATGATGACCATGCCGTTCAAGCAGACAGGCGATGCCATCTATCTGATCGGCGCGGAGCCTTGGGCTACCCCCAACCCCGAACGCAGCCTTGTGGGCCAGTCGCTGTGGCTGCGCGAAATCCATGGGCGCTGCGAAGGCCGCGCTCCTCACGTCGACCTGACGCTGGAAAAGCACAGCGGCGAATTCGTGCGCGAACTGATTGCGGCGGGTCTCGTCAACGCGGTGCACGATGTCTCCGACGGCGGCCTGGCGGTGGCGCTGGCGGAAATGGCGCTGGCGGGCGGTCTGGGCGCAGAGGTGGAGAACCACCCCGATTACGACCCGGCGCGCTGGTGGTTTGGCGAGGATCAGGCCCGCTACATCGTCACCGTGCCCGATGTCGCTGCTTTCCAGGCGCAGCTGGCAAAGGGCACGCGGAATGAGGACACCGCCGGGTCCGGCGTGCGGCGCCTCGGCACAGTGGGCGGCGACAGCGTGTTCGGCGTGAAGCTGGACGCGCTGCGCGAGGCCCATCTCAGCTTCTTCAAGGACTGGATGGAAGCCTGATCCTCAGCGCCCGATCCCGGCCGCGAGCACATTGATCGTCAGGGCCAGGATCACGAGGTTGAAGGCAAAGGCGAACAGGCCGTGAAAGGTCGCCACCCGGCGCATATGCGTGCCGGTGATCGCAACATCCGCGGTCTGGCAGGTCGTTCCGAGCACGAAGGCAAAGTTCACGAAATCGGCAAACTCAGGCGTGGCCGTGTCGGGGAACACCAAACCTCCCCTGTCCTCCTGCGCTTCCTCGTCAAAATAGAGGCGGGCGTAATGCAGGGCGTAGATCAGGTTGACGAACAGCCAACTGGCGCAGAGCGTCAGGATGATTAGCCCCGCCATGAACGCGCTGCCTGTTTCGCGCAGCAGGACAAGCAGGCCCAACGCGCCCATGATGGTCGCCGCGATAAGCAGTGTCAGCACAAGCAGCAGGATGCGCCCCGCATCGTTGTCGCGCGCGTCCCGACGCAGACGGTTGGCCTGTCCATATTTCCAGAGCGAAATGCAGGAGAGCAAGAACACCGCCACGCCCGCATCAAAACCTACAAGCAGCGCCGGTATGATCGGCATCACCGTTCCCGCAACCACTACCCCCAGCAGAAATACCGCCAGAAACAGGACATAGCGCGGGTGCGGGATGCGCCGTGACATCAGCGGCCCACCCAATCCTTTTCGGGCACGCCGAGCAGTTTCAGCACGCTGGTAAGATCGCCCCGGTCAATCCAGCCATTGGCCGCATCGCGCGCCTTGGGCTTCGCGTGGTAGGCAACGCCATACGTCGCCTCGGCAATCATCGGGATGTCGTTCGCTCCGTCTCCCGTCGCCAGCGTCACCACATTTTCTCCCAACTCCGCTGCCTCTTGCCGCAGCACGGTGCGTTTCACGCCGCTGTCGGTGATCGGGCCGACAAGATCCCCGGTCAACACATCATCCACAATTTCGAGCCGGTTGCCCACCACCCGCTCAAAGCCCAGCATCTCCGCCACCGGATCGGCAAACTGGTGGAAACCGCCGGTCACCAGCACCGTCCGGCAACCGCGGCTTTTCAGCGTTTCGACCAGCACCCGCGCACCGGGCATCGGGGTGATACGCGTGGAAAGACATTCGGCAATCGCGCCTGCGGAAAGGTCGCGCAGCAGCATGACGCGTTCGCGCAGCGCGCCTTCGAAATCGAGCTCGCCCTGCATCGCGCGCTCGGTAATGGCGGCGATGTGGTGCTTGATCCCGGCGAAGTCGGCCAGTTCGTCGATGCATTCCTGCCCGATCATGGTCGAATCCATGTCTGACACGAACAGATGCGGCACGGCAAAGGGCGCGGTGGCAATGATCGCATCGCTGGGGTGAAAATGCGCATCGAGCGCGGCGCGCAGCGCGGCCATGTCATCGGATGGCGTCGCGATTTCCACCACATCGCCCGCGCCGTCGAGCAAGCCGGCCGATGCGAGCGCCACGCCCTTTCCCGCCAGATCTGCGGCAAAGGCATCGAGGCGTGTTTCCAGATTGGTGGTGTCTGCTATCAGGCGGGCAATGAGCAAGGGACGAACTCCAGCGAAAAATCCGGTGGCGCTCATCGCAGGGCCGACGGCCAGCGGCAAGAGCGATCTGGCGGTGCGGCTGGCACTGGCCCTTCACGAGGCGGGCAAACAGGCACTGGTCATCAACGCCGACAGCGCGCAGGTCTATGCCGATCTGGCAGTGCTGAGCGCGCGGCCGAGCGAAGACGAGATGCGCGGGGTGCCGCACCGCCTGTTCGGCACCTGGGACGGGGCCATCGCTTGCTCTGCCGCAGATTGGGCTGCGGCTGCCAAAGCGGAAATCGCCGCCGCACATGAAGCGGGCGCGGTGCCGATCCTGGTGGGAGGAACAGGGCTTTATATCCGCACGCTGCTGGACGGAATTGCGCCGGTTCCGCCGATTGACGAGGCGGTCCGGGCCGAGGTGCGGGCAATGGAGGTGGCGGAAATCCATGCGGCGCTGATGCAGGAGGATGCCGTTTATGCCGCGCAACTCGGCCCGGCAGACCGCCAGCGGCTGGCGCGCGCGCTGGAAGTGGTGCGATCGACCGGCAGATCGCTCAAGGCATGGCAGGCGGAAATGACCGGCGGCATTGGCGAGGCGATCACGCTCGCCCCGCTGATCCTCTTGCCCGAACGCGCAAGACTCTACGCTCGCTGCGACGCGCGCTTTGCCGCCATGCTGGATGGGGGTGCCGTGGATGAGGTCTCAAGCCTGCTGGCGCGCAATCTCAACCCCGCCCTGCCCGTCATGCGTGCGATCGGCGTGGCCGAGATCGCCCGAATGCTGGCCGGAACAAGCACCCGCGAGGAGGCGCTGGCGGCCGGCCAGCAGGCCACGCGCAATTACGCCAAGCGGCAATATACCTGGCTGAGGCATCAACCCCCAACCGAATGGCCGCGCATTGCGCCAGAAAATGTCTCATTTGAGACAGACTTTGAAATATTATTCTGATATTCGGGGTTGACAGGATATTTCCTGTCCCATAACAGCGCCGCATAAACGGGTAACAGGAACAGATCAGGCGGCCCGGCGCGAACCCTCGTGCCGGGTTGGTCTTTTTCCGCTTCCGCCAAGCCCTGAGCAGGAGAAATACGGTGAGCAACGAACGCAGCGGCGCTGCGATATTGTGCGAAATGCTGGTGCGTCAGGGTGTCGAATATGTCTTCGGCTATCCCGGCGGCGCAGTGCTGCCCATTTATGACGAGCTGTTTTCGGACGACCGCATCCGGCACATCCTTGTCCGCCACGAAGCAGGGGCGGCGCACGCGGCGGAAGGGTATGCGCGCTCCACAGGGAAGCCCGGCGTCGTGCTCGTCACCAGCGGCCCCGGCGCTACCAATGCGGTGACCGGCATTGCCGATGCCTTCCTCGATTCGATCCCGATGGTAGTCATCACCGGACAGGTGGCGACCAATCTGATCGGCACCGATGCCTTTCAGGAGGCCGACACGATCGGCATCACGCGCCATTGCTGCAAGCACAATTACCTCGTGAAGGATCCGGCCGATCTTGCCGCCACGATTGACGAGGCGTTCGAAATCGCCACCACCGGCCGCCCCGGCCCGGTCGTGATCGACATTCCCAAGAATGTGCAGGTTGCCACCGCCCCGTTTACAGATGCGCCGGTGCAGCGCCCCCGTCGCTACACGCCGCGCATGGTTGCCTCACCCGACGAGATCGGCGAGGCGATTGACCTAATCGCCAATGCCAAACGCCCGATTTTCTACACCGGCGGCGGCGTGATCAATTCCGGCCCGCGCGCCACCACGATGCTGCGCCGCTTGCAGGAACTGACCGGCGCGCCGGTGACTTCCACGCTGATGGGGCTAGGCGCTTTTCCGGCGGGCCATCCGGACTGGCTAGGGATGCTGGGGATGCACGGCACCTATGAAGCCAACATGGCGATGAACCAGTGCGACGTAATGGTGAATATCGGCGCGCGGTTTGACGATCGGGTGACCGGCCGCCTCGACGCGTTTTCGCCCGATTCCACCAAGATTCACATCGATATCGACCGCTCATCCATCAACAAGGTCATCCCCGTCGATCTCGGCATTGTGGGCGATTGCGCCACCGTGCTCGAACAATTGGTGGAAGCCTGGGGCAAGCGCGACCGGCTCGACCTGTCCGAATGGAAGGCGCGCATCAGCGGCTGGCGCGCGCGGCAGAGCCTTGCCTATCCGGCGGGGGACGGCAAAACGATCATGCCGCAATTGGCGATCGAGCGGCTGCACGCCCTCACCCATCATCTCGACCCCATCATCACCACCGAAGTCGGCCAGCACCAGATGTGGGCGGCGCAATATTTCGGCTTTACCGACCCGAACAAGTGGCTGACGAGCGGCGGCCTTGGCACGATGGGTTACGGAATGCCCGCCGCGATCGGTGCGCAACTGGGCAATCCGGACAGTCTGGTGATCGACATTGCCGGCGAAGCCAGCATCCAGATGAACATTCAGGAAATGGGCACCGCCAGCCAGTTCCGCCTGCCGATCAAGGTGTTCATCCTCAACAACGAATATATGGGCATGGTCCGCCAGTGGCAGGAACTGACCTATGAAAGCCGCTACTCCAACTCCTATTCGGACAGCCTGCCCGATTTCGTCGCGCTGGCCGAGGCCTATGGCTGGAAAGGCATCCGCATCACCTGCGAGGCGGAGCTCGATGCAGGCATCAAGGCCATGATGGAGCATGACGGCCCCGTCATGGTCGATTGCCAGGTGTCCAAGGAAGCCAACTGCTTCCCCATGATCCCCAGCGGCGCGGCGCATACCGAAATGCTGCTTTATGGCGACATGGTGGCGGGCACGCTGGACGACGAAGCCAAAGCGCTGGTCTGAGGATGTAGTGATGAAGATCAAGCAAACCGAGGCCGAGCGCCATGTGCTCAACATCACCGTCGATAACGAGGCGGGGATTCTGGCCAAGATTGCCGGGCTGTTCACCGCGCGCGGATACAATATCGACAGCCTGACGGTGGCCGACATTTCGGACAACCACAAGGTCAGCCGCATCACCATCGTCACGCAAGGGCCGCCGCGCGTGATCGACCAGATCGAGGCGCAGCTGGACCGGCTGGTGCCGGTGCACCGCGTGGTCGACCTCACCCAGTCCGGCCCGCATGTCGAACGCGAGCTGGCGCTGATCAAGGTGGCCGGCAAAGGCGACAACCGCGTGGAAGCGCTGCGCATTGCCGAACTGTTCCGCGCCAAGGTGGTCGACACCACCACCGAAAGCTTCATCTTCGAACTGACCGGCACGCCCGACAAGATCGACAGCTTCATCACGCTGATGCGCGAGCTTGGCCTTGTCGAAGTGGGCCGCACGGGCGTGGTCGGCATGATGCGCGGGCCACAGGGGGCGTGAGCGCCGCGTAAATCCGGTTTCAAAAAAGATCACATTGCACATCGCCCCGGCGCGCAAATGCCGCTAGAGGCTCCACCGCGAAATTTTCCTCCCGCCCAAGGCCGGGGACAGACAGAACAAAGACAGGACCACCCGATGAAAGTGTATTACGACGCCGATTGCGACCTCAATCTGGTTACCGACAAGAACATCGCCATCCTCGGCTATGGCTCGCAGGGCCACGCCCACGCGCAGAACCTGCGCGACAGCGGCTGCAAGAATGTCGCGATCGCGCTGCGCCCCGGTTCGGCCTCGGCCAAGAAGGCCGAAGGCGCGGGCTTCAAGGTGCTGAGCAATTCGGAAGCTGCCGGCTGGGCCGATATCCTGATGATCCTCGCGCCGGACGAGCATCAGGCCGCGATCTGGGAAAACGACATCAAGGGCAAGATGAAGCCGGGTGCGGCTCTGGCCTTTGCCCACGGCCTCAACATCCATTTCGGCCTGATCGAAGTGCCATCGGACATTGATGTCATTATGATCGCACCCAAGGGGCCGGGCCACACCGTGCGCGGCGAATACCAGAAGGGCGGCGGCGTGCCCTGCCTGATCGCGGTGCATCAGAATGCCAGCGGCAATGCGCATGATATCGCGCTCGCTTACGCCAGCGGCGTGGGCGGCGGCCGTTCGGGCATCATCGAAACCAATTTCAAGGAAGAGTGCGAGACCGACCTGTTCGGTGAGCAGGCCGTGCTGTGCGGCGGCATCACGCACCTGATCCAGGCCGGGTTCGAAACACTGGTGGAAGCCGGTTACGCCCCCGAAATGGCCTATTTCGAATGTCTGCACGAAACCAAGCTGATCGTCGATCTGCTGTATGAAGGCGGGATCGCCAATATGCGCTACTCGATCAGCAACACGGCCGAATATGGCGACATCACCACCGGCCCGCGCATCATCACCGCCGAAACCAAGGCCGAAATGAAGCGCGTGCTGGCCGACATCCAGTCGGGCCGGTTCGTGAAAAACTTCGTGCTCGACAACCGCGCGGGCCAGCCTGAACTGAAGGCGGCGCGCAAGGCTGCTGCTGCGCATCCGATCGAGCAGACCGGTGCCCGTCTGCGCGCCATGATGCCGTGGATTTCGGCCAACAAGCTGGTCGACCAGACCAAGAACTGATCCGCAGGCAAGCGGCGGGGGTCTGCGACAAATCGCGACAAAAATCCCCGCCGCCCCCTGCACTGCGCATTCGCTTACCGGTGGACATTGGCAGGCCGCATCGCCACATTGCGCGCCTGAGTTTACCACTGGGAGAAACCTTCATGCGCAAGACCCTGCTTTCCATCGCCGCCGCCGGTGGCCTTACCGCTCTTGTGGCCGGTGGCATCAATGCCCAGGGCGGCCCGCCGCAGCTGCCGGGTGCCGTTGACGCAAGCCGCGTGACTGCGGGAACCTATGCCACCGATGCCAGCCACTCGCTTGTCGGCTGGAAGGTCAACCACTTCGGTTTCAACGACTATTTCGGCATTTTTGGCGATGTTGCGGGCACTCTGGAGATCGACCCGGCCAATCTCAACGCGGCCAAGGTCGATGTGACCATTCCCATCGCCAGCGTGGTAACCGCCAGCGCGGGCCTGACCGAGCATTTGATGCGCGCGGGCGCCAATGGCGGCAACCCCGATTTCTTCGGCCCCAATCCTGCCCCGGCCCGTTTCGTGTCCACCTCGGTTCACACCACGGGCACGCACACTGCACATATCATGGGCGATCTGACGCTGAACGGCGTGACCAAGCCGGTCACCATCCAGGCCGAGTTTTCGGGCGCGGGCAACCACCCCTTCAACCAGCGCGCGACACTGGGCTTCCACGGCACCGCCACCATCAAGCGTTCGGAATGGAACCTGGGCGGTTTCGTGCCTCTGGTGGGCGATGATGTGGAACTGGACATCACCATCGCTTTCGAAAAGCAGTAAATCTTCGCCCCTTTGGGCGTCCAAGGCGCGCGGTTCCCAAGCGGGACCGCGCGTTTTTCATGCGCCCACTGGACATTTGTTTACCCCATGCGCATATGCTGCCCGACATGAAGACCCGCGAAACCCTATCGCTGCTTCGACTTACACGCCCTTAGGCGTGCCATTGCCCCTGCGCCTTTGCCGCCGGGACATCGCCTAAGGGCCATCCGCAAGACTGGTGAATTTGCCCCGCACCCCTTGCCGTGCGGGCCGGAAGCGATAAGGGATTTTTCCATGCCGATGCTCAAGGACCCGAGCCGAAAATACCAGCCCTTCCCGCAGGTCAACCTGCCGGACAGGCAATGGCCTTCGCGCACCATCACGAAGCCGCCCCGCTGGCTGTCGACCGATCTGCGCGACGGCAACCAGTCGATCATCGATCCGATGGACGCGGTGAAGAAGAACCGGTTCTTCGACCTGCTGCTGGAAGTGGGCGTGAAGGAGATCGAGGTCGGTTTTCCCAGTGCGGGCGCGACCGAGTTCGATTTCATCTCCGGCCTCGTCAAATCGGGCCGCATCCCGCAGGATGTCACCATCCAGGTGCTGACCCAATCGCGCGAGGATCTGATCCGCCGCAGCTTTGAAAGCCTGGAAGGCGCGCACGCGGCGATCGTTCACCTCTACAACGCAGTCAGCCCGGCCTGGCGCGAGATCGTCTTTCGCATGACCCGCGACGAGGTGAAGCAGATCGCGATCAAGGGTGCGCAATGGCTGGTGGACGAGGCAGCGAAGCGTCCCGGCACCAAATGGCAGTTCGAATACAGCCCCGAAACCTTCTCCACCGCCGAACTCGATTTCAGCCTTGAGGTGTGCGAGGCGGTGATGGGGGTGATCCAGCCCACGCCGGACAACCCGCTGATCCTGAACCTGCCGGCAACCGTCGAGGCAGCCACGCCCAACATCTATGCCGACCAGATCGAATATTTCTGCCGCAACCTGCCGAACCGGCAATCGGCAGTGATATCGCTGCATACGCATAATGACCGCGGCACCGGCGTTGCGGCGGCGGAACTGGGCCTGATGGCGGGCGCAGACCGGGTGGAAGGCTGTCTGTTCGGCAATGGCGAGCGGACCGGCAATTGTTGCCTCGTCACCGTGGCCATGAACATGTACACGCAGGGCATCGATCCGGGGCTGGATTTCAGCGATATCGACAAGGTGATCGAAACGGTCGAATACTGCAACCAGATCCCCGTGCACCCGCGCCACCCCTATGGCGGAGAACTGGTGTTCACGGCCTTTTCGGGCAGCCATCAGGACGCGATCAAGAAGGGTTTCGAGGCGCAGGCCGCGCGCAATGACGAGCTGTGGCGTGTGCCCTATCTGCCGATCGATCCGGCCGATCTGGGCCGTTCTTACGAGGCGGTGATCCGCGTCAATTCGCAAAGCGGCAAGGGCGGCTTCGCGTGGGTGCTGGAACAGGATCAGGGCCTGAAACTGCCCAAGAAGATGCAGGCCGATTTTTCGCGCCATGTGCAAAAGATGGCCGACGATCTGGGCCGCGAACTCAACGCCGCCGACATCTGGGACTGCTTCCGGCAGGCCTATTTCATCGGCGATGTGCCCAAGCGTTTCCGGCTGGTGGATTACCAGGAAAGCAAGGCAGGCGACGGCACGCAGGTCTTTTCCGGCACCATTCTGGTGAACGGGCAGGAACAGCGCATTTCGGGGCGTGGCAAGGGCCTGCTCTCCACCATCCTTGGCACCATGCGCGAGGCATTCGGGCTGGATTTCGAAGTGGTCGATTATGTCGAGCACGCGCTGGGATCGGGGGTGGATGCACGGGCGGCGGCCTATATCGAATGCCGCCTGCCCGATGGCAGCACCAGCTGGGGCGTCGGCATCGATCAGGATGTCGCCACTACCAGCGTCCGCGCGATCCTGTCGGCGGCCAATGGTGTCGTGGCGCGCATGGCGTCTGCCGGCTGACAGATCGGGTTAGCCCCTTGCCGCGTGAATGGCGGGAAGTCTGTTGCGGTCTACCGGGCTACGCATTCGGTCGCAACAGACTTCCGGACGCTCATGTTCGGCGCGCTTGCTAGGTAGCAATACGCGCAGCCTTGCCCACCTTCGGACAACACAAGCGCTGTAGGCCAAACTGGTGCAATTCCGGTTGGCCATATGTCCGCTTTTTCCCTGTTCGCATGTCTTGCGCTCCTGGCTGTCCTGATCGGCCTGATGATCTTGCGCAGGTATCGCGGCGAGGCCCGGCCGACAACACTACTGGCACCACAATGCCCCGCATCGAATGATGAATGCGCGGCTTTCCTGCTTCGCCTGAGCCAGGAATTGCAGACACCGCTCAATTCGATAATCGGCTTTGCCGACTTGCTGGCACAGGGGGAACTTTCCGAAGGGCAGCAGCGCCAGGCGCGCCTGATAACCGAAAACGCCCGATCCATGCTGCGGCTGGTCAGCGACACGCTGGAACTTTCGCGCATTCGCACCGGGCAAACACGCATTGTTCACGAAGAATGTGATCTGGCGGCAGAGTTGCTTCGCCTGATCGAGATTTTCCGTCCCCTGGCGACAGCCAAAGAGATCAAGCTGATCCACACCCTGTCCCCCGATCTGCCCGCGCGTCTTTGGGTTGACCGGGTGCATGTGCGCCAGATTCTGCTCAATCTTGTGGGCAATGCGGTCAAGTTTACCGACAAGGGAACCGTCACCCTGAGTGCGCGAATAGAACGCGGCATGCTGATCGTCGATGTTGCTGACACCGGCGCCGGGATTGATCCGGACCATCTGGAAAGGCTGTTCATCCCCTTTGCCAATGCCATGCAGCCGGCATCTGCGGTATCGCCTGCAAGCGGTCTCGGACTCGCCATTGCGGCGGAACTGGCACGCAGAATGGGCGGATCACTGGCAGTCACAAGCAATGCGCAGGAAGGCGGCAGTTGTTTTTCGCTTCGCCTGCCTTTTCGTGATCACCGGCCTGTGGAGCAAATGGTTCGGGTCGCCGCGGCTCCCCCGCCTCCGCAAGCGGGACCGCGGGTGTCTGGCGCACCCGATGTGGTGGTAGCAGCGGCCGCAGCGCCGCGCCGCGTCTTGCTGGCAGAGGATAATGACATCAACCAGCAGCTTGTGCTGGCGATGGCTCCGCTTTTGGGAATTCACCTCGACATCGCGGCAAACGGGGAGGAAGCGGTGGCCATGGTTGATACCGCGCGCCTCGCAGGCTCTCCTTATCACCTGGTGCTGATGGATGTGCAAATGCCACTGCTGGACGGAATTGCCGCTGCCCGCGCCATGCGCCGTGCGGGCCATTCGGCCCAGCAACTTCCCATCGTCGCCCTGACCGGGCGCAACCAGCCCGAAGATCTGGCAGCCACGCGCGATGCCGGGATGCAGGGGCACCTTTTCAAGCCGGTTGTGCTGGCCGATCTCGCAAAGTTGCTCGCCACCCTTCCCAACACCGATGTCGCCCCCGCCCCGCCCGAAGGGCTGGATGTGATGCGCTTTGGCGATGGCGCAATACCGGCCATCCACGCGCTCGATCACCGATACCGCACCCGCAAGCAGCACCTGCTCGACCTGATCGCGCGCACAATCGCCGGCGACCGCGCGGCGGACAACCTGCCGGAAATCGTCTCCGGCCTGCACAAGCTGGCAGGCGTAGCGGCGAATTTCGGCGATGAGGAGACGGGCCAGACCGCGCGCCATCTGGAACAGGCGCTTAAACGCAGCGAAAGCGCTGCCGAAGCGCTGCGGATATTGGTCGCGCACTGGCCATCGCTGCGCGATCGGGCCGCGCAGCAGCGGTGATCCCCACAATCACGAGCCGCCCGCAGGCTGCGTGACTGACCAGATGGTTTCGGCCATCGCATCAAGTTCCGCAAAATCCACGCCATAACCCACCGGATCGCGCAGATTGAGGCGGATGCGGGGGGGTGCGGCCGGCTGCATCAGCGCGCGCCGCAAGGCCGCTTGCAACAGCCGCATCCGCATCAGCACATCGCGCAAGGCCTCATCCGGATTGCGGCTGCGGCTGTTTTGCCAGTTCGCCTCGATCTGACCGAACCTTTCGGCCACCACTTCGTTGTAGCGGGGATGCGGGCCGCGGTGCAAAGGCAGGCCCAGCACCAATGCCGCCTGTTCCAGCGCGGGCAGCAGCAGCCCGTTGCTGCGGAAATCATCAAGGCTGGCTCCGCCATGCCCCAGCGCATCGAACAGCGACGACAGGCTGCGATCCGACAGCAAAGTGCGCGGAATGAGATGGTGCCGCTGCATATGCTTGCGGTAACCGGGCTTGCCGGGTCGGTTCACAGACCGAAAAGGCAGCCGCTCGCGCCCGCGGGCCCCATCCCCCACTGCATTTCTGTGCACTGACTGGCGACCCTTTATCCTCTCACCATGGCTACCATGCCCGCTTTGCCTGCCAAGACAAGGCTCTCTGCCAATTCGGGTGCCTGCAGTGCGAAGTTTCGCGCGCAACCTTTGATCACCGCATTGCCACTTCCGATCCCCTTCTTGCCCGCGTGGCAGAGCGGTATGGTGCAACGCTCGTTCGTCCGGCGGATTTCCTGTGCAATGGATCAAGCTGTGCTGTCTTGCGCAAAGGCAAGCCACTCTAACGTGATGACGATCACCTCAGTATCGCAGGCGCCAATTGGCTGGTTCCGCAGATGATGGACGCCGCCGTGTCTTAGCTTGCGCCGCGCGACACGCGCACAAGTGCGGGGCGGTCCCCGTCTGCGTCCTGCGGCTCAAGCAGCAGCGGTTCTCCTTCGGGACCGGTCAGGCTCATCGTGTGCGTGATGCGCCCCATGTCGACCAGCCAATGCAGCAGGCGCAAGGCCAGCTTGGCCATGCGCTGCGGATCGCCTCCTGCATCGGGCACGAGGTGCAGTTCCTGCCCGGTGAATAGCGAAAGCCCCTCGCTTTGCAGGCTGCCATCGTCCAGCGTGCGCAGCGCCGTCAGCCCCAGCCCCGGAAAGGCGCCTCCGCCCAGCCAGCGCGTCACCGCGTCCCGGAAATAGCCTGGCGCACAGACCGTAGCCGCCGGGCCCCAGGCAACGCCCTTGATGTTCTCCAGCCCGGCCAGCTCTCCCGCCAGCCAGGCAAGGCAGCGCAGCACGGGAATCATCGCACCGCCGCTCAGAAGGTGCGGCCCCGGCGTCAGCGCCACCGCCTCGCAATCGCCAAGTCCAGCGTTCGCATCGAGCGCATAGAAATGGCGCATTTCCGGCATCGCCGCCGCCACACCGGGGGCAAGCCCCGTCACATCAAAAGTCAGGCCGTTCGCCAGCAATTCGCACCAGTGAAGTGCGCCTTGCTCGCCCGCCTTCCCTTCATCCGCCACGCGGTCCAGCGTGACCGCGAATTGCCCATGGGTAAGCGACAAGGCCTGAATCCGGGCCAGGAAAGGGCGCTGATGCTGCGCGAAAAGCAGCACCACGGGATGATCGATCAGGTTTCGCAAAGGGCGTTGCGCAGTCGCTATGACACCACCCTCCCTGTAATACGGAATTTTCCCGCCCTCCCAATGCCTTGCACCCTACAAGAGGAGTGGCCCGATATGTCAAATGGCTCACAAGGCAAGCTGGACTGTGGACTCTGGTCCAGATCGGACCATTTTTGCGTCATCTGGTTGTGCGAAACGCCTTGCAGCGCTTTCCTGTTCCCCAAGCATTGTTTAGCATCGCCCCGATGGAACACGCTCCCGCCCGCAGTCCTGCCGCAAATCGCGGCCAGCAATCCCACCACCACCATGCGGCCCTTGGTATCAGCACTTCCTTGTCCGGCAAGTCCTGGCAATGGATGGGTGGGAATATGGCGCTTGGCAATGCGGCTTCGGCAGAAGCGGGAGAAGCGATCATCGCGCAATTGCTGATGGCGCGCGGGGTGCCTCAGACTGAACTTGCCCTGCACCGGGATCCTTCGCTGCGCAATTTCCTGCCCGATCCTTCGGCCTTTCGCGACATGGACCGCGCGGCAGAGCGGATCGCACAGGCCGTGCTGACGCGCGAGCGGATGACGATCTACGGGGATTACGATGTGGACGGTGCCACCAGCAGCGCTCTGCTCATCCGTTTGATGCGTATGCTGGGCCATGATGCCGGTCATTACATACCAGATCGCTTGCTGGAAGGTTACGGCCCCTCCGGGGAAGCGCTCGTAAGGCTGGGCAAGGACGGCTCAAGCCTCGTCGTCACGGTCGATTGCGGGGCCATGGCTTATGACGCGCTGGACGCAGCGCACCAGGCGGGCGTCGATGTGATCGTGGTGGATCATCACAAATGCGCCAGCGAACTTCCCGTTGCGCTGGCCCTGGTCAATCCCAACCGGCTAGACGAAAGCGATATCGGCGCGGCGCACGGCCATCTGGCGGCGGTTGGGGTTGCCTTCCTGCTGGCGGTCGCGGTGGTGCGCACGCTTCGCGGGCACGGCTATTTCGCCAATCGCGCGGAGCCCGATCTGCTCTCGCTGCTCGATCTGGTGGCGCTGGGCACGGTTGCGGACGTGGCCGCGATCCGCGGCTTGAACCGGGCATTTGTGGCGCAGGGGCTGAAGGTGATGGCGCATCGCCGCAATATCGGCATGGCCGCGCTGATCGATGCCGCGCGCCTGACACGCGCGCCCACCTGCAGCGATCTGGGCTTCGCGCTGGGGCCGCGCATCAATGCCGGCGGCCGCGTGGGTGAAGCGACGCTCGGCGTGCGCTTGCTCACCACCGAGGACGCGGCCGAGGCCGCCGCCATCGCCGCCCAACTTTCCCGCCTGAACGAGGAACGCCGCGCGATCGAGACAGCAGTGCAGGAAGCGGCGGAGGAGCAACTTGCCGCCCAGCGGGACCGGGCGGTGAAGGTGGTGGCCGGGCATGGCTGGCACCCCGGCGTTATCGGGATTGTCGCAGGGCGCATCAAGGAAAAGACCGGCAAGCCGGCGATCGTCATTGCCCTCGATTCGGAAACGGGTCAGGGCAAGGGGTCGGGCCGTTCCATTTCCGGGGTTGATCTGGGCGCCGCCATCATCGCCGCGCGTGAAGGCGGCTTGCTGGTGGCAGGCGGCGGGCACGCCATGGCAGCGGGATTGACGGTGGAGGAAGCGCGCTTGTCCGATCTGGCCGCCTGGCTGGAGAACCTGCTCGCGGCGCCCGTGGCCCGCGCCAGCGCGGAGGCGGTGCTGCGGCTTGACCTTGCCACTGCGCCGCGCGGCCTCAATCCTGATCTCGTGCAGGTGATGGAAAAGGCCGGCCCGTTCGGTGTCGGCTGGCCGGGGCCGCGAATCGCCGTCGGTCCGGTCCGGCTGGTGAAGGCTGACATAGTGGGCAAGGACCATCTGCGCCTCATTGCGGCGGGGGATGATGGCGCCTCGTTCAAGGCGATGGCGTTCCGCGCGGCAGACAGCACGCTTGGCCAGACTTTGCTGCACGGCACACAAGGCAGGAAACTATGGCTGGCGGGCCGGGCAAAGATTGATGACTGGGGCGCACGTCCTGCCGCAGAACTGCATCTGGAGGATGCGGCCTGGGCAGATTGATGCCGGCTTGCAGGCGAAAAGCGCCACGAACGCCCTGGCCTTTTCAGAAAAGGCCTTTGCCGCCATCAGCGGGGCTTGACCGCGTGCCCGCGCGCCCGTAAGTGCGCGGCCTCGCACCGCAGTGGCCCCTTCGTCTAGCGGTCAGGACGCGGCCCTTTCACGGCTGAAACACGGGTTCGATTCCCGTAGGGGTCACCACGGGTGCGAATTTGCCGATACCGGCCCCGTTGGCGGGCCTGTTCACCACGGTGACGGCCCCTTCGTCTAGCGGTCAGGACGCGGCCCTTTCACGGCTGAAACACGGGTTCGATTCCCGTAGGGGTCACCATCCGGACATATCCCGGTCAACAGCACGAAATGGGCGCACAGCCCCGGCTTTTGGCGGTTTCCTGCCAGCAAACTTGCGTCTATTGCCCCTTGCCATGGAGGGGCGTTTCATTCCCATCGGCGGATTTCTTGTTGCTCTGGCAACGGGGGGCGTGCTTGCCGTGTCGGGCATAGACCCGGCGGTTGTGGCGGGCGTGGTGCTGGTCTGGTGCGCGTCGTTCTGGCTCGCCATGCCGCCGCCTGCCCCGCCCGCCCCGCCTGCATTGGAAGGCGTGCAGTTGACCCGTTCGGGGATGCGCGACCTGATCGAACATTCGGGCCTGCCCATGCTGATGCTCGATGGCAGCCGCATCATTGTAGCGAACAAGGCCGCGCGCGAGGCGATTGGCGCGCATATCGTGGGGCAGGATGCGCGCGTGGCGCTGCGGCATCCGCTGGCGGTTGACCTGCTCGACAGGCCCGATGGCGGAAGCGTGGTCGTGCAGGGCCTGACCGGCCCGCGCAGCAATTGGCAAATGTCGTATCAGCGGATTGACGAACGTTATGGCCTGATCGAACTGATCAACCGCACCTCGGAAGCCGACGTCAGCCGCGCGCATACCGATTTCGTCGCCAATGCCAGCCACGAATTGCGCACGCCGCTTGCGTCCATCATCGGGTATATGGAAACGCTAGCTGAACCGGGCGCCGATATTGCGCCAAAACAGGCCGAGCGCTTCTATGCCACGGTGCTGCGCGAGGCGCGCCGGCTGCAGGCGCTGGTTGACGATCTGATGAGCCTGAGCCGGGTGGAGGCGGAAAAGCACGATCAGCCGCGCGAGAAGCTCGATCTGGCGGCCATCGTGCGGCAGGCCGCGCGCGACGGGGCGGGGGCCGAGCGGATCGATCGCATCCGCTTTGAACTGCCGCCCGATCCCGTCACCGTGCGGGGCGACCGCAACCAGTTGGAACAGCTGGTGCGCAATCTGGTCGACAACGCGCTCAAATACGGTGCGGAGGACAAGCCGGTTATTGTCAGCCTCTCGCAAGCGGAACGCGATATGGCGCTCTTGTGCGTGGAGGATCGGGGCGAAGGCATCGCGCCAGAACACATCCCTCACCTCACCCGGCGCTTTTACCGCACCGATCCGTCGCGTAGCCGCGCGGGCGGCGGAACGGGCCTGGGGCTGGCTATCGTCAAGCACATCGTGGAGCGGCATCGCGGGCGACTCGACATCACCAGCAAGCTGGGGTTCGGGACGCGTGTCAGCGTGCGACTACCCCTCGCCGCGCAGGACTGAGTTTTCAAGAAACTGACATTTTCGCGCGCAATCTGTCATAAAAATGCAATAAGGCGGTCATAGGTGCGCCCGGCTTCTGTCACATATCGGACAGAAAAAGGGAATAATGCATGGCATTTTCGCGAATGACGGGCGCCTTGGCGCAAGGTCTCATAGCATCCTCGCTCCTTGTCTCCACTTCCGCGACGGCGCAGGAAACTGGCCGCACCATGACCAGCGCCTCCCCGGAAAGCGAGATCGCGGCCTTGCGCGCCCAGGTGGCCGCTCTGGAAGCGCAGCTCGCCACTCTTTCCGCACGCCTCGACGGGTTGCAGGCAAGTCAGGCGGAAGTCCCGGCGCCCCCTGTTCCCCCTGCCGCACCAGCTGCACCTTCGGCAGGAGCCGCTGCGCCGCAAATCAGCTTTGCAGGTGCCCCGCAAGTCCGGCAGGCCGGCGGGTGGTCGTTCAAGCCGTTTGGCCGCCTCAACATCGACGCCGGCCTCACCGATCTTCCCGAAGCGTTGGGCCGCAGCGACGGCTTTGGTAGCGAGATGCGCCGAATGCGTCTGGGCGTGGAAGGCGAGATTCCGGGTGGTTTCGGCTACAAGGCGGAAGTCGATTTTACCGGCGGCGCGGCAGAGCTTACCGATGCCTATGTAACCTACCGCGACGGCGGGCTGACGCTGACAGCGGGCCAGCACAACAATTTTCAAGGCATGGAAGAGCTCACCAGCAGCCGCTGGTCGACCTTCATCGAGCGCGCCGCCTTTACCGATGCATTCGGATTCGAAAGGCGCCTTGGGCTTTCGGCGCAATATTCCACGGGCGATCTGCTGTTCCAGGCTGGTGTCTTCACAGACAATGTCGAGGATCTGCCTGCCAAGAACTGGAGCATGGATGCGCGGGCCGTGTATGCGCCCAAGCTGGGCGAGACGCAGCTGCATTTCGGCGCATCCGTCCATAGGGCCGATCTGGAAGCCGGCAGCACGGTCCGCTACCGCCAGCGCCCGCTTGTGCATTTCACTTCCGAACGCCCGCTTGCCACGCCCAATATCGCCGCAAGCCGGCAATTCGGCGGCGGCGTGGAAGCCGCCTTGCTGTCAGGCCGCTGGCACGCCAATGCCGAGGCATTCTGGCAGAATGTCACAGTGCCTGGCCTCGCAGCCGATCCCACCTTCTTCGGCGGGTTTGTCGAAGTCGGCTATTACCTGACCAATGGTGATTCCCGTGGCTACCGCTCCGGCAAATGGGAACGCACGCGCCCTGCCCGCGGCGTGGATGCGGGAGGACCCGGCGCGTGGCAGATAAATCTGCGTTACGATTATCTCGATCTTGTCGATGCCGGGATCACCGGGGGCCAGCAGGATGGCTACCTTGCCTCGCTGGTCTGGGTGCCCACCACCTACACCCGCCTTACCGTGAATTACGGGCACCTGGAATATTCGGATGCCGCCTTTGCCCTGCCAGGAGGCAGCCGGAAGTGGAATGCCGATGTTCTGGGCATCCGCGGCCAGGTCGATTTCTGATCCGTATGGCCCATGCACCACGGCTGACGGGACTTGCCACACGGCACTTGACCCATGCATGACATGGATGTGCCAGCAACTTGTCACCAATCTGTCGCCTTTGCGCAATAGTGGGCCTCTAACGCTAACTCTCAAGTGAAGTGGAAAACCCCTGATGACCCATGCTTTCAAGTTTGCTGCAGCCGCCCTTGGTGCGATCGCTCTTGCCGCGTGCGGTAGTGGTGGAGAGTCGACCTCCAACCTTGCCGTGCGCGCGGTTGGTTCCTCCACCGTCTATCCGTTTGCCACCGTGGTTTCGGAACTTTTCAGCCGCAATCACCCGGACCTGCCGGCTCCGCTGATCGAATCGACGGGGACAGGCGGCGGGATTGCGCTGTTCTGTGCGGGCGATGGGGCGCAGACGCCCAGCGTCGCCAACGCCTCCCGCCGGATGAAGGTGAGCGAGTTCGAAACCTGCCAGGCCAATGGCGTGACCGATATCATCGAAATTCAGATCGGGATGGATGGCGTGGTGATGGCTGCGGCCAATAACGGCATCAATCTCAGCCTGACGCCGGAACTGGTTTACCGCGCGCTGGCGGCCAATCCCTATGGGAAGCCGCAGACTGCGCGCAATTGGAGCGATGTCGATCCGTCGCTGCCTGCGCTGCCGATCCTTGTATACGGCCCGCCGACCACATCGGGCACCCGCGACAGCTTCAACGAACTGATCCTGATGGCCGGCTGCGACACCAACGCGGAGATGAAGGCACTCAAGGACAGCGATGAAGACCGTCACAAGCAGGTCTGCACCGAAGTGCGTTCGGACGGCGCCTATGTCGATCAGGGCGAGCAGGACAACCTGATTGTCCAGAAGATCGAGAGCAACCCCAACGCGGTCGGCGTGTTCGGCTATTCCTACATGGAAGAAAATCTCGACCGGGTGCGCGGTGTGCCGCTGGGCGGCGTGGAGCCGACCTATGACAACATTGCCAGCTTCGCCTATCCGGGCGCGCGCGCGATGTTCATCTATGTGAAGAAAAACCACCTGGATGCAGTTCCTGGCCTGCGCGAATTTGTGCAAACCTGGTTAGAAAACGCTGGACGTGGTGGCCCGCTTGCGCAAGTCGGGCTAATCGTGAACACCGATGAAGTTGCGGCGCGCAATGCCGCTGCTTTCAGCGAACAGCGTACATTGACGGCAGCCGATTTTCAGTAAAGTCGGCGAGAGCAGGGGTTGAAGTCAGCGCGATGTCATCAGTCATACCGCTTCTCCTCGCCATCGGGCTGGGTCTGGCCGGATGGCTGGTGGCACGCGCGCGGGCATGGCGTTTCCGCAGGGAAGCGCCAGGGGGCAAGATCCCCTCTCTGCCAATCCATCATGCGTGGTATGCAGGCCTGTGGATCGGCCTGCCGATGCTCGCCTTTGCGGCGTTGTGGCGTGGCATTTCCGGCAATCTCGTGCTGCAACACGTGCTGTCCAGTCCGGATGCGGCGGCCCTCCCCGCCTTTGGGCTGCGCCGCGATGCCATTCTGGATGAAGCGCGCGTCGTGGCTATGGGCCTTGCCGACCGGGCATTGATTCCCGAAGCGCAGCCGCTGGTTGAAACCTTCCGCGAAGCGATGGCGCTCTATAACTGGATCGGCGTGGTGGTGGCGCTGCTGCTGGGCCTGGTGGGTGCGTATTGGGCCTTTACCCGCCTCAAACCCAATTTCGGCGCCCGATCGCGCATTGAAAGCGGCGTTCTGGTTGTTCTGTTCGTTGCCTCAACCGTAGCGATCCTGACCACTTTGGGCATTTTCGGCACGCTGGTGTTCGAAACCGTGCGTTTCTTCGGCATGGTTTCGCCGGTAGATTTCCTGCTGGGTACGCATTGGGGGCCGGACCCCATGTCGATGACACCCGACCCTGCGCGCTATGGCTCGATCCCGCTGTTCTGGGGCACAATCTTTATCGGCGCGATCATCGCGATGATCGTCGCCATTCCGCTGGGCCTGATGTCCGCAATCTACCTCACCCAATATGCCAGTCCGCAGGCGCGCAAATGGATCAAGCCCGCGCTGGAGATTCTGGCCGGCGTGCCAACCGTGGTTTATGGCTATTTCGCCGCGCTGACGGTGGCGCCTGCCGTGCGCGACTTCGGCGTTGCCATCGGGATTTCCAACGCGTCGAGCGAAAGTGCGCTGGCCGCGGGCATGGTGATGGGCATCATGATCATTCCGCTTGTCTCCTCGCTTGCCGACGATTCAATCAGCGCTGTCCCTCAGGCCATGCGCGACGGTTCACTGGCGATGGGCGCGACCACGAACGAAACGATCCGCCGCGTGCTGATCCCTGCAGCCTTGCCCGGCATTGTGGCGGGCGTCATGCTGGCCATCAGCCGTGCGATTGGCGAAACCATGATCGTGGTGATGGCAGCCGGCGCCGCCGCAAACCTGACCGCCAATCCGTTTGAAGCCATGACGACCGTGACATTCCAGATTGTCGCCATGCTGACAGGCGAAGCCAGTCTGGAAAGCCCGGCCACGCTCAGCGCCTTTGCGCTGGGCCTGGTGCTTTTCATGATCACGCTGGCTCTTAACGTCATTGCGCTCCGCGTGGTGAAGAGGTTCCGGGAAGCGTATGAGTAAGGCTGTGACCATGACTGGCACTCTCGCAGGAAACCCGATTGTCACGCCGACGCGCTCTCCCGCATTCGAAGCGCGGCTAAAGAAGCGTTACGCGCAGGAACGCCGCTTCAAGGCCTTGGGGCTTGGCGCGGTGGGCTTTTCGCTGTTTGTGCTTGTTTTCCTGCTCGGCACCATGATCTGGAATGGCCTGGGCGGGTTTCAGCGCACCGTTTTCGACGTGCCGGTGAGTTTCGAGGGCATGGGCCTGACCGTCATGCAGACCGACAATGAAGGCGCAGCGATCCGTGCCTTGCAAAGCCAGGGCCTGCCCGAAATCGTCAGCTTCGCCGCGGAAAAGACGCTGGGAGAGGCGGGCGCGGCGCAGATCAATTCCGAAGCCTGGCGCGAAGTCGCAGCCGCGATCATTGCCGATCCTTCCATCGTGCGGAGCGGCGGCACCTTTGCCCTGCCCACGACCGATCGTTTCTCCACCGCCTATCTCGGCGAGGGCCAGGCAGCATTGCAGCCCCTGGCGCGCGAGCTGGAGGCAGCGGGCCATGTGCGGCGCGCGTTCGATTTCGGATTTCTCCGGCGGGCGGACGCTACCGATGCACAGCTCGTGGGCATCTGGGGCGCGCTCGTCGGCTCGTTTTACACGATGATCGTCACCCTGTTGCTGGCTTTCCCGATCGGCGTGCTAGCCGCCCTGTATCTTGAGGAATACGCTCCGCGTAACCGCTGGACCGACATTATCGAGGTGTCGATCAACAATCTGGCTGCGGTGCCTTCAATCATTTTCGGCCTTTTGGGGCTGGCCGTTTTCCTCACCCTGTTCCCCACACTGCGATCCGCGCCGGTGATCGGCGGGATGACGCTGGCGCTGATGACCATGCCGGTGATCGTGATTTCCGGGCGTAACGCGATCAAGGCGGTGCCCCCATCGATCCGCGACGGCGCATTGGCCGTGGGCGCATCGCCGGTGCAGGTGGTGTTCCACCATGTGCTGCCGCTCGCCCTGCCCGGCATTCTGACCGGCACGATCATCGGCATGGCCCGCGCGCTGGGTGAAACCGCGCCGCTGCTGCTGATCGGGATGCGCGCCTTTGTATCCACACCACCCAGCGGATTCACAGACAACGCCACCGTGCTGCCGATGCAGATCTATCTGTGGTCTGACCAGGTGACGCGCGGTTTCGTGGAACGCACAAGTGCAGCTATCATCGTGCTGCTGGTTTTCCTTCTGCTGATGAATGGCCTTGCCATCTATCTGCGCAACAGGTTCGAAAAGAAATGGTGACTTCCGAAACACTGTCCGCCGACACGACCGCCGCGCAGGACCTGGGCGAGCCGAAAATGCGCGCCACCGATGTCTCGGTGTTCTACGGCGACAAGAAGGCGATCGACAATGTGTCGATCGACATCCGCACCGAACATGTAACCGCCTTCATCGGCCCGTCGGGCTGCGGCAAGTCCACCTTTCTGCGCACGCTCAACCGCATGAACGACACGATTTCCTCGGCCCGTGTCGAAGGCGTGATCGAACTGGATGGCGAGGATATCTACCAATCGGGCATGGACGTGGTGCAATTGCGCGCCCGCGTGGGGATGGTGTTCCAGAAGCCCAACCCCTTCCCCAAAT
Organism: Alteraurantiacibacter lauratis; assembly: GCF_037154155.1. Classification (NCBI taxonomy): domain Bacteria; kingdom Pseudomonadati; phylum Pseudomonadota; class Alphaproteobacteria; order Sphingomonadales; family Erythrobacteraceae; genus Alteraurantiacibacter; species Alteraurantiacibacter lauratis. The sequence goes on from NZ_JBANRN010000001.1 coordinate 422,663, forward strand.
CGATCTACGAAAACATCGCCTACGGCCCGCGCATCCACGGCCTTGCCGAAGGCAAGAGCGAGATGGACGCGATTGTCGAGCGCAGCCTCAAGCGGGCCGGCCTGTGGGACGAGGTGAAAGACCGGCTGGACGATTCGGGCACCGCGCTTTCGGGCGGGCAGCAGCAGCGCCTGTGCATTGCCCGCGCCATTGCGGTCGATCCCGAAGTGATCCTGATGGACGAGCCGTGTTCCGCGCTCGACCCCATCGCTACCGCCAAGATCGAGGAGCTGATTGACGAACTGCGCGGCCGCTATGCCATCGTGATCGTCACCCACTCGATGCAGCAGGCCGCGCGCGTTTCGCAGCGCACCGCCTTTTTCCATCTCGGCAATCTGGTCGAATACGGTCATACATCGGACATATTCACCAATCCGCGCGAGAAGCGCACACAGGATTACATTACAGGCAGGTACGGTTGATGGCAGAGCATACGGTCAAGGCGTTCGACGAAGACATCACCCGCCTGCGCGGCCTGATTGCCGAGCTGGGCGGCTTGGCGGAACTTGCCATCCAGCAGGCGATGGAAGCCATTGTCACGGGTGACGAGGAACTGGCCCGCCAGGTGGTGGAGCGTGATGCCAAGCTCGATGCGCTGGAGGCCGAAGTCGACGCGATGGCGATCCGCGTGCTCGCCCTGCGCGCACCGATGGCGGACGATCTGCGCGAAATCATCGCCGCGCTGAAGATCGCCGGCGTGATCGAGCGGATTGGCGATTATGCCAAGAACATTGCCAAGCGCACGGGGCGCATCGAAGGGCGCAGCCGGTTCGAACCGCTGACCTTGCTTCCCGCCATGGCCGAGGTGGCGGCGGAGATGGTGCACGATGTCCTCACCGCCTATGCCGCGCGCGACCCCATCGTGGCGCGCGAGGTGATTGCGCGCGACAACAAGGTTGACGCCTTTTACGACAGCGTATTCCGCAACCTTGTCAGCTACATGGTCGAAAACCCGGCCACGATCAGCAGCGCGGCGCAGTTGCTGTTCGTGGCGCGCAATATTGAACGCATTGGCGACCATGCCACCAACATCGCGGAATTGGTTCACTTCGTCGCACTGGGTTCCTATCCCACCGAAATCGAGCGCTGAAACATTTCTGACACAGAAATGTAATATGGTGGCGGCGAAGGAACGGGCGGGGATGTCCCCCGCCCTTTGGAAAGCGCAATATGTCCGCACCCAAACTGCTGCTTGTTGAAGACGATACGGCCCTTGCCGAACTGCTCGAATACCGTTTCGAGAACGAAGGGTATGATGTGCGCGTCACCGCCGATGGCGAGGAAGCGATGGTGATGGCATCCGAGGAAGCACCCGATCTGGTGATTCTTGACTGGATGATCGAAGGAATCAGCGGGATCGAGGTATGCCGCCGCCTGCGCCGCAACAAGGAAACCGCGCATGTCCCCATCATCATGCTCACCGCGCGCGAGGGTGAGGATGACCGGGTGCGCGGGCTGGAAACGGGCGCGGATGACTATGTGACCAAGCCGTTTTCGCCGCGCGAATTGCTCGCCCGCGTGTCCGCCGTGCTGCGCCGTGTGCGTCCCGCGCTTGCCGGCGAAGCGATCGAGGCGGGCGACCTACGGCTCGATCCCGTGGCGCACCGGGTGGAACGGCGCGGCCGCCAGTTGCAGATCGGCCCCACGGAATACCGCCTGATCAAGTTCTTCATGGAACATCCGCGCCGCGTGTTCAGCCGCAATCAGCTGCTCGATGCGGTCTGGGGCACTGGCAGCGAGATCGAAGAGCGCACCGTCGATGTGCATATCCGCCGCCTGCGCAAGGCCATTGCGGTGGAAAATGCGCGCGACCCGATCCGCACGGTGCGCTCGGCGGGTTACGCGCTCGAACCGGTATAATTGCTCAACGGCACACCCCGCCAATCCGGCGCGGCGCTTGATCGAAATGAAAATGATCGGCGTGCGCGGCGTTGTAATCGGGAGAGAGCACGGTGGCAAAGGCCGCGCAGGCCCCATCGCGCACTGTGCGCAGGAATGCCTGTTCGGCGTCGTTCCCGTTCCATCCACCGATCAGGGTGATCCGCCGACCGTCCTCCAGCACGAAAGCGGCGATGTCGATGGCGTTGCCGGTGGCATGTTCGCTCCAATTGCCGCCCTCACCCCCGCCGATCCGGCGGCAACTGAATGTGCCGATATGCTCGATCCGGGCAAGCGGAGAGCCAAGGATTTCCAGCGCGGCGGGCCGGGCCGAATGGGCCAGCCACATATGCAGCGCGGCGGCCACCGGGCAGGTCATCTGCGGATTGGCAGGCGCGATGCCTCCACCGTCCAGAACCGTGCGATCGGGCCTTGCGCATTGCCCCTCCCCCGCAGGTGGCAGCGTATCAAAGGCGATGCCGCCGCGTTCCAGCACGGCGCGGCATGCGTCCACATCCTGGCGCAGCGCGTCCAGCTTCATGCCGGTGGCCCAGCCCGGCGGATGGGCGATTTCCAGCGGCGCAAAGGGATTGTGCTGCGGGTAATCCTCCAGCCATCCGCGTGCGGCGAGACCAAGGCCCAGCAGCGCGAGCAGCATCAGGATGGCACGATCCAGGCCAAAGCGGCCAACCTTGCGGCTGATCCTCATGCCTAGTGAAAATCACGAGACGGCGGAATGATCCGCACATTGCGTGGATGGCTGCGGCTGGGCGGCAGAGCAGGCGCGTTTTGGGGCGCATTCTTTGGCAAGGAACCCGCCAGATCGGCGCGCGCCAACGGGGCTTGCAGCAGATCGTCCGACAGGCGGTGCAGGCTGTGCGTGGCGTCAGTCATGTGGTGCGCGATGACATGGATCACCTCGTCATCATATTCCACCCGCCCGCGCACTTCCATCAGCCGCGACCCCATCACCACCTTGCGCTGCCGCTCTTTCAGATCGGGCCAGATGACAAGGTTGATCACGCCCGTCTCGTCCTCCAGCGTGATGAAGCACACGCCCTTTGCCGATCCGGGCCGCTGGCGGATCAGCACCACGCCCGCCACCTGCACCATGCTGCGGTATTTCCGGTCGCGCAAGTCGCAGGCGCGCACAAAGCCGCGCTGCGCCAGATCGGCGCGCAGGAAAGCCATGGGATGCGCCTTCAACGACAGGCGCGTGGTCTGGTAATCGGCCACCACTTCTTCGGACAGCGGCATGGCGGGCAGCACCGCGCGGCCTTTCTCCACCCCCTCGCCACGCGCCTGCGCATGGGCGAACAGCGGCAGATCAGGTGCGCCGATCAGGCTGCGCGCATCCCACAAGGCCTGCCGCCGGGTGAGGCCCAGCGAGCCAAAGGCATCGGCGCTGGCCAGTTTCTCGACATAAGCCGGGCCGATACGGGCACGGGCGCGCACATCTTCCACATCGGTGAACGTCCCGCCCTCCGCGCGCGCGGCGACGATGCGCGCGGCGATATGTTCGGGCAGGCCGTCCACCTGCCGCAGCCCAAGGCGCAAGGCGATCCGCGCGCCTTCCCTTTCCAGCGTGCAATCCCATTCGGACGCGTTCACATCCACCGGCAGCACGGCCACCCCGTGCTCGCGCGCATCGCGCACGATCTGCGCGGGCGCGTAAAAGCCCATCGGCTGCGAATTGAGCAAGGCCGCTGCGAAAGCCGCGGGAAAATGGCATTTGAGCCAGCTCGACACATAGACGAGATGCGCAAAGCTGGCCGCGTGGCTTTCGGGAAAGCCGTATTCGCCAAAACCGCGGATCTGGTTGAAGCAGCGCTGGGCAAAGTCGCGGTCGTATCCGCGCGCCACCATGCGCTCCACCATCATGTCCTGCAACTCGTCTACCATGCCCCGGCTGCGGAAGGTCGCCATCGCTTTCCTCAGCCGGTTCGCCTCCGCGCCGGAAAACTTCGCCGCATCCAGCGCGATCTTCATCGCCTGTTCCTGAAAGATCGGCACGCCCAGAGTGCGGCCCAGAATGCTGGTGAGTTCATCGGGCGGGCCGTGGCCTGCGCCGGGCGCGGGGATCACCACCGGCTCCTCCCCCCGGCGGCGCTTGAGGTAGGGGTGCACCATGTCGCCCTGAATCGGGCCGGGCCGCACGATCGCCACCTGGATGACAAGGTCATAGAATTCGCGTGGGCGCAGGCGCGGCAGCATGTTCATCTGCGCGCGGCTTTCCACCTGAAACACGCCGAGCGAATCCCCGCGCCTGAGCATGGCATAGGTTTCGGGATCCTCGCGCGGGACACTCGCCAGCGTCAGCGCGCGGCCGTGATGCGCCTCCAGCAGATCAAGGCATTTGCGGATGCAGGTAAGCATGCCCAGCGCCAGCACATCGACCTTGAGTATCCCCAGCGCCTCGATATCGTCCTTGTCCCATTCGATGAAACTGCGATCCGGCATCGCGCCATTGCCGATGGGCACCGTCTCGATCAGCGGGCTTTGCGTCAGGATGAAACCGCCCACATGCTGCCCCAGATGGCGCGGCATTCCAATCATTTGCTCGGTCAGTTTCAGCACGCGTCTGAGGTGTGGATCGGTGATGTCCACCCCCGCTTCGGCTGCGTGCCGCTCGCCAATCTCGTGCCCGTGACCGCCCCATACGGTGCGCGCCAGCGCGGCGGTGACATCTTCGGTCAGGCCCATGGCCTTGCCCACCTGCCGGATCGCCATGCGCGGACGGTAATGGATCACCGTGGCGCACAGCCCGGCGCGGTGGCGGCCGTATTTGGCATAGATGTGCTGGATCACCTCCTCGCGCCGCTCATGTTCGAAATCGACATCGATGTCGGGCGGCTCCTTGCGGTCTTCGGATATGAACCGGTCGAACAGCAATTGGTGCTTGGCGGGATCAACCGCAGTGATGCCCAGCACATAACACACCGCCGAATTGGCAGCGGAGCCGCGCCCCTGACACAGAATGGGCGGATTCTGCGCACGCGCGAAATCGACGATATCCTTGATGGTGAGGAAATAGCGCGCCAGATCCATCTTGCCGATCAGCGCCAGCTCGCGCTCCAGCGCTTCCTTAACAGATTCAGGCAAGCCATTGGGATAACGCCAGTTTGCCCCTTCCCATGTCTGCTGCACGAGGTAATCCTGCGGGCTCATGCCGTCAGGGTAAATCTCCTCCGGATATTCGTAACGCAGCTCCTCCAGGCTGAAAGTGCAGGCATCGGCCACTTCGCGTGCGGCAGTGATGGCGTGCGGCCAGCGGGCGAACAGCGCCTGCATCTCCTCCGGCGCTTTCAGATGCCGTTCGGCATTGGCGTGAAGCAGATGCCCGGCGGCGGCCACCGTGGTCTTGTGCCGGATCGCGGTCATCACATCCTGCAAGGGGCGGCGATCGGGCGCATGGTAATGCACATCATTGGTCGCCAGAATTGCGCAGCCATTGGCGCGGGCCAGCGCATCGAGCCGCTCGATCCGCGCCACATCGTCGCCACGGTAAAGGTAGCTGGCGGCAATATGCCGCATCGCGGGCAGACCTGCGGCCAGATGCGGCAGGATATCGGCAAAGCCGCCTGTCACCTGTTCCTGATAGGCGCTGCCATCCATGCCCACCACATTGCTGCCCCATGCCGGCACGGTAAGCGGCGCGGCCAGGTCGCGGGGCGGCAGCAGGATCAGCTGCACGCCCTCGCTGTGCTCCGCCAGCATGGGGAGCGAAATGTCGCAGGCTCCCTTGTCTTGCCATTCGCCGTCCAGTTTCGCCATGCGACCGGCGGAAATCAGGCGGCAGAGGCGGCCATAGGCGGCGCGGTTTGTGGGATAGGCCAGGAAAGCCAGCCCCTCCACCACCTCGATTCGGCAGCCGATCACCGGGCGGATATTGAGCGCGCGCGCCTCGGTATGAAGGCGCACCACCCCGGCAAAGGAATTGGCATCGGCAAGTCCCAGCGCATCATAGCCCAGCACACGGGCGCGCAACACCAGGTCCACCGCATCGGACGCGCCGCGCAGGAAGGAGAAACAGCTCGCCACACCCAGTTCGACAAAGGCGGCGCGCGGGGGTGGCGTTCTATCCCCGGCCTCATGCACTAATGTCCGGCGCGGCACCTGAAGGTCGTTTTCGGGCATCGCGCTTTAACCCTCGCTCACCTCCGCCAAGCGCGCGGCTACGGCGGCGAGATCGGCGGCGAACAGGCGCTCCTGCTCCTCCCGCGCCGCCCCTTCCAGACGCAGCAGGTAAGACGGGTGCGCAGTGATCCACAGTTCGCTGCCGTCATCCAGCGGCAACGGCCGCCCGCGTTCGCGTGCGATGCTGGCAGTGCGGCCCAGCAGGCCGCGCGCCGCGCTTGCCCCCAGCGCCAGCACGATGCGCGGTTTGACCAGCGCCCGTTCCGCATCCAGCCACCAGCGGCAGATGTCGATTTCGCGCGCAGTGGGCGATTGGTGCAGCCGCCTCTTGCCCCGCTGCACGAATTTGAAATGGCGCACCGCATTGGTGACGCGCGCCGCGCCGCGATCAATGCCGGCCTGCGCCAGATGCCGGTCGAGCACCTGCCCCGCCGGGCCGATAAAGGGGCGACCGGCCTTGTCCTCCTCATCCCCCGGCTGTTCGCCCACGATCATCAGGCCGGAAAAGCGCCCCTCATCCGGCCCTTCGCCCACCACCGCTCGCGTGGCGCATTCACCGATGGGGCAGCGGCGGCAGGCGGCAATCGCATCGGCCAGCGCGGCCAGACTGGCGGGCCGCTCTGCCCGATCGGGCGCAGCGCCGGTGGCGATCATCCGCGCCTCGCGCCCCTGCGCACCCGCGATCAGATCGCCAATCAACTCAGCCTCAGGCAGATTGCGCCAATACCGGCGCGGCATTTCCTTCACCATCGCGCCGATTTTCAGCCGCGCGGGGTTGAAGATGGAGGCGTAATAACGCCGCCACAGATCCTCCGCCGCATCGCCTGATGGCGCATCCGATTTCACCGCCGGCGGCCCCTCGCACAGCGCCTGCCCGTCCCAGTGCAGCGAGCCCCGCGGCGTCAGGATCGCCCAGCGCATATTGGCAAAGCGGCGCACGAAAAATCCCGCATTGCTGCGCAGGATATGGTGCTCCGGCTCGAACCAGGCGGCGTAATGCTCCTGCGCCTCCGCACTGGCAAACCCGTCCACGAAAGCATCGGGATCGGCGGGCACCAGGCGGAAACGGACAAAGGCGCGCATCTTGTGCATGTCGCGCCGCACCTGCCGGGTAAGGTCATCCAGACGGCGCACATCTGCATCGGCGCGGTCTTCGAGCAGGCGCGGCTGGGCCTGCAGGCGCCACAACAAGCGGTAGAGCAGGCCAAACCGCTCGCTATCCGAATGGCAGATGGCAAGCTGCGCCGCCTGCACGAAAGCCTTGCTGGCGCGCACCGGGGCAGCATCGGGCGGAGCGGCGGGCAGGCGCGTCTCACCTGATCCGAACAGGCTTCCCGTAGCCCCCGGCTCCACCCAGGCGACACGATCAGGCGGCACATCGCATTGCACCAGCGTGCGCGCGCGTTCACGCCAGAAGGCGAAATCGTCGGCTTCGGGCAGATGCACGGCGTAGAACGCGCCCAGACGCACCGCGCGGCGTTGGCGGGACGCGGTCATCACCCGAACAGCTCCAATTGCTCCTGCCGGGGCGCAATCAGCGCTTTCAGATCGGCGCGGTCGGTCAGCAGAGTGGGACGCCAGTCGGCGGTGACGATGAAAGGGCGGATTCTCGCCAGCGAGGTGGTCAGCCGCGCCACATCCTCCAACCGCAAGGTACGGTGGCGGCGGCTGGCAAGGATCTGGCCCACCGCGCGTGTGCCCAGCCCCGGCACGCGCAGCAACATTTCGCGCGAAGAACGGTTCACATCCACTGGAAATTGTTCGCGAAACTTCAGAGCCCAGGCGAGTTTCGGATCAATGTCCAGTGGCAGATTACCATCCGGCCCGGCGGCCGCCACCACTTCATCGGCGGCAAAACCGTAGAAGCGCATCAGCCAGTCGGACTGGTAGAGGCGATGTTCGCGCACCAGCGGCGGGCGTTTCAGCGGCAGCACCGCGCTCGCATCGGGAATGGGGCTGAAGGCCGAATAATAGACGCGGCGCAGGCGGAAATTGCCATAGAGGCGGCTGGCCTTGCCCACGATGTCGGTATCGCTGGCCCCGTCTGCCCCCACGATCATCTGCGTGGACTGGCCACCGGGGGCAAAGCGCGGCGCGTGACGAAAGCGCTTCCTTGCATCCTTCGCCTCCTCAATCGCCTGCTTCATGCCGCCCATCGCATGCTCGATCGTGCCGGCATTCTTGTCCGGCGCCAGACGGGTGAGGCCCGCCACCGTGGGCAGTTCGACATTGATCGACACCCGGTCGGCCAGCAGGCCCGCGCGGTGGATCAGTTCGGGCGAGGCTTCGGGAATGGTCTTGAGGTGGATATAACCACGAAAATCGTGTTCTTCCCGCAGGATACGCGCGGTTTCTACCATCTGTTCCATCGTGTGATCGCCGCTTTTGACGATGCCGGAGGAGAGGAACAGCCCTTCGATGTAATTGCGGCGGTAGAAGCTGAGCGTAAGGTCCGCCACTTCCTGCGGGGTAAAGCGCGCGCGGGGGACATTGCTGCTCTTGCGGTTCACGCAGTAATGGCAATCGAAGATGCAGTGATTGGTCAGCAGGATCTTGAGCAAGGATATGCAGCGGCCATCAGGCGCATAGGAATGGCAGATGCCCATCCCCTCGGTCGAACCGATGCCCTTGCCGCCTTTCGAATGGCGTTTCGCCGTGCCCGATGAGGCGCAGGAGGCATCGTATTTGGCCGCATCGGCCAGAATGCCGAGCTTTTCGAGAGTGCTGAGTTGGCGCATTTGTTCTATATATGTTCTTATGATACGCCTGCCTAGCCCCTGCTTTCGTCCAGATCAGGCAAACGGCATCAGGCGAACAGGCCGTGCAGAAACCAGTCGGGCATCGCGCCGTGCCGGTCGCCCCCGCGCCCATCGCCTGCAAGGCCTGCGCGGAATATCCAGTAGCGGCGACCCTCCCCGTCCTCGACCCGGTAGTAGTCGCGCAGGCGTGCGCTGCCCTTCTCGCGCCACCATTCGGGCGCGATGCGTTCCGGCCCTTCCGCACGCGCCACTTCACGCACAGAGCCGCGCCAGCTGAACTGCCGCGGTTGCCCATCGGGCGCGGCGTAAGTCACCAGAATCCGCTCTGGCGTATCAAGCAATTTCAAGGGTCTGGCGTGAAAATCGAGCAAATGCTGCGAAGGTGGCTCGGCCGCCAGCGGCTCCACCCAGCCTTGTGCGCGTTCGGGCAGATGGCTGCCACGCGGCACCGGGCGGCGCACCGCGCGCGGGCCAAGCCGCACGGTCAGCCGGTCGATACAGGCGGCAAGCGACGTACCATGCGCCTCTGCCGCGGCGTCCAGATCGGCCTGCGCCAGCGCCAGCGGTTCGGCCCATGTCGCCATCAACCGCGCCATCTCGATGCCGAAGCCCGCCTCCACATCGTCCAGCCGCGCGGCAAACAGGCGGCAGATATGCGCCGCGTCGCGCGTGGCCGCCGCCAGTTCCAGCCGCCGGGTCAGCACATCGCCATCCACCCGCCACAGCGCCAGTTCCAGCCGCCGTGCGCCTTCGCCCTTCGCCTCCAGCGCGCGCACCAGATCCTCCGCCAGATCGGCCAGCACCTTATCGAGCAGCGGGCGGTGGCGAATGGGTTCGAGCAGGCGGCGCTGCACCAGTGCGGGCTCTACCGCCACCACGGGCAGCAGCGGTTCGGGCACGCGGCCTGCCAGCTGATCGAGCCGCACCAGCGGATTGGCGGCGGGGGATCGGCGGTTGCGAAAGCGTCGCTGCACTGCATCCCGCCCGCCTTCGCCGGTCGCAAGGCCCGCCATATCCCCCACCCGCTTGATGCCGAGACGGCGCAGCACCAGCAGCACATCTGCGTCGAGCCGCAATGACGCCACCGGCAGGGAGGAAAGCCGCTCTGCCACGTCCTCCCCCGGAGCAATGATCGCGGCATCGGGGCCATAGCGCGACAATGCCCAGGCCGCGCCTGCCGTGGAAGCGATCGCCGCACGCGCCGCCAGCCCTTGCGCGGCAAAGCGGGCGTGAACATCGGCCAGCAGCCGCTCCTCCCCGCCGAACAGATGCGCCACCGCGGTCACATCGACCAGCAGGCCGTCGGGCGCGTCCATCGCCGCCCACGGCCCCCAGCGCCCCGCCCACAGCGCCAGCCGTTCCAGAAAGGCCAAATCACCCGCCGGATCTGCGGGCAGGGCGCGCAGTTGCGGGCACAGCGTGCGCGCATCGGCCAACATCATGCCCGGCGCCGCGCCGCCTGCATGGCCTGCATCGTTCACCGCCGCGATGCGCGGGCCGTGCGCGGTGTCGGTAATCAGCGCCAGCGGGGCGGCATCTGCCCCCTGCCCGCGTGCGCAGCCTTCAGCCTGCCGCCAGCGATCCAGCGCCAGCAGCGGGCACCAGATCGCCATGACCCGGCGCGGGGGAAGCGATGATGGGACGTTCGGCGACAAGGTTTTCCCGGTCATTGCGCAAGATCCATTCTCCCGGCGGATGCGCACGGGCGCGGAACAGTTCGGCGTGCCAGCTGGGCACGCCCGGTGCGGCGGGGTTCCAGCAGCCATGCGGCGACGGGGCGGAACGCACCTGCCAGCGCATCCGGGCAGAGCCGAGATCGCGCGCCGCATCGTGCCGCACCAGGAACAGCGGGACCCCGTGCTTTTCCGCCGCCAGGCTGAGCCGCCGCGACGCGGTGAGCCCCAGCTCGCGCGGATTGCCCGCCACTTCCCCGATCACGAAGGCAAGGTCCCGGCAGCGCAGCCCTTCTTCCAGCGCGAACAAGGCATCGGCCGCCCCGCGCGCGGCGACATGGATCACCCGGTGGCGCAAGGCGGGCGGCAGGCCGGGACGATAGGGACGCCCGGTCCTTTTCAGCGACGCTTCATCCTGCACCCACAGCACCGGCTTTTCCCCTGCCCCGGCGGCGGGTTGATGGCGCAGATCATCCAGCGCCAGCGCCAGCGCAGCAGCCACGCCGGCTCCGTCATCGCCATGTGCAAAGATTTCGCTGTGCAGCACACGCGCGCCTTCACGGCCAAGCCCCGGCCGCCACCGCTGCGCCGTGGCAGGCGGTGCCAGCAACCCTGCGGCTGTGGGAAGAGAAGAAAGGTCCATCCGAATCGCTCCGATGTTCTTTTTATGTTCTTATCGGAGACGAATGGCAACCGTCCGCAGCGTGCGGGCAGAATGTGGCTGGTCGCCAGATCAAGGGATCAAGAAGTCAGCCCCACCCACAAAATCGCCAGCAGCGCGACCGGGCACACCCACCGCACCAGAAAGCGCCAGACCCTGTGTGCGCCGCCGCCCAACCCGCTCTCGCTGTCCACCAGACGCCTGTCTGCTACCCAGCCGATGAAAATGCAGGTGAGCAGCGCGGTGATCGGCATCGTCAGGCGCGAGGTGAAGATGTCGAGCACATCCATCACGCCCTTGTCGGCAAACAGCGGCACGAAATCGAGCGGGTGGAACCACGAGAGCATCCCCGTCGACAGCGCTGACAGCACGCCCAGCACCAGCCCGGCCGTCGCCACAATCACCGAGGCGGCAATCCGGCGCAGGCCGAACTTATCGATCAGCCAGGCGGTGGGCACCTCCAGCAGCGAGATTGAGCTGGTCAGCGCGGCAAAGGCGACCATGATGAAGAACAACAGGCCGATCAGCGAGCCAAAAGGCATATCCTGAAACGCGTGCGGAAGCGTCTGGAACATCAGGCCCAGCCCGCCTTCGGGCGCCAGCCCTGCGGCAAGGACGATGGGAAAGATGCACAGCCCCGCCACCATCGCCACCAGCGTATCGGAACCGGCGATGATGCCGCTCGATTTCGCCAGGTTCACATCGCGCCCCACATAAGCACCATAGGTCACCATGCAGGCCATGCCGAGCGACAGCGAAAAGAACGCCTGCCCCACAGCTGCCAGCATAACCGGCCCGGTCAGCTTTTCGGGTTCAAACTTGAACAGGTAATTGGCCGCATCTATGAAATGTCCGCCGGTCGCGCCGTAGATGGTAATCCCCAGCATCAGGACAAAGAAGGCAGGCATCAGCCACACTGCCGCCTTCTCGATCCCGCCCGACACGCCGCGCGCCACAAAAGCCAGCGTGATGAGGAGAAAGGCGACATCCAACGCCACGGTCAGCGGGCCGTTGCCGATCAGCGCGGGAAACAGGGCTTCGACAGCCTCAACCGACATACCCTGAAACGCAGTGCCCGAAATGCCCGTCGCCACCAGGTCGCCCGCGAAAATGCCGATGTAATACAGCACCCATCCGCCCAGCACGCAGTAAAAGCCCAGCACCAGCGTGGAGGAAAACACGCCGATCCCCGCCACCCATTCCCATTTGGGCGATGCGCCCGATTCCACCGCCATCTTGCGGTAACTGGCGGGCGCGGCGGCCTGCCCGTGCCGCCCGATCAGCGTTTCGGACAAAAGCAGCGGGATCCCGATCAGCACCACGCAGAAGATATAGAACAGCACAAAGGCTGCGCCGCCATTGGCCCCGGCCTCTGCCGGGAAGCGCACCAGATTGCCCAGCCCTACCGCCGATCCGATCGACGCCAGCACAAATGCCGTGCGCGAAGACCAGTGATCGCCCGAACCCTGTGTCCCCGATCCGATTGCTGCTGCCACGCCCGTTTACCCTGCCTTATCGTGAAAGCGCCGTTCTGCCCTGACTTCGCGCTGGCGTCGAGAGCGCATTGTCCAAGAAGTGTTGGAAGATGCCCCTGCGGCCCGCTAGAAGGCGGGCCATGTCCACGACCTTCAATCTCGACACCTCGACCAGCCGCGCGCATCCCACGCCGCAGCCCATGCGCCGCCTCACTGTGCCGGCGATCCGCGCGCGCAAGCAGGACGGGGTGACGGCAGAACCCATCGTGATGCTGACCGCCTATACCGCGCGGCAGGCGCAATTGCTCGATGCGCATTGCGACATGCTGCTGGTGGGGGATTCGCTGGGACAGGTGATCTATGGCCTGCCATCCACCGTGCCGGTCACGCTGGAGATGATGGCGAACCATGCGGCGGCCGTTGTGCGCGGGTCATATCATTCGGCCGTGGTGGTCGACATGCCCTTTGGCTCCTACGAAGCCTCGCCTGCGCAGGCGTTTGAAAGCGCGGCAATGCTGCTGAAAGCGAGCGGGGCGGCGGCGGTAAAGCTGGAAGGCGGCGCGGCCATGGCCGAAACCGTGGCTTTCCTGTCCGAACGCGGCATCCCGGTGATGGGCCATGTGGGCCTCACCCCGCAGGCCTTGAATGTGCTGGGCGGCTATGCCGTTCGTGGGCGCAGCGAGGCGGAAGCTGCCAAGATTCTCGACGATGCGCGCGCGCTCGATGCAGCCGGAGCCTTTGCCATCGTGGTCGAAGGCGTGGTGGAACCCATCGCCATTTCGGTGACGCAGAATGTCGCCTGCCCCACCATCGGCATCGGCGCATCGGCGCAGTGCGATGGGCAAGTGCTGGTGACTGACGACATGGTAGGAATGTTCGAACGCGTGCCGCGTTTCGTGAAGCGGTATGAGGATGTGGCGCAGACCATCGCGCGTGCGGCCGAAACCTATGCCGCCGAAGTGCGCGCCCGCACCTTCCCCGGTGAAGAGCAGACCTATCAGCCGAAATAGCGCGCCCCTTGCGCAGATCGGCGCGCTCGCCTAGCGGCCCGCTCAATTATCCTCTGGGGACACACCGCATGGCAACCTTGCTGCGCTATTACACCTTCTCGCTGGTTTTCATGGCGGTCTGCTTTGGCCTCGCGCTGTGGTATGGCGTCGCCAGCACCGGCACGATGGCGGGCACGCTGTCGCTGCTGTGGATCGTATTTGTGCTCTCGATCCTCGAAATCTCGCTCAGCTTCGATAATGCCGTGGTCAATGCCTCCATCCTCAAGGAAATGGACGAAGTCTGGCAGCGCCGCTTCCTGATTTACGGCATCGCCATTGCCGTGTTCGGCACGCGCATCGTCTTTCCGCTCGCGATTGTGGCGGTGGCGGCGGGGATTGGCCCAATGGACGCCATCGACCTGTCGCTCAACCAACCGCAGGAATACGAACGCATCGTGTCGGGCGCGCATGTGGGGATTGCCGGGTTTGGCGGCGCATTCCTGATGATGGTGGGGCTGCGCTTCTTCTTCGATGCCGACAAGGAAGTGCACTGGATCGCAGTGATCGAAGAACGGCTGACGCGCGTATCCGCCCTTCCCGCTGTGGAAATCGGGCTGTTGCTGCTGGTTCTGTGGGGCATATCCTCGCTGCTGACCGATGCCGAGGCGCTGACCTTCCTCACCGCCGGGATGTGCGGCCTGCTTACCTTTATCGCGGTCGACGCGCTGGGCACATGGCTCGACATGCGCGAGGAGGCAAAGAAGGCAAGCGGCGTTGTGGTACGGTCGGGCCTTGGCGGGTTCCTTTACCTCGAAGTGCTCGACGCCTCGTTCAGTTTCGACGGAGTGATCGGCGCCTTTGCGCTGTCGAACAACATGATCGTGATCGCCATCGGCCTGTCGATCGGCGCGATGTTCGTGCGCTCGATGACAGTGCATCTGGTGCGGCAGGGCACGCTGGCCGAATACCGCTTCCTTGAACACGGCGCGTTCTGGGCGATTATCGCGCTGGGGTCGATCATGCTGATCTCGGCGCGGTTCCATATCCCGGAAACGATCACCGGGCTGATCGGCGCGGTGATGATCGGCTTCTCGCTGTGGTGGTCGGTGCGCTGGCAGCGCCGCCACGGGCACGAAGCTATCCCTGCCGATTGAGCCTGTTGGCCAGCGGAGCGGACAGCACCAGCTGGAGCAGATGATAGACCAGCACCGGCAGCAGGATCAGCCCTGCGGCCGCAGGCGGGAACATCACGCTGGCCAGCGGCGCGCCAAGGGCGATGCTCTTCTGCGCGCCGGCAAAAAGAAAGGATATCCGCTCCGCCCGCGCCAGACCGACCGCGCCGCCCAGCCACCACGCGCCGCCAAAGCCGATGGCAAGGAAAGCCGCGACGAACGCCAGCAGCACCCCCCATTGCACCGGACCAACAAGGCTCCACAGCCCCTGCTCCACCGCGCTGGAAAAGGCGACAAAGACGGCAATCGCAATCGCGCTGCGATCCATCCAGCTGACCAGTGCACGCCGCTCCTTCACCAAGCCGCCGAACCGGTTTTGCAGTAACTGGCCAATGGCAAAGGGCAGCAGCAGGATCGTGGCGATCCGTTCCAGCCCCGCCAGATCAATCCCCGGCCCCGCCCCGCCTGCCATCAGCGCCAGCAGCGGCGCGGTGACAAACACGCCCGCCACATTCAGCACCGCGGCGGCCACCACCGATGCCGCCACATTCCCCCCGGCGAGCGAGGAATAAGCGGTAGCCGATTGCACCGTGGAAGGCAGCACGCCCAGGAACAGCAGACCTAGCGCAACTTGCGCAGGCAACAGCGCCATCCCCGCCTGCCACAAGGCCCAGCCGACTGCGCCCATGCCGAAAAAGCACCACAGGAACAGCGGCGACAGGAAGCGCCAATTGGCGATGCCCGCCGCCACATCCCGGCGCGGCAGGCGCAGGCCGTTCAGCAGGAACAGCACGAAAATCGCCGCATCCGAGACTCGCTGAGCCGCCGCCTTTCCTTCCCCCGTGACCGGCAGGAAGGATGCCAGAAGGATTGCCAACACCAGCAGGCGGACGAGCGGATCGATGCCGGAAAGGACGGAACGCAAAGCCATGCCTCGCGCCCTGCATCGCCCTCGGCCTTCTGTCCAGCCCGGCCCCTAAGGCGAAGGGCTTGTGCCCGTCCCTTGCGCCTTGGCCAACAGGGCAGCGGTGCCTGAACCTGCATCGCCCTGCATCTCCCGGATGCGTCCGAAAACGCGCGCGACATTGCGGTTGCCGCGCCACAGGCGATGCGCTTCGCCCGCATGGGTCAGGGCCGCCGCGCCATTGCCCAAGGCGGCTTCCATCTGCGCCAGATCGGCCAGCAGAAGCGGATCGCGCCCACCTGCGCCAAGGGCCGCCGCATGGCGCAACAGCGCGGTGGCGCGCGCCGGATTGTTCGCGTCGCGGTGCATCCGGCCCAGCAGCGCGGCGGCAGCCTGCTGGCGCGGATTACCCGCAAGATAGCTCGCCAGCACCGCACGTGCCTTCTCCGGTGAAGCATTGTGCAAGGTGACCAGGCGCAGCACGAGCGGCCAATCGCGGCGAATTTGCGCCGCCTTCTGGTAGTAGTCCATCGCCCTATCGCGCGACCCGGCCAGCAGATGCACATCGCCCGCCAGCATCTGCAAATCGGCGGAACCTTCATATTGGCGGTTCAACTGCTCCACCATCGCAAGCGCACCGGGCAGATCGCCCTCGTTCAACATTTCGCGCAGTTGCAGCAGCGGATTTGCCGGGTGGGTAATCCGGCCCGCTGCGTCGCGCGGCAGAAAGGCAGGCATCGCACGGCCATGTTGGGCCACGGCAAAACTGGCCCGGTCGAGATAGTCGCCTGCCCGCACGCGGTCGCCCAATTGCTCATGCGCACGCGCGGCCAGCATCAGCATATAGGGCGAGGCATCGGGGCGCTGCGCATGGGGTTCCAGCACCGCCAGCGCGGCATTCGCCTCGCCATTGGCGACCAGCGCGCGGGCATACAGCAGCAGCGCGACATCGCTCATCGGCTGCATCCGGCGCAAGCTATCGAAAAGTTCCACCGCCACTGCCGGATTGCCCGATCGGTATTCGAGCACCCCGTTCACGATCAGCCCGGCGGCGTTGCCGTCGAACTGTCCCTCGGTGCGCCACCACAGGCGCCGGGCCAGATCGTCCTGCCCGGCACGCGCCGCCATTACCGCCTGAAGGTAAAAGGCGAAGGGATCGTTGCCGTGCTCTTTCACCAGTGCGCGCACCGCGTGCAGCATCCGCCGGTATTCACCCGCATCGCCCAACGTTGCGGCATATTGCTGCATCAGCGCCTTGTCGGTAGGCGCCGTTTCAAGTGCGCGGCGGAACAGCGCGAGCGACGGCACGACCCCTTCGGCATCGCGCGTGAGCTGCGCCTTGAATTCCAGCGCGCGCGGATCGCGGCCGTCCAGTTCGACCGCACGGCGCGCGGCTTCCAGCGCCTGATGATGCAGGCCCAGACGGTAACGCATCCGCCCGATATCGACCCACAAGGCGGCACTTTCGCGCCCTTCGGAGATCATCAGATCGTAAGTGGCAATGGCAGCGGGAAAATTTTCCTCGGCCATCTGCAACCGGGCGAGCGCGCTGAGGCCGCGGGTGCGCGTGGCATCGGAAAAGTCCGCATCGCCCAGCCAGCTGCGCGCATCGGCCAGATCGCCTTGCAGCAGTTCCCCCTCACCCACCAGCGCGGCAACATCGGCACGGGCCGCTCCTGCTTCCAGCGCGCGCTTTCCGGCAAGTTCCGCCGCGACGCCATCCTCGCGCGTCAGGGCTGCCTCCGCCTCGGCAAGCGCGGCATCGCCCGGCGCAGCAGCCAGCGGCGCGGCCATCGCCGCCGCACCCAGCAGCAGCGGGAGCAGAAGGCGTTCAGGCGGAAAGGTCATACTGCTTGAGCAGATCGTACAGCGTCGGACGGCTGATCCCCAGCAGCTTGGCGGTGCTGGAGATATTGCCCTCGCTACGTGCCAAGGCATGGCGGATCACGCGCCGGTCTGCCGCCTCGCGCGCGGCCTTCAAGTTAAGCACCGAGGTGTCTTCGCCCGAACCGATCATGTCGAGATCGTCCGCGCTCACCAGCTTGCCGTCGGCCATGATGACCGCCCGCTTCACCCGGTTTTCCAGTTCGCGGACATTGCCCTGCCACGGCCAGCCATCAATTGCCGCCAGCGCATCGGGGGTAAAGCCGGTAACGGCGGGGTTCATCTCTTCGGCAAAGCGTTTGAGAAACGCCTTGGCGAGCAAAGTGGCGTCGCCCGGCCGCTCCGCCAGAGATGGCACCTTCACCACCACTTCGGCCAAACGGTAGAACAGATCCTCGCGGAAGGTGCCTTCGCCGATCATCCGTTCCAGATCCTGGTGCGTGGCGCAGACAATGCGGGTATCCACATTGATCGCCTTGCGTCCGCCGATCCGTTCGATCGTGCGTTCCTGAATGAAACGCAGCAGCTTCACCTGAAGCGGCAGGGGGATATCGCCCACTTCATCGAGGAACAGCGTGCCGCCGCTCGCCTGTTCGATCTTGCCCTCGGTTGTCTTGACCGCCCCGGTGAACGCGCCCTTTTCATGGCCGAACAGTTCGCTTTCCAGCAGGTTTTCCGGAATTGCCGCGCAGTTGATTGCCACAAATGCCCCGTCCCGGCGGTCGCTGGCATCGTGCAGGCCGCGCGCCAGCAATTCCTTGCCCGTGCCGCTCGCCCCCAGCAGCATGACCGAGACATTGGTGTTCGCCACCCGCTCGATCGTGCGGGCTACCTTCACCATTTCAGGCGCGGCGGTGATGATGCGGCCCAGCACGCGGTTGCCGTCGCCCGCACGGGCGGCGAGCGCGCGGTTCTCCGCCTCAATCTGGTGCAGGTTGAAGGCGCGGCGGACGATCAGGCCCAATTCCTCGATATCCACCGGTTTCTGGTAGAAATCATAGGCGCCGCGTTCGATAGCGTTGAGCGCACTTTCGCGCGCGCCGTGTCCGGATGCCACGATCACCTTGGTATCGGGTTTCAGCGCCATGATCGCATCCAGAACGGCAAAGCCCTCGCTGGTGCCATCGGGATCGGGTGGCAGCCCCAGATCGAGCGTTACAACGGCAGGCTCTTCCGCACGCAGCGCAGCAATCGCGCTCTCGCGGTCGCCCACGATCACGACATCGAAATCATCATATGCCCATTTGAGCTGCGCTTGCAGCCCCTCGTCATCCTCGATGATCAGCAGCTTTGGTTTGTGTTCGGCTTTCATGCGGCCTCCGGGGGTGATCCGGGCGCAATGGGGGCGCTCCGGCCTGACGTGTCATTCGCAAACTGGGCGTGCAGCATCTGCGCGGTGCGGGCCAACGGCAAGCAGATGAGGAAGCGCGTGCCGATCCCTTCGCACGATTCCACATCCAGCCGCCCACCCATCGCGCGCACCAGTTCGCGCGCCTCATAGGCGCCGATGCCAAAGCCGCCCTGCTTGGACGACTGGAAGGGACGAAACAGGCGCGTGCGGATGAATTCCGGGCTCATGCCGCAGCCGCTGTCGATCACTTCGATCACAGCGTGCGCGCCGTCCACGCGCTGGTCGATCATCACGGGCGCGTGCGGCGGACTGGCATCGATGGCGTTCTGCACCAGATGGACAAGCGCCTGTTCCAGCCCCTCGCCGTCGCCGATTACGCTGATCTTGTCGCGGTCCAGCACCTTTACTTCATGCTGTCTGGCATATTGCCGCGCTACACGCGCCAGCAATTCATCCAGTGCCACGGGGGCGTGCGCACCATGCCCCTGCGCGCCATAGCGACCCAGACGGTTAAGCAGGCCTTGCAGCTTATCGGTGGAATTGCGCAGAGTCAGGATCATGTCGGCCCTGAATTCGGGCTTTTCCGCGTGCTTTTCGGCATTGCGCGCCAGCAGCGACAACTGGCTGGCAAGGTTCTTGATGTCGTGCATCACAAAGGCGATGCGGCGGTTGAATTCGTCGAACCGCTGCGCTTCGCCAAGCGCGTCCTGGCTGGTCTGTTCGGCCAGATAACTGGCGAGCTGTCGGCCGATCACGCGCAGAAGATCGAAATCCTCCCAGTCCAGCTTGCGCGCCAGCGGCGGGCGGGAGAGCACGACAAGACCCACCAGCCGTTCGAAATGAAACAGCGGAACGATTGCCCAGGCGGCATCGTTGGCGCGCAGCCACGCGGGGATTGCCGAATGGGGAATGCCTTCCTGCCGCCCTTCCCGCGCATCGTCGAGGTCGAGGATGAACTGGCTCTCCTCGAAAAAGCGCACCGCCGCACTGTCGAGCGCGGGCGAAGGCACGTCGATCTGCGGCCAGTTCCAGCGGGCGGCCAGCGCCATGCCGCCTTCCTCGCGCGGGGTGAGGAGCAGGCCTGCCGAACTGTCGGTTATGTCGGCCACCGCCTGCACTGCGCGTTCGTGCAGCGGCGCGGACTGCGCACCCGCGCGTCCGATCGTATCGGTAAAGCGCAGCCATTCGTTGCGGTAGTCGTAACGGTGCTGGAACAGGTTCTTGACCAATGTGACGCGCAGCCAACTGCGCAGCTTTCGTGACGGGACCAGCGCCAACGCCACGCCGCTTGCCACCAGCACGAAGGCGATCTGCAGCACGCGCCCGTAATCGCTCCCCGCATAGGCGAGCGCCTGCGCAATAAGCACCATCACCATCAGGTAGACGCCAATCACACCCAACGAGAAGGAGCGGAAGGCAAAGCTGCGTGAAGGCTGGAAGCGCAGATTGCTGCGTTGGCGCATCGTGCCATAGCCCAGAAACGCAAGCGCCATCAGCAGCGCCAGGCTACGCAACTCCACCAGCGGCGCGGGCAAGGCATGGGCCAGATAGCTGATCGTGTAGAGGTTGAGGTCGTAAAGCCAGAACGCCGCCAGCGCCGCTGCGGGCCAGCGCAGCGCCTGACGGGCCGATTGCGCCGCGCCCGCATACAGGTTGTGCACCAGCACCAGCGCGCCAATCGCAAACAGCAGCCGCAGCATCACCGCCAGCGGCTCCAACAGGGCCGAGCTTCCAAACCTGTCCAACAGGCCCAATGCCGACAGCGTCACGCCGATCTGGAGCGCTTCGACGAAGATAAGCGCATGGACTACGGGCCTGATCGGACGCAGGGTTTCGTCACGCTTGTCATTTGTGAACAGGCCAAACAGCAGCCACAGCCACGCCAGATATGTCGCACTGACCAGCACTTGCGCCCCGATCGCGCGATGCCCCACCACAGCAGTGGCAAAGGCCCATACCGCGCTGAGCACCAGCGCCGCGACGACCCGTGGGCGCAAGTGGCCCGCCGCATCCTTGTGCGACAGATGCCACAGAGCCAGGATAATTGCCGCGCAGCCTGCCAGCGCGTGCAAGGCATCGAGGAAGATCTGCCCCAGCGCAGCCATCACCGCGCCCCTTCCGGCCACAGGATCACGCGCAATGTCTGCAACAGGATAAGCAGGTCAAGGAATGGCGTATAGTTCTTGGCGTAGTAGAGATCATATTCCAGCTTGTGCCGGGAATCCGCAATCGAGGCGCCATAGGGGTAGTTGATCTGCGCCCAGCCGGTAATGCCCGGCTTTACCATGTGCCGCTCGGCGTAATAGGGCAGCTGGCTTTCCAGATCCTCCACGAATTGCGGCACTTCGGGGCGCGGACCGACAAAGCTCATCTCGCCTTTGAGCACGCACCAGATTTGCGGCAATTCGTCGATCCGCAGCTTGCGGATGATGCGGCCCACCCGCGTCACGCGCGGATCGGCTTTCTGCGCCCATTGCGCGCCGTCCTTTTCCGCATCGGTGCGCATCGAACGCAGCTTGATGAGCGTGAAAGGCTGGCCGTAGAGGCCAATGCGTGTCTGGCGGAAGAAGGCCGGGCCAGGGCTGTCCAGCTTCACCGCCGCCGCAAACAGCGCGATCACCGGCAAGGTCAGCGCCAGCAGCAGCAGGCTGACCGTGATGTCGAACACCCGCTTCACCGCGCTCGACAGCATCCGGCTTGACGAAAAGCCATCGGAAAAGATCAGCCAACTTGGGTTAAGCGTGTCGAGATCGACCCGGCCAGTCTCGCGTTCCAGGAAGCTGGAGAAATCGTTCACATGCACGCCCAGCGTCTTGATTCGCAGCAGGTCTTTCAGCGGCAGCGCATTGCGCCGCTCTTCCAGCGCCAGCACCACTTCGCTCGCACCCAGATTGGCAACGTGGCGCTGCAAATCCTCGATCGCAGCGCGCGGGATCGCCTGCTCCACCGCCGGGTTGGCAGCGCCCATCGAAACCGCACCCACCACGGCAAAGCCGCTTTCGGGCCGCTCTGCCAGATCAACAATCCGTTTGGCCCGCGCGCCGGCACCCAGCACCAGCACACGGCGCCGGAAGGCGGAATTGCCCAGGATTCCCCCAACCACCAGTCGGTTGAGCATCAGGAAGACGATGGAAAAACCCATCGCATACAGCAGGATCGAACGCCAATAGGTATGCCCCGGAAGCAGGAAATCGAGGAAGGCCAGCCCCAGCACCGCCAGGCTCACCGCAACCAGCAGCCGCGCTCCGGCAAAGCGCATGGAGCGCAGCGCTTCCGGCCCAAAAACGCCCACCGCAATCATCGCGGTCAGCGTAACGACGGCGATACCGCCGATTGTCGGCATCCGGTCGATCAGCAATCCCTGATCCATGCCGATCTGGTTGGCGCGCATTGTCCAAGCCAGGTTGTTTGCCACCAGCAGCAGCACCAGGTCGATCAAGCCCAGCAGCAGCACGGCGTGCGGCACATAATGTTTGAAAAGTCTGACCATTGGCCCTTTTGCCTGGCTGCGTCCCGGATGACGCACCTACCTGCCGTTCACCTAGCGGGCAGAGGTGAAATGTCGGTAAACTTTACAGTCACTATGTCGCCAAGCGATGGCTGCTCCCCTTGCGCGCCGATCCGGCAGCAGGTGATCGCGTAGTGCGAAATTAACCATGCCTGTCCGCTGGGACGTTAAGGCCCTTGGATTATGGCCGCTGCCCATGGCGCAGATTACAAAGCCCCAGGTCACGGCCAAAACCTATCGCCACATCGCGGCCATCACGGTGACATTCGCCGCCGGTGTGGCGCTGCTTGCGGGCAATGGCGAAGGTGCAAGACCCGGCGAAAGAGAGGCCAGCGCGACCACATCCTCAACACCCCCGGTCGGCGCACCGCGCTCCACCAGCACCCCTGCCTATGGCGAGGCCAATTTTTCCACGCGCGGGGGCGGCAACGCGAGTTTTGGCGAGGAAGCCGCACCGGGCACAGGCTTTGGCAAGGGCCAGCGCGTGCGCGGACGCAGCGGCTTTATCTCCTTTTCCAATGTTCCGCCCGCCAATTCCGAGAACGCGCAGCTGACCCCTGCCTATCTCGACACGCTGAGCGACGAGGAACTTGATGCCATGTTGCAGGCCCTGCGCGACGGGGGGATCACCAGTCCTGAAGAAATGCAGCGCGTAACGGCGATCATCGAAGCCGCATCGCGCCGCCGCAGCGGCCATATGCAGCACGCAAACTAGTGCGGCGCTAGAGCAGCCAGTAGATCGCGCAGGAGGCGGCCAGTCCCACCACGATATTCATCGGGACGCCGATCTTGACGAAATCCATGAAGCGGTAATTTGCCGCACCGTAAACCAGTGTGTTGGTCTGGTATCCGATGGGTGTGGCAAAGCTCGCACTCGCCCCGAACATCACCGCCACCACCAATTGCCGCGCGTCGATATCCAGCGCGCCGCCCAGCGCGATAACGATCGGCGTCATGATGACCGCCACCGCATTGTTGGTGACCGTTTCGGTCAACAGGCTCGATACCGCATAAATGGCCATGATGAGCAGAAGCGGGCTCATCGTGGCGAGAAAGGGCTGCGCGGCGCTCACCAGCAATTCCACCGTGCCGGCATTCTCCAGCCCGCGGCCAAAGGCGAGCATTCCGAAAATCAGCACCAAAGTGTTGCCGTCAATGGCCTGCCAGGCTTCCTCCGGCTCGACACAGCGGAACAGCAGCACCACGCCCACCGCTGCCAAAGCGAGCCCCTCGATCGGCCAGCCCATCGTGGCAGCCAGCAGCACCACCCCGGCCAGCGCCGCAACCGCGATCGGCGCTTTCTTGCGGCGAAAGGCGCGCACCGGTGCCACCGCCACATCGGCAAGGCCGACATTGGCCTGCAACGCCTGCGCCGCGTCACTACCGCCTGCAATCAGCAGCCGATCGCCTGCCCGCACGCGCACATTGGCAAGATCAGGTCCCGCCACATGGCGCGGGCGCGACAGGCCGAGCACGCGGACCTTAAGACGGGAAAGCAACGGAATTTCCGCCAGACGGCGGCCGATGATCGGATGCGAGGAGGAAATGACCGCCTCGATCAACTGCATATCCTTGGGTCGGTCGGGGCCGGATGTGCGTACGCCGCCGCCCACGCCTGTCAGCCCGGTCTGGAAGTCGCTGGCCTCGGCCAGAGACGCGAGTTCGACCGGGCTCGCCTCCACCACCAACTGATCGCCCGCGCCCAGCACCCATTCCTCCAGGTCAGAGCGCTCGATTGTAGTGCCGCGCTGGATACCGATCAGGCGGATACCAGGTCGCTTGAATACCGCAGCATCTTCCACCGATTTGCCGATCAGATCGCTCTCTTCCTGCACCTGGAGATGGGAAAGGTAGGAATCGCTTTCCCCCTTTTCCGATATTGCGTGCGCCGCTCTGTCGGGCAACAGAAAGCGCCCCGTCGCCAGAAGCAGCACCAGCCCCGCGCCAGCGCTGACGAGGCCAACAATGGTGATCTCGAAAATGCCGAACGCGGCCAGCCCCTGCGTCTGCGCTACCCCGTCTACCAGCAGGTTTGTCGATGTGCCGATCAGCGTCAAGGTGCCGCCCATGATGGCGATATAGGAAAGGGGGATCAGCAGCCGCGTGGGCGCAATGTCCAGCGCCTTGGCCAAGCGCTGGATGATGGGGATCATCACGATCACCACCGGCGTGTTGTTCATAAAGGCCGAGGCAATCATCGTGCCCCCGCCCACTTCGACCACGGCAAGCCGCGGGTGGCGCTGCGTGCGCTGGATCACCCAGGCCGCAATCGCTTCCAGAGCGCCAGTTCGCAGCAAAGCGCCGCTCAGCACGAACATCGCCGCAATGGTAATGGGCGCGGTGTTGCTGAAAACTGCCAGCAATTCGCCAGATGTCAGATAGCCGAGTGCCAGCATGGCAATACCGGCCACCACCGCGATCACAACGGGCGGGCGCCGTTCCATCGCGAAAGCAACGAAGGTGACGATCAGCAGCAAGAGGCCGATATACGCGCTGTAATCAGTCAGTATCGATGCCAGCAAGTGCCCGTTGCCTCTGCAAAATGCCTGGCTGCTCCGCCTGTCGGTAGGGGCCGAAGCGCAGATGCCGAAATGGCCTTGTGTTGAACCCTGGTACCCCCGGCCGGACTCGAACCGGCACTTCAAAGAAACTCGATTTTGAGTCGAGCGCGTCTACCAATTCCGCCACGGGGGCCTGGGTTCCCAAATTCGTTCCCGAATAATGGATTCGCGCGGATTAGCGGCGCATTCAGGCAGGTTCAAGGCAACAAATGCGGCAATTCAGCCCTTCAACGCCTCCACCACGATCTTGTGCAGGCGCGAATGCAGCGGATCGTTACCCGCAATCACCTGCGCATCGCATATCGGCAGCGAACGGCCGCGGTAATCGGACACGAAACCGCCCGCCTCGCGCACCAGCAGGCATCCGGCGGCGGTATCCCACGGCGCAAGGTCGCTTTCCCAGAAGCCGTCGAACCGGCCCGCCGCCACCCATGCGAGATCGAGCGAGGCCGCGCCAAAGCGGCGAATACCCGCGACCTGCGGTCCCAGCGCGCCGTAAATCTTCATCCATTCGCCAAAGTCGCCATGCGCCTGATAGGGCGTGCCGGTGGCGATCAGAGCTTCCGACAATTGCCGGCGGCCTGACACGCGCAGGCGGCCGTCATGCAGCCAGGCACCGCGCGATTTTTCGGCCCAGAAGGTCTGATCGGTGATCGGCTGATATACCACGCCCGCCACCACATCACCCCAGCCGCTGCCATCGAGCTTCGGCTCCTGCGCGGCGATCGAAATGGCAAAATGCGGAATGCCGTGGAGGAAATTGCTGGTGCCATCGAGCGGATCGATGATCCAGCGCGGCTTGGCGGGATCGCCCTCGATCTCGCCGCCTTCTTCCATCAGAAAGCCCCAGTCAGGGCGCGCGGCGCGCAGTTCGTCATAGATCGTGCGTTCGCTTGCCTGATCAGCCTTGGACACGAAATCGGACGGCCCCTTGCGCGAGACCTGCAAATGCTCAACCTCGCCAAAATCGCGGCGCAGGCGGCCACCCGCCTTGCGGGCAGCCTTTTCCATCACGCGGATCAAACCGGAAAGAACAGCCATTACGCGTCAGCCGGCCTTGCCGACATAGGCCTGTTCGTACACATCCACGATGATGCGCGTGCCGCTTTCGATATGCGGCGGCACCATGATGCGCACCCCGTTATCGAGCACGGCAGGCTTGTAGCTGGACGAGGCGGTCTGCCCCTTCACCACGGCATCGGCTTCCACAATGGTGGCTTCCACCTGGCTGGGCAGTTCGACCGAGATGGGGCGTTCGTCCCACAGTTCCAGCATCACCTGCATCCCGTCTTGCAGGAAGGGACGCGCATCGCCCAGCAGATCCGACGGCAGATTGATCTGTTCATACGTATCCTGATCCATGAACACCAACTGGTCGCCGTCTTCATAGAGGAACTGGTAATCCTTGGTATCGAGGCGCACGCGCTCCACCGTGTCGGCGCTGCGGAAGCGGACATTGGTCTTGCGGCCGTCGATCAGGTTCTTCATTTCGACCTGCATATAGGCACCGCCCTTGCCCGGCTGGGTGTGCTGGATCTTGGCAACTTTCCAGATGCCGCCTTCATATTCGAGGATATTGCCGGGACGGATATCAACGCCGCTGATCTTCATGGCAGAAGGGCCTTCGCATAGTATATGGGTTTTCAGGATTGCGCGCGGCCCTAGCTGGCACAGGGCGTTTGGGCAAGTGCGCGCAATCATTCATGACCGGGCAAACGTGGCGTGCTAAGGCCGCTTGCCATGAAAGCCTTCCCCCTGATCCCCGCCGCCGGGCTGTTGCTGGCTGCCAGCGCATCCGCCCAGATACCCGCCAACGGCCCGATCGGGACCGTAGAGCGTGGCCGCTATGTCTGCGAACTGCCGGGCGATGCAGGCGGCGATGCCGGGATTCACCAGCCGGACGAGGATTTCACCATTGCCAGCGCCAGCCGGTATCGCAGCCCGCAGGGCAATGGCACATACCTGCGGCGCGGCGATGTGCTGACCATGAGCAGCGGCCCGCGCAACGGCGATCAATATGCGGTGATCTCGCCGGTATTCCTGCGCAAGATCGAGAACGGCCAGCCGGGCCAGCTGCGCTGCTATCGGCGGGAGCGCTGAGCATGCCTAGCCCTTCATCGCCCTCGCAAAGGCTTTCACCGCCGCTACTTCATCCCCGTTCCACACAGCGCCCGATACCGCGAGGAAATCAGCCCCTGCCTCGACCAGCGGCGCGCAATTTTCGGGCGTGATGCCGCCAATCGCCACACACGGTATCTCAAACAGTTCGGCCCACCAGGCGAGCAGTTCCGGTTGGGGGCGTTCGGCATCCGGGCCCTTGTCCTTGGTGGTGGAGGGATAGAACGCGCCAAAGGCGACGTAATCGGCCCCCGCCTCGCCCGCTTCCATCGCCAGATGGCGGCTGGCATGGCAGGTGACGCCAATCTGCGCTTCGCGCCCCAGTTCCTCGCGCGCCTCCTTGGGCGAGCCATCGTCCTGCCCCAGATGCACGCCATCGGCCTTGATCCGCTTGGCCAGCGCCACATCGTCATTGACGATGAACGCCACTTCGCGCGCCGCACAAATCGCCTGAAGCGGCGCGGCAAGGCGCGCGGCCTCGTGCTGGTCAACGCCCTTCACGCGGAACTGGAACGCGGTAACCAGCCCTTTGCCTGCGTCCAACGCGCGGGCGAGTCGCGCCGGAAAGGTACCGCCGACATCAAGCGGCGAGATGAGATAGAGCTGGCAATCGGTCATGGCTCGCGCCTTTAGCCGACGCGCCGCGCCGCGCCAATGTGTTAAGCAAAGCGAAATGAAACAGCGCGCCATAAGGCGGAATGAACCGGATCCTTCTCGCTTTATCAGCCCCGCTCCTGATCGCCGGATGCGCGACAACTCCGATTGTGGACGCAGGTCCGCCCCTGCCAGCAGGTAGCGCCGTGGCGCTGGGCCAAGCCGTGACGGTGGCGAATATCGCCCTTACCCCGATGCGCGTGATCGAGGATTCGCGCTGCCCCATCAATGCCCGCTGCATACAGGCGGGGCGGATCGTCGTGGAAACACGGGTGGACGGCCCCGGCTGGCGCGAGACGACAGATCTGACACTGGGTGAACCCGCCGGCGTGCGCGGCTATATCCTCAACCTGATTTCGGCAGAGCCCGGCCAGATGGCGGGCGGCCCGGCGGTGAAGCCCGCCGATTACCGCTTTGCCTTTGAAGGCTGGCCGCCCGGCCGCCCGCTGGATTAAACCAGCAAAGCGGCAACGCCGGGCAATTCACGCCCTTCCATCCATTCGAGGAAGGCGCCGCCTGCCGTGGAAACATAGGTGAAATCGCCCGCGACGCCCGCATGGTTGAGTGCGGCAACGGTATCGCCCCCGCCCGCCACCGATATGAGCGAGCCCTCCGCGCTAAGCGCTGCCGCCATGCGCGCGAGCGACACCGTGGCCGTATCGAATGGCGGCGTTTCGAATGCACCCAGCGGGCCGTTCCAAACGAGTGTGCGGCAGGTCTTGAGCACATCGCCTAGCGCCACTGTCGCCTGCGGGCCGACATCGAGGATCATCTCGTCGCTACCCACTTCGTGCACATTGCAGGTGCGCAGAGATGGCGGATTGGCCGCGAATTCCTTTGCCACCACCACATCGTAAGGCAGGTGGACAATGCAGCCTGCGGCGTCGGCGGCATCCATGATGCTTTCCGCCTTTGCCGCCAGATCATGTTCGCAGAGCGACTTGCCCACATCCACTCCGCGCGCGGCGAGGAAGGTGTTGGCCATGCCGCCGCCGATAATCAGATGCTGCACCCGGCCTACCAGATTTTCCAGCACCGCGAGCTTGGTCGAAACCTTGGCCCCGCCCACCACTGCCGCCACCGGCTTTTCGGGATTGCCCAGCGCGGCATCCAGCGCCTTCAGCTCCGCCTCCATCGAGCGGCCCGCATAGGCGGGGAGCAGATGCGCCAGCCCTTCGGTCGTCGCATGGGCACGGTGCGCGGCGGAAAAGGCATCGTTCACATAGAAATCGCCATTTGCGGCAATCGCGCGGGCGAATTCGGCATCGTTCGCCTCCTCGCCTTTCCAGAAGCGGGTGTTTTCCATGAGGCCCACATCGCCGGGACGCAGGATGTCGATCGCCTGCGCCGCAACCGGCCCGGCGACTTCGGGGATGAACATCACCTCGCGGCCCAGCACGCCTTCCAGCGCGCCTTGCACCAAGCTCATCGACATGGTCGAATTGCGTTCGCCCTTGGGCCGCCCGAAATGGGCGAGCAACAGCACCTTCGCGCCCTTCCCCGCCAGTTCGAGGATAGTCGGCGCCACCGCCTGCGCGCGGGTGAGGTCAGTCGCCGCGCCATCGGCCATCGGCAGGTTCAGGTCCACACGGACAAGTGCCACCTTGCCCGAAATATCGGCGGGGAGATCGTCGAGAGTCTTGAAACCGGTCATCGAAAATCTCCCCTGTCCCGTGCTTACAGCAGCTTGCCCATCACGCCGGCGGTATCGACCATGCGGTTGGAGAAGCCCCATTCGTTGTCATACCAGCTCAGCACGCGCACCAGCTTGCCATCGATCACAGCCGTTTCGAGGCTGTCGATGGTGCTGGAGTTCGGGCAGTGGTTGTAATCGATCGACACCAGCGGTTCGTCCGAGAAGCCGAGCACGCCCTTCATCGGGCCATCGGCGGCGGCCTTGAGAAGGGCGTTGACCTCCTCCTTGGTCGTGTCGCGGCCGGGCATGAAAGTCAGGTCCACAACCGAGACATTCGGCGTGGGCACGCGGATGGCCGAGCCGTCCAGCTTACCCTTCAGTTCAGGCAGCACCTCGCCCACGGCACGCGCGGCACCGGTGGTGGTGGGGATCATGCTCATCGCGGCGGCGCGGGCGCGGCGCGGGTCGTCGTGGATCTGGTCGAGGATCTTCTGGTCGTTGGTATAGGCGTGCACGGTGGTCATCAGGCCGCGCTCGATCCCGATCGCGTCGTTCAACACCTTGGCGAAGGGCGCGAGGCAGTTGGTCGTGCAGCTGGCGTTCGACACGATGGTGTGCTCCGCGCTCAGCTTTTCATGGTTCACGCCGTAGACAACGGTCAGATCGACATTCTTGCCCGGTGCCGAAATCAGCACCTTCTTCGCGCCTGCGGCCAGATGCTTTTCGCAAGAGGCGCGGTCGGTGAAGAAGCCGGTGCATTCGAGCGCGATGTCCACCCCCAACTGCCCGT
Organism: Alteraurantiacibacter lauratis; assembly: GCF_037154155.1. Lineage (NCBI taxonomy): Bacteria > Pseudomonadati > Pseudomonadota > Alphaproteobacteria > Sphingomonadales > Erythrobacteraceae > Alteraurantiacibacter > Alteraurantiacibacter lauratis. Next base: position 452,852 of record NZ_JBANRN010000001.1, read on the forward strand.
GCGGCAGATTGGCGGGATCGCGTTCGGCGGTCACGCGCACGCGCTTGCCGTTGATCACCAGATCGTCGCCATCCACCGTCACCGTGCCGGCAAAGGGGCCGTGCACGCTGTCGCGCGCAAACAGCATGGCGTTCGCCTTGGGGCTGGCCAGATCGTTGATATGCACCAGTTCCAGATCGTGATCGCCGCGTTCCAGAATGGCGCGCGCCACATTGCGCCCGATGCGCCCGAAGCCGTTGATGGAAACCTTGATGGTCATGGACTTAACTCCTGTTCAGTTGCCCAGCTTTGCGAGCACTTGCGGAACGATCTTAGCGGCGCTGAAGCCGAAATGGTCGAACAGCACATTGGCCGGGGCCGATGCGCCAAAACTGTCGAGCCCGATATTGAGGCCGTTTGTGCCGGTATAGCGTTCCCAGCCTTGCGTCACGCCCGCCTCGATGCTGACGATCAGCGCGTCGGCAGGCAGCAGGTCCGCCCGGTAGGCGGCATCCTGCGCATTGAACAATTCCTGGCACGGCATGGAAACGACATCCGCGCCGATCCCCTGCGCCTCCAGTTCGGTGGCGGTATCCAGCGCCACGGCCACTTCACTGCCCGTCGCCAGCAGCACGACGCGGCGCGCGGCAGAGGCAGCCTTGAGGCGATAGGCGCCCTTGGCGCAGCGGTTGCCGGCGGCAGTCCAATCCGCATCGCCTTCCCCGCGCACGGGCCGCAGGTTCTGGCGCGACAGGGCCAGCACCGAAGGCGTTCCCGGCGTTTGCAGCGCCAGCGCCCAGCATTCCGCTGTCTCGATCGCGTCGGCGGGGCGGTAGACATTGAGATTCGGAATCAGGCGCAGGCTCATCACCTGTTCGACCGGTTGGTGCGTGGGGCCGTCTTCGCCAAGGCCGATGCTGTCATGCGTCAGCACATAGACAACGCCCGCATGTTGCAGCGCGGACAGGCGGATGGCGTTCCGGGCGTAATCGCTGAAGATCAGGAAAGTGCCGCCATAAGGCACAATCCCGCCATGGAGGAACATCCCGTTCATCGCGGCGGCCATGCCGAATTCCCGGATGCCGTAATAGACATAGCGGCCACTGTAATCTTCCGCCGTAAACGGCAGCAGGCTGGGCGTGTCGGTGTTGTTCGATCCCGTAAGATCGGCAGAGCCGCCGACCAGTTGCGGGATCGCTGCCGTCAGCGCGACCAGCGCCTTTTGACTCGCCACGCGGCTGGCAATGGCGGGCGGGTTGGCGGCGAGATCGCGGATATGCGATTCCAGCGCGGGCGCGGCCTTGTCGGCAATGGAGGCGAAGCGGGCGGAAAACTCCTCACCCTTCGCGCTGGCCGCATGGCGGGCCTTCCATTCGGCGTGCAGCGCCGCACCCCGTGCGCCCAGCGCGCGCCAATCGGCCAGCACGTCGGCGGGCACCACGAAAGGTTCGTGATGCCAGCCCATATATTCGCGCGCGGCGGCCACTTCGTCCGGACCAAGCGGCGCGCCGTGCACCTTGTGCGTGCCCTGCTTGTTGGGCGCCCCCTTGCCGATCACCGTCTTGCACGCGACCAGCGAGGGGCGCGGATCGGCAAGCGCTTCGTCCAGCGCGGCGCGGATGCTGGCGGGATCATGCCCGTCACATTCCACCGTATGCCAGCCGGTTGCGCGGTAGCGGGCGGGAATATCCTCGGACGAGGCGAGCGAGACAGCGCCGTCGATCGTGATCTTGTTATCATCCCACAGCACGATCAGATTGCCCAGCTTCAAGTGCCCCGCAAGGCCGATCGCCTCGTGATTGATGCCTTCCATCAGGCAGCCATCGCCCGCGATCACCCAGGTGCGGTGGTCGACCAGATCGTCGCCGAACTGCGCGTTGAGGTGCCGCTCGGCCATGGCCATGCCCACACCCATCGCTAAGCCCTGCCCCAACGGGCCGGTGGTGCATTCCACCCCGTCGATCAGGAAGTTTTCCGGGTGCCCCGCGCAGGGGCTGCCCAGCTGGCGGAAATTGCGGATGTCGTCCAGCGTGGGGCTGGCGTAGCCGGTAAGGTGCAGCAGCGCGTAAATCAGCATCGAACCGTGGCCGGCCGACAGCACGAAGCGGTCGCGGTCGGGCCATTTGGGATCGGCGGGATCGAACTTCAGATAATCCGACCACAGCACCGTTGCCACATCGGCCATGCCCATCGGCATACCGGGGTGCCCAATATTGGCGGCCTGCACCGCATCCATGGTGAGCGCCCTGATGGCATTGGCCATTTGCGTGAAACGGGCGGCGTCCTGGCTCATGGTCGGGTTCTCTCCACTCAAGTTCTTCGGCACGATTCGGTTGCCCGCTCATTGGGCAGCGTGGCCGCAGGCGTCAAGCAAAGCCCGCCGCACGGGAACGGGCAGAGCTTATTCACAGCTTCGCCGGACACGGCTTTGCCGCATTTGCCGGTTTGCGATAGGCTGGCCGGCATGGAGGAAAAGGAGCGCATCGCGGCCGCACTGGCCCGGATCGAGGCCGCCGCTCGCCGGATCGAGGCAGCACTCGAAAAGCAGCCCGCGCCTGCCCCAACATTGTTCGAAAGCGATCTGGTTCAGCGGCACGAAAAACTGCGCGAGGAAGCATGGGCCGCGCTGGCGGAAATCGATTCGCTGATCGAGGCGCTGGACGCATGAGCAATGTCACTCTCGATATTGGCGGACGTCGCTATACCGTTGCCTGCGCTGCGGGCGAGGAAGCGCATATCGAAGCGCTGGGCGCGCTTATCAACGGGCGACTGGCGGAAGCACCGGGCCTTGCCGGACAGACTGAGGTGCGCACACTCCTCTATGCCGCGCTGTTGCTGGCCGATGAAGTGGCGGAAGGACAGAAAGCGGCCAAGGGGCACCAAACGGCCCCGAACATGGCCGAACCACTCGAAAATCTCGCCGAAAGACTCGAATCGCTTGCAGGCAGGCTTGAGGGATCGGCTGGGTCCTCCTAAATTGGGAATGGCGGAGCTGCCCGGCACGAGCCTTCGAATATCCCTGAGGCTATAAGCAATCCATGGGAGCTGTCCCTGCCTGAACCCTGGTTCGGGATACACGGCGCCCACCTGACGTCGAGGCGTCAGAGGATTTCACGGCAAACGACCCATGGTGGTTCCGCCTCTACCCTGCCCCTTGCAACGGCGGGCGCGAGGATCACGGCATGAGCACGAGCATTTCGGACATCACCGCCGCAAAGGCCGCGCTGCGCAAGGAACTGCGCGCGCGCCGCCGTGCCCATGCCGATGCTCTGCCGCGCGAAGCGAGCGCGCTGGTATTCAACCGCCCTCCGCGCCCTGTGCTCGACCTGATCCCGCAAGATGCGACCATCGGCCTCTACCGCGCCGATCCGGGCGAGGCGCCGTCGGCGCGCTACATACGCCATTTCTTCGAGGCCGGGCACACCATCGCCCTGCCCCGCATCACCACGCTGACAGAGCCGATGCGGTTTCATCTGCATACCGATCCCTATGGCGAAAGCGATCTGGAGGAAGGCCCGCTAGGCCTGCGCCAGCCCGCTGCTGACGCGCCCGAACTGGTGCCGCAGGTGCTGTTCATGCCGCTGGTCGGCTTTACGGCGCGCGGCGAGCGGCTGGGCCAAGGCGGCGGTTTCTATGACCGATGGCTGGCGGCACATCCGGGAACGCTCGCGATTGGCATGGCGTGGGATGTGCAGGAGGTCGAATCGCTGCCGACAGAGGATCATGACATGCCGCTTGCCGCCATCGTCACGCCGACTCGTATATTGGGGCCATTCTGATGCGCAAGGAACCGACCTGGCGAATCCCCGTGGGAATGTTGGGGCTGCTGGCGGGAATCATGATCTACGCGCTGGGCGTGATGTGGGCGTCCGATTGGATCGGCCAGTGGCATGTTGCGTTCCAGACGGTGATCTATCTGGGGCTGGGCGTGGCCTGGCTGCTGCCGCTCAAGCGATTCCTGATCTGGATGGAAACAGGCCGCTGGGGCTGATGCCCTGACCGGAAAAGGAACGGCCGGGGACGGGCCGCCAAAGCAGCCAAACGCCCCCGGATTATCCGATTTTTCCCAAGTGGCGCGAGTGACGGGACTTGAACCCGCGACCCTCGGCGTGACAGGCCGATACTCTAACCAACTGAGCTACACCCGCGTATATTTGCGATAGCACCGCTTGGGAGACGCGCCTCTAAGGCCTGCTTTTCGGGCTGTCAACCGGCTGAAACGCAGCTTTTGAAAAACCAGCCCTTACACCGCCACCGGCGCGCGGATCACACCCTGCGGGGCATAGTCGCGCACCTCGAAATCCTCGATCCGGTAGTCGAAAATCGACGGCGGCTGGCGCAACAAATGCAGCCTCGGTTCGCCCGATGGTGTGCGCGATAGCTGTTCTGCCACCAGATGCGCGTGGTTGAGGTAGAGATGCGTATCGCCTCCCATCCACACCAGTTCGCCCGGTTCATAGCCCGTCTGCGCCGCTATCATGCGGGTGAGAATCGTTGCCCCCACCAGATTGAACGGCAGGCCCAGCGCGACATCGCAGCTGCGCTGATAGAGGATGCAGCTCAGCCGATTGCCCGCGACATGGAACTGGTAGGTCTTGTGGCACGGCGGCAGCGCCATCCGGTCAAGCTCGGCCACGTTCCACCCTTCGATGATGTGGCGGCGGCTGCCGGGATTGCTGCGCAGGCTTTCCACCACCTCAGCCACCTGATTGATGCCGGGACCACGGGTGTATTTGCCATCCGGGCCATACTGGTATGTCGGCCAATCGACCCATTGCTTGCCGTAAACCGGGCCCAGATCGCCCCATTTTTTGGCGAAGGCCTCATCTGCCACGATGCGCGCCTCGAACTCCTCCTGCCCAATATCCTCTCCGGTCGCCTTGCGGTATTTGGCCAGCGGCCAGTCGCTCCAGATCGTGACGCCCTGTTCGAGCAGCGGGCGAATATTGGTGTCACCGGTGAGGAACCACAGCATTTCGCGGACGGCGGCTTTCCAGAACACCCGCTTGGTGGTCAGCAGCGGAATCCGCCCATCGGACAGGTCAAACCGCAATTGCGTGCCAAAGATTGCGCGCGTGCCCACGCCGGTGCGGTCGATCCGTTCATCGCCCTGCTCCCAGATGCGGCGCATCAGGTCGAGATATTGCCATTCGAAATGGGGGGATTGCGCGGGGCTATGATCGGTCATCGCACAAGGGCTATCATCGCCAGCCATGCCTTGCCAGAGGGGGATCGGGCATCTGGCGCAGCTATCCCCAATGCCACCTCCAATACCTCCTTGCATGTGCAAATCTTGCTCTCTATAGGCGCGGGCCTGCCTCCGGGGGCTTGGCCGTCAGGGTCACGCCATTTGGAAGTCCGGTCGGGGAGTAGCTCAGCCTGGTAGAGCACTGTCTTCGGGAGGCAGGGGCCGGAGGTTCGAATCCTCTCTCCCCGACCATTTTCCTACCATTTTCGCAAATCACGGCGGCCCGCCGGGTTTCCGTGGCGCTGCGCGATCATAACGGTTGCAACAATTCCGTCGCAAAAGGGTGGATCACGCCTTGTCTTTGTGCCCTGCGATTGCCATTGGAGGCAGCGCCTGCCCACCCTTGCGAAAAGCAGCACCCAGTTCATGACCAATCTGACCCATCCCTTCCTCGACCTCGACGGCGACAAGCTGCGCGAGGAATGCGGCGTTTTCGGCGTCATCGGCCTTGCCGATGCGGCAGCCACCTGTGCGCTGGGGCTGCATGCCTTGCAGCATCGCGGGCAGGAAGCCGTCGGCATCACCAGCTTTGACGGAACCGAATTCTTCACCCGGCGCGGGCTTGGCCACGTCGCGGAAAACTTCGCCAGCGGCGAATCGGTGGCCGAATTGCCGGGAAGCATGGCAGCGGGCCATGTGCGGTATTCCACCACCGGCGGCTCGAACATGCGCAATGTGCAGCCGCTTTATGCCGATCTTGCCAGCGGCGGCTTTGCCGTGGCGCATAACGGCAATATCTCGAATGCCCGCAAATTGCGGCAGGAACTGGTTGAAAAGGGCGCGATCTTTCAATCAACCTCTGACACCGAAGTCATCATCCACCTCGTCGCCACCAGCCGTTACCCCACCATGATGGACAAGCTGGTCGACGCGCTGCGGCTGGTTGAGGGCGCTTATGCGCTGATCGTGATGACGCCGCGCGGCATGATGGCCTGCCGCGATCCGCTGGGCATTCGCCCGCTGGTGATGGGCCGGCTTGGCGATGCCACGGTCTTTGCCAGCGAAACCGTGGCGTTTGACGTGGTGGGCGCGCAGTTCATCCGCCAAATCGAGCCGGGCGAGTTTGTCGAGGTGGATTTTGACGGCACGGTGCGCACCAGCCGCCCCTTTGGAGACCTGCGCCCTCGCCCCTGCATTTTCGAGCATGTCTATTTCAGCCGGCCCGATTCGATCTTCAACGAACGCTCGGTCTATGCCAGCCGCCGCGCCATCGGCATGGAACTGGCCAAGGAAGCGCCGGTGGAGGCCGATCTGGTGGTGCCCGTGCCTGACAGCGGCGTGCCTGCAGCCATCGGTTATTCGCAGCAATCGGGCATACCGTTTGAACTCGGCATCATCCGCAGCCATTATGTCGGCCGCACCTTCATCCAGCCGGGCGATGGCGCGCGCCATTCCAGCGTGGCACGCAAGCACAATGCCAACCGCGCCATCGTGGAAGGCAAGCGCATCGTGCTGATCGACGATTCGATCGTGCGCGGCACCACCAGCCTCAAGATCGTGCAGATGATGCGCGATGCGGGCGCCAAGGAAGTGCATTTCCGCGTCGCAAGTCCGCCCACGGGCCACGGCTGCTATTACGGGGTGGATACGCCCGAACGGTCCAAGCTGCTGGCGGGCCGGATGGATCTGCCTGCCATGCGCGAATTCATCCAGGCCGACAGCCTCGCTTTCATTTCGATCGACGGGCTTTACCGGGCAGTGGGACTTGCCGGACGCGACAATGCCTGCCCGCAATATTGCGACGCGTGCTTTACGGGCGATTATCCCACTTCGCTGACTGACCTTGCCTTGCGTCAGGATGAGGATGCACAGCTGAAACTGCCCGTGGGCAAGGTGGCCTGATAATGACCCGTGCCGAAGCAAAGCCGCTCGAAGGCCAGATCGCGCTTGTCACGGGCGCGAGCCGCGGGATCGGGGCCGAAACCGCCAAGGCGCTGGCCGCTGCGGGCGCGCATGTCGTGCTCACCGCGCGCAAGGTTAAGGATTTGGAAGCGGTAGAGGATGCCATCCACGATGCGGGCGGCACAGCCACGATCGCCCCGCTCGACCTTATCGAAGGCGATTCGATTGCCCGCCTGGCGCAGGCGATTGCGCAGCGGTGGGATCGGCTGGACATTCTGGTGATCAACGCGGCCATGCTGCCTTCGCTGACCCCGGTAACGCAAATCGATCCCAAGCAGTTCAGCACCGCGATCACGCTCAACGTGCTTGCCACACAGGCGCTGCTCGCCAATTGCGATCCGCTGCTCAAGCGCAGCAAGAATGCCCGCGTGATAGGCCTGACCAGTTCGGTAGGCGCAGAACCACGCGCTTTCTGGGGCGCTTACGGCGCGACCAAGGCTGCGTTCGATACGCTGCTTTCCTGCTACGGACAGGAAGTGGGGCGGATTTCGGACATTCGCGTCGCCATCCTCGATCCCGGTGCCACGCGCACCGCTATGCGCGCTCGCGCCTATCCGGGCGAAGATCCGCAAAGCGTGAAACCGCCCGAAGTGGTGGCGCAAAGGATTGTCGAACTTGCACAAAACGGATTCGCCAATCTGGTGCGCGAAAGAGTGGAAACATCCGCTTAACCACTTTTCGCAAGGCGCCGGTAAGCAGCCTCGCTCATTCTGTGCAAAGCAATCAGGTCAACAGGCGAGCACGCGACATGAGCCCCATAAATGAACTTCGCACCCGCTATGACATGGCGGCGCAGGAAGACCGCTCGGCTCCGCGCACGCGGATTCTGATCCCCGCGCAATTGCGCGCCAGCGGGATGCGCGCGTTCCAGACCGTGGTGAACGACCTGTCGCTTTCCGGCTTTTCCGCCACCGCGCTGACACGGATGCATCCCGGATCGATCTGCTGGCTGACGCTGCCCGGCCTCGAATCGCTGCAAGCCGAAGTCATCTGGTGGCAAGACAGCCAATGCGGCTGCGCCTTTGCCAATCTGCTGTCGCCCATCGTGCATGACAACATTCTTGCCCGCTATCGCGGTGATGGCGTGTATCTGCGCTAAGACTGGTCAGCACGAACCGGCACGGCAGCCCGCACGGCCGCATAAAGAGCTTCGCGCCCATCCCAATATGCGCGCGCGCTGGCGACGGGCCAATTGCCATTGGTCGCGATCACCAGCCTCCGCGCGGGATCGATAAAGATCCCCTGCCCGAAAATGCCCTGCGCGGCGAATGAACCATCGTCGTAAGTCCACCACTGGAAGCCATAACCGCGGCCCGGCTCGCCAATGTCGGCCTGCTTGCTGCCGGCCAGCGCAAACCAATCCTCCGGCACCACCTGAACCGCCCCGATTTGCCCGCCATCGAGAACAAACAGCCCGAACCGCGCCATGTCGCGCGTGGCCGCCTGGATGCAGCAGCCGCTGATTTCGTGCCCGGTTGCGCCCAGCAGCCATGTTGCATCCTGCTCCATCCCCGCGCGCGACCATATTTTTTCCGACAGATATTGGGCGAGTGGCTTGCCCGTGGCGGAGCTGACCAGCACGCCCAGCAAGTTCGTTTCCCCGGTCTTGTAGCGCCATTTCTCCCCCGCCGGTGCCTCGCGCGGGAGGCGGCGCATATAGCTGACCGTGGCATCCACCCCCGCATCCGGCCGGTGCGCATTAAAGCGCGCGACATCCGATTGCGGATCGCCGTAATCCTCGTTCCAGGCAACCCCGCTGGTCATGGTGAGAAGCTGGCGCACGGTCACATCGTCATACGCCGATCCTTGCAAATCAGGGATATAGGCGCTGACCTTGTCATCAAGGTTGCGGATCGCCCCGTCCTGCAAGGCCGCTCCCACCAGCGTCGAGGTCAGGCTTTTGGCCACCGAAAAGCTCGTCCAGCGTCCCTCTGGCCCGAAGCCCAGGCCGTAGCGTTCGAGCACCACCTGCCCATCGACCAGCACCACCAGCGCGGCAACCCGCTGCCGCGCCAAATAGGCGTCGAGGTCAAAATCGAGCGCCAGCGGCTCACCCTGCGGCAGGGCGCGCACCGGGCCAGCCCCACGCGACACCACGCGGCTGTCCACCAGCCAGCCCAGCCGGTCGAGCATCCGAAACCCCGCATCGCGCTGCGCATCGCTCCAGAACAGGATATCGGTATCGGTCGGCAGGCTGGCCACCAGGGCGCGGATTTCGCGGTCGAGCGACAACCACCCCGCGCCGCCCAGCACCGCCAGAGCCGCCAGCGCGCCCAAAGTCACCTTCGCCCAGCGCTTCATGCCGGCTTTACCAGAGTGACTTGGCTCACCGTAATCCCGCCGCCGCGAAACCCGCCTTCGCAATATTGCAGGTAATAGCGCCACAAGCGGCAGAAACGGGGGTCGAACCCTTTAGGCAATCGCCCCTCCCGTTCGGCGGCATCGAAGCGCTCGCGCCATGCCTTCAATGTTTCGGCATAATCGCTGCCGAAATCCTCCTGATCGCGCCATTCCAGCCCGCGTGCTTCGGCCAGCGCGCGAAACTCGGATGTGCGGATCAGCAGCCCGCCGGGGAACACATAGGCCTGGATGAAATCGGCGTTGCGGGCATAGCCATCAAACAACTCCTCCTGCATGGCAATGAACTGGATCGCCGCGCGCCCGCCGGGTTTCAGGTTGCGCGCCACGCAATCCATGAAGGCAGGCCAATACCGGCGACCCAGCGCCTCGACCATTTCCACGCTGACGATCGCGTCGAACTGGCCCGCGATATCCCGGTAGTCGGCCTTGCGGAAATCGACATCTGGGTGAAGCTGGCGCGCAAAGGCCAATTGCTCGTCCGACAGGCTGATCGCGGTAACTTGCGCCCCTTGGCCTGCGAAGTGCCCCGCCAGCCCGCCCCAACCGCAGCCGATTTCCAACAGCGCCTCCGGTTGGCCCAAACGCTCCGCCAGCCGTTCCCATTTACGGCGCTGCGCGACTTCCAGACCGTCACCGCTCATCCGATAGGCGCTCGAATAGCTCATCGTCGGATCGAGCCAGGCGGCATAGAAATCATTGCCCAGATCGTAATGCGCATGGATGTTGCGCGCTGCCTGTGCGCGCGTGTTGCGTTTCAGCCAGTGCAGCGCTGCGCCCGCCATGCGCCACGGCCCCTTGGCCCGCCCCGTTTCACCCAGCGAGACACCGTTCGCCATGAACAGCGCGAACAAGGGCACCGGGTCGGGGCTGTCCCATTCACCCGCTTCCCACGCCTGATACCAGCCCGCCGATCCGCCGGTGCCCAGCCGCACCAATGCGCGCCAGTCCTTCAGGTCAACACGGCACTCAAAACCCGGCGCGCGTCCACCCAGCGTGCGGTGGGTGCCATCGGGAAGCCTCGCATGGATCGCGCCTGTTTCCAGACCCCGATCAATCCGGTCGAGCATGGCGGAAAATCCAGGCGTTAGCAGGCGCGCGAACAGGCCGGGGCGCGCCCCGAAATGCCTTCCGGCGTCCAGCAGCTCCGCTCCCCTCGATGCCATGATCTGCTTATGCGCCCGCCCCTTGGCGGAGGCAAGATCAGCCCTTCATCGCCTTGTAGGCAGCCAGCGCCCGCTCGCGCCCTTCCTTGTGGCCGATGACCGGCGCGGGATAATCGCGCGGGCGGCAGCGGAAGCTTTCGGGATCGTGGACATAGGGATCCGACAGCTTGCCCAGTTCGGGCACCCATTGGCGGATATAGGCGCCGGCATCGAACTTCTCGCTCTGGCTGAGCGGTGCCATGATGCGCACGAACATGTTGCTGTCCACGCCCGTGCCCGAAACCCATTGCCAGTTGGTCGCGTTGCTGGGGTAATCGGCATCGACCAGAGTGTCCCAGAACCATTGTTCGCCTTGCCGCCAGTCGATCAGCAAGTGCTTCACAAGGAAACTGGCCGCGATCATCCGCACCCGGTTGTGCATCCAGCCGGTGTGCCACAACTGGCGCATTCCGGCATCGACAATCGGATATCCGGTGCGGCCCTGCTGCCATGCGGCAAGGTCTGCGGCGGCGGCCTGATCGTTTTCCGGATCGCGCCACAAGCCTTCGTCATATCCCTCGCGGTAGGAACGCGCGCCGTAATCGGGGAATTGCAGCACCAGATTGGCGGCATAATCGCGCCATATCAGCTCCGCCTTGAAGAAGCCCGGCCCCTGCCCCCCCATCCCCGCAATCGCGTGCCACAACTGGCGCGGGGACACCTCACCGAAATGCAGATGCGGGGAGAGGCGCGAAGTTCCGTCGATGGACGGCAATTCGCGGTCCTGCCGATAGGGGGCAAGGATGTCCTTGAACTCCTCCATCCGCGCATGGGCGGCGGCGCTGCCCGGTGTCCACGCTTCACGAAAGCCGCCCGCCCAATCGGGAGTGGTGGGGAGCAAGGCCCAGTCATCCAGCTTGTCCGAAGCAGGCCAGCTTTCGGGCGCAGACAGGCGCGGCGCGGGCAGCACATCCACCTCGCCAATCGCATCGATCAGCGCGTTCTTGAACGGGGTGAATATCTTGTAGGGCGTGCCCCCGCCGGTCCGCAGCGAACCGGGCGGCATCAGATACAGCCCGTCATACAGCCGCAGGTCGAGCGCCTTGGCCAGTTCCTTCTCCGCCATGCGCCACCACGGCTCGACATGGCGCAGGGCGTGGATGGCGGCGGCGCCGGTTTCCTGCGCCAAAGTCGCAAGCACCTCTGCCGCCTTGCCCCGCCGCAGTATCAGGCGCGATCCCGCAGCCTCCAGTTCCAGCGCCAGCGCTTCAAGCGAATGGTGCAGCCACCACCGGCTCGCCGCGCCCATGCGGCGGTGACGTGGCGTTTCGTCATCCAGCACATAAACGGGGATCACCGGGCCAAGCGCAGCTGCGGCGTGAAAGGCGGGCTGATCGGCCAGACGCAGATCGCGCCGCAGCCAGACGATGTGGGGTTGGGTCATGCTGCCGCCCTACTCAATTGGCGGGATTTGGTTCACACGGTATTTCGGGCAGTTCCACCCGGAAATTGCCCCGACCCGGATAGCGAGCATCTCCCAGAATAACTGCCCCTTCCTCGCATGTCGTAAATGGCGCGCGCGACCAGAACAGGAAAGGAGCCACCTGGGGGTTGTCGGCAAGTTCCTCAAACGGTCGCTGCGAATTTTGACCTTCGCTGTTTGAAATCGCAAACCCACCGCCCGGACTTGCAAATGCCTGCACCGGACCGGGATCGAACAACGACCATTTTGCGGTCATCGGGTTTGCAACCAGCGGGTCTGCGCCAGGAGTATGGAAAATGAGATCGCGATTCCAGAACATGACCGGAGGAGGGGAAGCGATAACCTCAATCCCTTCCCCGCTTTCGGAACCACCTGCACTTGCCGCATAGCGGCTGATCAGGCCGTTCACACCAATATAGGCCAGCATCACCGCCATCGCGGCGCGCGCGGGCTTGATCCACTCCCCGCCCGCCTTCTCCCGCCGCAGCGAGAACCAGACGCTGAAAATCAGCAGCGCCCACAGCCAGATATCGATGATGAACAGCACATCGCCATAGAACCAGCGCGACGAGAACGGCTCCAGCAAACGAATGCCATAGACATTCATCCAATCGAGCGCCGGGTGGCTGAGGCAGCCGATCAGGCTGAGGATATAGAGCCATGTGAAATTGACCGGCAGCCGGCCCTCAGGCCGTTTGCCGCGCCGCGCCTGCCATTTGTCCCAGCCATAGAGCAGCCCCGCCAGCGCCAGCGGCAACAGCAACAAGGCGGGCGGGCCGTGGGTTATCCCGCGCCGAAAGGCCAGGTGTTCGACCCCGTCCAGCCAGAAGAAACACGCCGCGTCCACATCGGGCAGATTCGCCCCGATGATGAGCGCGGGCATGGCAAGCCCGGTTTTCTTCTTCAGCCCGCACTGCCCGATCAGCGCGCCGGTGAGCGAATGGGTGAGGTTGTCCATGGATGGGGTGATTCACACGAAGACATGAAGATGTCGAGCTTAAGCGATACGCCCCCAATAATCGTTGGCAACGCGCTTCAGGCCGTCCTTGCAAGTTGCCTGTCCAAAATTCATCAGCAAGCCCAAGGGCAGGTCCATCAGCCGCAGATATGTGAGAACCTGCTTGCCGTGAACAGGCGCAAGCCTTTCTATCGACTTGAGCTCGATCACCAGCTTTTGCTCGACCAGAATATCTATGCGAAAGGCGTTGTCGACGACAACGCCCTTATACCGCATCGTGACGGGCACTTGCCGATCCACGCGGTAACCCGACTGCTAGATCAACCCTGCAAGCAGCGCCTCATACGCACCTTCGAGCAGGCTCAGACCCAGATCGCGATGCAATTGAAAGCCGCAATCAACGGCGATGCGTGCAAGGCTCTCCAGATCATCCGGACGCGGCATCTTCGTGTCTTCGTGTGAGATTACCTCAAGCCGGGTGCCCCTCGCCCGCGCGGGCTTTCTCTGCCACGGTCCACGTCTGCCCCTTGGCCAGCAGCTTGGCGAGGCTGGGCACCTTGCCTTCGCTGGCGCGGGCGCGTTCGTCGGCCACCGCCTCTTCGAAAGTGGGGCGCGGATCGTCGTAAATCACCCCAAGTGCCATGGGGAACGGGCCAAACGGCAGTTCCACCAGCATATGCGCGATGGAACGGTTCTTCACATTGTGCACCAGCACACCCGCGGACTGCCAATCGCCATCGGTGACATCGACCACCTTCAGTTCGAGCAGATCACGGTCGAGCGCGATACCCTTGGTGCCGCCGGCAAACAGCATGGGTTCCCCATCAGCCAGCCACAGCTGGCGATCTTCCGCTCCCTTGGGCGCGGCGAAATCGTTGAACACGTCCTTGTTGTAGACGATGCAGTTCTGGAAAATCTCGATGAAGGCCGCGCCCTGGTGCGCATGGGCGGCCTTCAGCACATCGGGCAGGTTCTTGGACACGTCAAAGCCGCGCGCCACAAACCGCGCGCCCACCCCCAGCGCAAAAGCGCAGGGGTTGGCGGGCCGGTCAACCGAACCGATGGGGGTGGAGGGGCTTTTCGTGCCGATGCGGCTGGTGGGCGAATATTGCCCCTTGGTCAGGCCGTAAATCTCGTTGTTGAACAGCATGATCTGCATGTTCACATTGCGGCGCAGCACATGCATCATGTGGTTGCCCCCAATCGACAGGCCATCGCCATCCCCCGTCACCAACCACACATCCAGCGCCGGATTGGCGAGCTTGATGCCGGTGGCGAAGGCGGGCGCACGGCCGTGGATCGTGTGGAAGCCGTAGGTTTCCATGTAATAGGGGAAGCGGCTGGAACAGCCGATGCCGGATACGAACACGGTGTTCTTCGGGTCTGCGCCAAGTTGCGGCAGGGTGCGCTGCACCGCCTTCAGGATCGCATAGTCCCCGCAACCGGGGCACCAGCGCACTTCCTGATCGGTTTCCCAGTCCTTTAGCGTGGTTTCGATTCGGGTCATCTCGTTCATTGCGCGTCTCCGCCCGCCTTCAGCGAGCCATCATCGTGCCCGCTTTCGGGCGTGGGCAATTGTTGGCGATTTGCGGGCACATCGCCGCCTTCATTGTCAGCAATTCCATCAAAGAACTTGGCAATCGCAGCATCAAGCTCGGCAATTTGGAACGGCTGGCCGCTCGTCTTGGTCAGGCTGACCGCATCGACCAGCAATTGATCGCGGATGACGGTCTTGAACTGGCCGGTGTTCATTTCGGGCATCAGGACATGGTCGAAGCGGCGCAGCAGGTCGCCCAGATTGGCGGGCAGCGGGTGGATATGGCGCACATGGATATGGCTGACCGCCAGCCCCTTCTTGCGCGCATTGTCCACCGCGCGGCGGATCGGGCCGTAGGTGCTGCCCCAGCCCACCACCGCAAGAGCGCCGCTTGCCTCGCCCAGCGTCACCTGTTGATCGGGCACGGCGATATTGTCGATCTTCGCTTTGCGCGCATCGGTCATCGCCTGGTGGTTTTCGGGCGAGTAGTCGATATTGCCGGTATCGACCTTCTTCTCGATCCCGCCAATGCGGTGCATCAGGCCCGGCGTGCCCGGCTTGATCCACGGCCGCGCGCCTTTTTCGTCGCGCTTGTAGGGAAGCAGAGTATCGCCCGCGTTCTTTTCCTCAAGGAACTTCACCTTGAACGGCTCGAACGTCTCCGGATCGGGCACTTTCCACGGTTCGGCGGCATTGGCGATGTAACCGTCGGTCAGCAGCATCACCGGGGTCATGTATTCGACCGCGATCCTGCACGCCTCGATCGCGCAATCGAATGCATCGGACGGGCTGCGCGCGGCAATCACCGGCATCGGCGCATCGCCGTTGCGGCCATAGACCGCCTGATACAGATCGCTCTGCTCGGTCTTGGTCGGCAGACCCGTGGAAGGCCCGCCGCGCTGGCTGTTCACGATGACCAGCGGCAGCTCGGTCATGATGGCAAGGCCCATCGCCTCGGTCTTCAGCGCGATGCCGGGGCCGGACGAACTGGTGACGCCAAGGCTGCCCGCATAGCTCGCGCCAATCGCCGCGCAGATTGCGGCAATTTCGTCCTCCGCCTGGAATGTGGTGACGCCAAACTCCTTCAGCCGCACCAGATAATGCAGGATCGAGGAGGCCGGCGTGATGGGGTATCCGCCAAAGAACATCTCCAGCCCCGCCAGCTGCGCGCCCGCCACCAGCCCAAGGCTGACCGATTCCGCACCGGTAATGGTGCGGTAAAGGCCCGGCGCGGCAGGGACGGGGTCGATATGCAGCTTCTTCAGCGGGCCGGACAGCTCCGCGGTTTCGCCATAGGCGTGGCCGGCATTGAGCGCGGCGATATTCGCGGCGGCGATATCGGGCTTGGTCTTGAACTTCGTGTTCAGCCAATCGATCAGCGGCTGCCGGTCGCGGTCGAACATCCACAGCGCCAGACCCAGCGTCCACATGTTCTTGCACCGCAGCGCATCCTTGTTGCCCAGGCCAAAGGGCTTCACCGCCTCGATCGTCAACGCCGAAATGTCGAAGGCGAGCACGTTCCACTGCGCAAGACTGCCATCTTCGAGCGGGTTGGTGTCGTATTTCGCCTTTTCCAGGTTGCGCTTGGTAAACTCCCCGCTGTCGGCAATGATCAGGCCGCCGGGCTTGAGCGCCCCCACATTCACCTTCAGCGCCGCCGGGTTCATCGCCACCAGCACATCGGGCGCGTCGCCTGCGGTGCTGATCTCGCGGCTGCCGAAATTGATCTGGAACGCCGACACGCCGAACAGCGTGCCTTGCGGCGCGCGGATTTCCGCCGGAAAATCGGGAAAGGTCGCAAGGTCATTGCCCGCAAGCGCCGTGGACAGGGTGAACTGCCCGCCGGTTAGCTGCATCCCGTCGCCGCTGTCCCCGGCAAAGCGCACGACGACGCTGTCGGGAGCGGTGTCTTGGGTCGCGGATACCGCGGGTTCGGCCATCTGGGTTGCCATACTCAATTCCTGCTTGCGCTTGTGTGCGCCGGTTGCATCTACCACGGGGCAGATCCCTGTCGCGCTGCCCTATGGTCCTGCCCCCTATGGGCCAGCCTTTGCCGGGGCAATCAAGTTTTTCTGTCCGGCCCGCAATCGGGCGATGGAATTGCACCGCCGCTTTGGTTATCGCACCGCGCATGACCAATCCAGACCCTGCCCTCTACCGTCCCGAACTCTACAGGCCCTGCGTTGGCTGCATGATGGTGAACACCTCCGGTCTGGTCTTTGTGGGCAAGCGGATTGACGGGGCCGATACTGATTTCTGGCAGATGCCGCAGGGCGGCGTCGATCCGGGCGAGGATCTGGAAGCGGCCATGCTGCGTGAGCTGGAGGAGGAGGCAGGCGTTGCCCCGCGTCATCTGACCATCCTCGGCAATCTGGGGCGCGAACTGTTTTATGACCTGCCGCCCGAACTCAAGGGCAAGCTGTGGAAGGGCCGCTATATCGGCCAACGGCAAAGCTGGTATCTGGCCCGCTTTACCGGCGCGGACAGCGATATCGACATCGCCGCGCACAAGCATCCCGAATTCTGCGAATGGAAATGGGTGGAACCCGCCGCGCTGCCCGGCCTTATCGTGCCGTTCAAACGCCCGGTTTACGAACAGGTGCTGGCCGGGTTCCGCGGCCTGATCTGACCGCTCAGTTCGCGGTCACGCCCGCATCGGGGCTGAGCGCTTCGGCGGTCAGCACGCGGGGCAGCGGGCCGCGTGCAATGGCTGCGGACAGCGCCACAGTTTCAGGACAATCCGCACCGCACAGCGCCTCCAGACGTGACAGATTTTCGCGCGCACTTTCCAATGCGCCCTTTTCCGCCAGCGCTTCCCCCTCGCCCGCCAGCGCGATGAGGTTATCGGGATCGCGGGCAAGTGCACGCCGGTAATACATGATCGCCTTGCCCGGAAGCCCCACGCTTCGCGACGCATCGGCAAGGTCGATATAGAGCGCGCCATAGGCCGGGTCGATTGCCAGCGCCGCCTCAAACGCATCAATTGCGCCTTGCGCATCGCCCGCATCCAGCAGCGCGCGCCCTTCGGTCTGCAAGGCAATCGCGCGCGGATCGGGTTGCGGCCCCTGCGCCAGAAGCGCGCTGGAACTCACCGCGAACAACAGCGCCACGGCAAGGGCAGCGGGGGTGTGGCGCATCACGAACTCCTTGATTGATGACCAGTGGATTTTTGGCCAGTCTGGTAAAACCGAAAGGGGCATATCCGCGCCAATTATCACGTGGCCGATAAACAGGCGATGAAAAATCCGTCTGTGCCATCCCGCAGCGGGGTAAGGCGCAGTCCCGGCCCCCGACGGCTACCCAGCGGCAAATCGGGCGTGACGGCACGGAAACGCGGATTGGCGGCAAGAAAGCCTTCCACCTGTCCCGCCCCTTCCTCGTCCAGCAGCGAACAGGTGACATAAACCAGCCGCCCGCCCGGCTTGACCAGCTTTGTCGCAATATCCAGCAGACGCGCCTGCAATGCGGTCAACCGATCCAGCTCGCGCGCGGTCAGCCGCCAGCGGCTTTCGGGATTGCGCCGCCATGTGCCCGTGCCCGAACAGGGCGCGTCCACCAGCACCAGATCGGCCCTGCCTTGCCAATCGGCCAGCGCCTCTGCCTCGCGGCCGGGATCGAGCAGCACGGTCTGTGTGATCTCTGCCCCGGCCCGCTCCGCCCGCGGGGACAGTTGCCCCAGGCGGCGGCGGTCGGTATCGCAGGCGATCAGCGTGCCATGATTGCCCATCGCAGCGGCCAGCGCCAGCGTCTTGCCGCCCGCGCCCGCGCACAGGTCGATCACCGTTTCACCGGCTTTGGCCCCAGCGGCAAGACAAGCCAACTGGCTGCCTGCATCCTGCACTTCGATCAGCCCTTCGGCAAAGGCGGGCCATTCTTCGACCATTGTGCCTGCGGGCAAGCGCAGCGCGCCGGGAACAGCAAGTGTTTCAGCATTCACTGGCAGTTCCAGTGTGTCGGGATTGGCCTTGAGGCGGTTCACGCGAATGTCGAGCGGCGCGCGGGACAGCAGCGCAGCTGCCTCGTCCCCGTCAATGCCCGATGCCGCGAGCCGCTCCTCCAGCCATGGCGGAGCGATACCAGGCTGCGCGGCTGCTTCGTCGCTGCCAATCGGCGCGGGGGCGTGGGCCGATCCATCAAACAGGGCCGCCAATTCCGGGTCGTTCTTTGCCCGCAACAGCATGGCTGAGCGCCCGTTGGCGGGAACAGGCCCGCACGCGCGGATCGCGGCATAGACCAGTTCCCGGATCGCGCGCCGGTCCTTCGATCCGGCATAGCGGTTGCCGCGCGCCCAATCCGCCAGGATCCGATCCGCCGGAGCGCCCTGCGTGCGAGCTGCGGCGATCACCGCATCGAGAATCTCAATCGCGGACTGGACTCGGGCGGCGGGGGTCATGCGCCCTTACCGCGTGGGATAATTCGGCGCCTCGCGCGTGATGGACACATCGTGCACATGGCTTTCGGAAAGACCCGCATTGGTGATGCGGATGAAGCGCGCGCGCTTTTGCAGCTCGGCAATCGTGGCGCTGCCGGTATAGCCCATCGCCGCCTTGATGCCGCCCACCAGCTGGTGCACCACATCGCGCGCCGGACCCTTGTACGGCACCTGCCCCTCGATCCCTTCGGGCACCAGCTTCATCTGGTCCTTGATGTCCTGCTGGAAATAGCGGTCGGCACTGCCGCGCGCCATTGCCCCCACGCTGCCCATGCCGCGATAGGCCTTGTAGGCGCGGCCCTGATACAGGAACGTCTCGCCCGGCGCTTCCTCGGTTCCGGCCAGCAGGCTGCCAATCATCACCGCGCTTGCGCCCGCCGCCAGTGCCTTCGCCGCATCGCCGCTGGTGCGCAGGCCGCCGTCACCGATCACCGGCACATCGCCCGCCGCGCTGGCCGCTTCCATGATCGCGGTCAGCTGCGGAACGCCCACGCCCGCGACGATGCGCGTGGTGCAGATCGAGCCGGGGCCGATACCCACCTTCACCGCGTCCGCGCCTGCATCCACCAGCGCCTTGGTCGCCTCGGCCGTGGCGACATTGCCCGCGATCACCTGCACGGCATTGGACAGCTTCTTCACCCGCTCCACCGCGCGGGCCACGTCCTTGTTGTGGCCATGCGCGGTATCGATCACGATCACGTCGCATTCGGCATCCACCAGCGCCTCGGTGCGGGCAAAGCCCTTGTCGCCAATCGTGGTCGCTGCCGCCACGCGCAGGCGCCCTGCGGCATCCTTGGTGGCATCGGGGTGCAGCACGGCCTTTTCAATGTCCTTCACCGTGATCAGGCCGACACAGTGGTAATCATCGTCCACCACCAGCAGCTTTTCGATGCGGCGCGCGTGGAGCAGGCGGCGCGCTTCATCCTGGCTCACCCCTTCGCGAACGGTGGCAAGGTTTTCGTGCGTCATCAGCTCGCGCACCGGCTGCAGCGGATTGTCGGCAAAGCGCACGTCGCGGTTGGTGAGAATGCCCACGAGCTTGCCGCTCGCATCGACCACAGGAATCCCGCTGATGCGGTTCTGCATCATCAGCGCCTGCGCTTCGCCCAAAGTGGCATCGGGGTGAATGGTGATGGGATTGATCACCATGCCGCTTTCAAAGCGCTTCACCCGGCGTACGGCGGCGCATTGCTCCTCGATCGTCAGATTGCGGTGGAGCACACCGATCCCGCCCAGCTGCGCCATCACGATCGCCATCTCGGCCTCGGTCACCGTGTCCATCGCGGCGGACAGCACCGGGATGTTGAGCGCGATGCCGCGCGTCAGCCGGGTGCGCGTGCTGGCCTGGCTGGGCACGATATCGCTTTCGCCCGGCCGAAGAAGGACGTCGTCAAATGTCAGGCCGGTTTCGATTTCCATGGGTGCCACCTGGTGTTGCGCGCAAGCCCTGCGCGAAGTGCGATTCGTGGCGGCCCATGTAACCGCATGATGTGACAATCGCTAGGGGGCCGGTAGGAGGTGGGGACAAGTTCCCGCCAAGCTGTGACGTGGCTGCGCCTCCCTCAAGCGGGGCGCGGCCCCCACAGGATGACGCTGGCCCCAATCAGGCAGATGGCAACGCCGGTCACATCCCATTTGTCGGGCCTTGCCCCTTCCACCGCCCACAGCCATGCCAATGCAGCCAGGATATAGATGCCGCCATAGGCCGCATAAGCGCGCCCGGCATGATCGGCGTCTGCCAGCGTCAGCAGCCAGGCGAACAGGCAAAGGCTGGCAATGCCGGGGATGAGCCAGAGCGGCGATTTATCGAGCCGCGCCCAGGCCCAAAAGGCGAAACACCCCGCGATCTCGGCAATTGCCGCAAGGATGAAGGCAGGGACAGTCCAGTTCATTCCGCCGTCCAGCCGCCATCAATGCACATATTCGCGCCGTTGATGTTCTGCGCCGCGCCGCTGCACAGGAATACGGCCATCGCGGCCACTTCCTCCACCGTAACGAATTTTTTGGTCGGTTGCTTGGCCAGCAGGACATCGCGCATGACTTCTTCGCGACTCAGCCCCCGCGCGGCCATCGTGTCGGGGATCTGGTTTTCGACCAGCGGCGTCCAGACATAGCCGGGACTGATGCAATTGGCCGTAATCCCCGCCTCCGCCAGTTCCAGCGCCAGCACCTTGGTGAGCCCTGCCAGACCGTGCTTGGCGGCGACATAGGCGGACTTGAACGGGCTGGCGACCAGCGAATGCGCGCTGGCCACATTGACGATGCGGCCCCAGCCAGCTGCTTTCATCTGCGGCACGGCAAGGCGCGCGGTATGGAACGCCGCCGACAGGTTGAGCGCGATGATCGCGTCCCACTTTTCCGGCGGAAAGGCATCCACCGGGGCGACGTGCTGCATCCCGGCATTGTTGACGAGGATATCCACTTTCCCCGCCCCCGCCATCAGGATTTCCACCCCTGTCGCCGTCGTCAAATCTGCCGGCACATGCGCTGCACCCAATTCCGTGCACAGTGCCGCGATCGCATCGGGCTCGCCAAAGCCGCTGAGCACGACATCGGCCCCTTCGGCTTTCAGCGCGCGGGCAATCGCCAGACCGATGCCCGATGTGGATCCGGTGATCAGCGCGCGTTTTCCGGCAAGAAACATTTGCGAATCCCGTCTATTGAATGGCCCGAATTGTCTGGCATAGGTTTCCCACGATCGGGGCGCCAAGGTCCAGCCCCATTTCGCAAATGCAGCATCGGCCGCCAATCCGTGGGGATATTTCATGCGTCTCAACCAATTCGATCCACGATCCATCAAAGTGCGGCGCGGAAGTGGTGGAGGCGGCGGGACTGCGCTGGGCGGCGCGGGCAGCCTCGGCTGCGGCGGCATCGTGATCGTGTTGATCGGCTCGCTCGTGTTCGGCGTCGATCCGGGGCAGATGGTGGGCCTTGTGGAAGGCGTGCAGCAGACCACCGGCCAGCAGCAGCAAGCCCCCGCCAGCAATGAAAGCGCGATGGAGATCTGCGACGACAACCAATACGCAATGGAAGGCTGCAACGCGCTCGCCAGCCTGAACCAGACGTGGGAGCCGATCTTCGCCGCTTCCAATGTGGCATTCGAACAGCCGACGCTGAATTATTATTCCGGCCGCGTCACATCGGGCTGCGGCGCGGCATCCAGCGCGATGGGTCCGTTCTATTGCCCGGCGGACATGGGCATCTATATCGACACCAGCTTCTTTGACGTGATGCACCGCCAGATGGGGGCAGGCGGCGATTTTGCGCGCTATTACGTCATGGCGCATGAATATGGCCACCATATCCAGACGCTGACTGGGGTTTCGCAACAGGTCCGCCAGATGCAGCAGCGTGATGCCCGCCTCGCCAACCAGTTGCAGGTGCGCATGGAGCTTCAGGCGGACTGTTATGCCGGGGTCTGGGCAGGGCGGAACCGGAACCTTATCGAGCCTGGGGATTTTGAAGAAGGCATGACAGCCGCCGCCGCGATTGGCGACGATACGCTGATGCGCAATGCAGGTCAGGCGGTGCAGCCCGAAAGCTTCACCCACGGTTCAAGTGCGCAGCGTATGGAATGGCTGAGACGAGGAATACAGACCGGCGATGAAAACCAGTGCGACACATTTGCGGACCTCCGGCGTTAAGGTCGCTCTTGCGGCCTGCGTGATCGGCGCAATGATCGCAGCCAGCCCTGCCACAGCACAGCGTCGCCCCGTGACCGACCCCGATGCGAGCGTGCGCGATGTGGCATTGACGCCGCTGTCTGACCTCAATCTCAGCCGCGATCCCATTCCCGAATTGCTGATTGCTGCACGCGCCGCACCCTATGCGCGCGACGGCATTTCCCGCTGCGACGACATTCTGCGGGCGGTGGGCGACCTCGATGCCATTCTGGGCGAGGATCTGGATACCAACCCGCCCGAAGAACGCGGCGTTTCGGTAACCAATCTGGCGCAACGCGTCATCGGCAGCTTCATCCCGTTTCGTGGCATCATCCGCGAAATATCCGGGGCCAACGCGCACGAATTCGAATTCCGCGAGGCAATCGCTGCTGGCCTGATGCGCCGCGCCTATCTGAAGGGCGTGGGTCAAGAAATGGGCTGCGCCTACCCCGCCAGCCCGGCGACGCCTGAACTCATCGCCCGTTTGCGCGCCACTACGGCCGATGCAGAGACACTGCCGCCCCAACCGGTAGTATCGGCAGAAGGGTTCTATTCCAGCCCGGTGGTGCAGGACATCAATTAGATCGTGCGGGGCGTTTCCGCACGGGTAGTGGGCTCCGCTGTTATGCTGTCATGCGCCACGGCTGCTCCCAAGGAGGCCGTTTCGGCACCAGATAAGGGTTCCGCGGCGACGGCTGGGACAGCGGCATCATGTGGAACCGATACGATCAGGATGCTGGCGCGCACCATCACCAGTTCACCCGCAAGGCTGTAGGCGGCTTCCTCATGCCAGCCGACCAGATGCACTTGCGCGCTCTCGCCACTGGAATGGGCGAGGATCGCGAAATCGTCACCCTGTGAAGGGGAAACAGGAGGCGCCTCGCGCGGGACCGCTGGCCCATTCGGCTCGCGCGAAGCGGCGTCCGGCCGCCCGGAGCGAGGCGGAACGGGGGATTGCGAGGGGCCAGCCTCTGCAACCGCCAGAAGTGCAGGCGCGTCCACGACCTCACGAACGGCCAGTTCCATGGAAGCCGAAGGCGGCGGCGGCGCATAGCGCAGCGAAGCGGTGAGCGGCAGGGCGAGCATGGCGGCCGCGCCGATGGCCGCCAGGCCAAGCCGGTGCCGCCGTGACGAGACCTCGCCCCGCGCCAGGCTGCGCAGGCGGTGAATGATCGATTTTTCGCCCAGCACCGGGCAGGCAATCGCCGCTACCATCGCCAGCCGCTGGCCCAGCCTCCCGCCTGCCGCACATTCGGCAATCAACTGGCCGTAGCTTGCCCGATCCGCCCGGCCGCGCCCGGCCAGCACCCGCGCATCACAGGCCGCCTCCTGATCGCTGCGCATCGCATACCAGCCTGCCCAGGCGAGCGGGTTGAACCAGTGAAAGGCCAGCAGCAATTGCGCGCAGGCATTGGCCCACAAATCATGCCCGCGGTGATGCGCCAATTCGTGTTCAATCGCCATGTCGCGTGCGGCAAGGTCGGCCTGCACCATGAAACCAGGCGGCAGCGCCACCACCTTGTCACGCAGACCGAACGCCACGGGCGAGGATACGGCGGGCGTTTCCACCAGCCGCACATCGCCCGCCTCGCCCATTGGCCGTGCGTCGCGCAGGACGGTGCGCCGCATCGCACGGTAATCGCGCAGGCGCAGCGCGAGAAACAGCAGCGCGCCGCCCAGCCACAGCGCCAGCACCGCGCCCAACAGCCATGCGCTGCCCTGCGACGCCGGTTCCCCCAGCAGGCCAAACGCTTGCGTCCCGGCGCGCGCCACCTCCGGCGAAGGAGCCATTGCCGCGGGCAGTATGACCGGGGGCAAGAACAGGCGTAGCAGCGGCAAGGCCCACAGCGCATAGGCAACCTGCGGCCCGAAATGCCGCGCCACCGGGCGGCGCAGCAGCAGCACTGCCGCGATCAGCGCCCCTGTCCACACGAAGCTGTCCACCAGCCAGCCGATCACTTGCGCAGTTCCTTCAACAGCCGCTCGATCTCGGCAATATCCTCGTCACTTAACTGTTCGTTCGCCGCCAGATTGGCAAACAGCGGCGCCGCACGCCCCCCAAACAGCCGATCGACCAGACGACGGCTTTCGGTGCCCACATAATGGCTGCGCGCGATCAGCGGTGTGTAGAGAAAGCGGCGACCTTCGGGCGTGGTGGCCAGCGCACCCTTGGCCACGAGGCGCGCCAGCAGCGTCTTGACCGTGGGCATGGACCAGCCGCGCGCCTTGCCAATCCGCGCGCAGACATCGGCGGCGCTCTGCGGCGCTTCTTCCCACAGCACTTCCATCACCGCGAGTTCCGCCTCGCTGATACGTTCAGCCGGCGCTTCGGCTGCCGCGCTGCCTTGCTCCGCGCTCATCGCTGGTGTTCCCGCACTCTCTGACCTCATGCTGAGGACTACGCATGTAAACTGAACTGCCTGTGAATAGGCAGGCTGGACAGGCAGGTGGGCGACCATCTGGTCAGCAGGCGCAGCGCACTTTAGACACACGCGCATGGTCAAGCCGTTCCCCTATGCCGTGCGCCGCCTTGGCGATTGCCAGAACATTGCCGATTTTCGCGAACTGGCGCGCCGCCGCCTGCCCTTCCCCGTGTTCCATTACATTGACGGCGCGGCGGATGACGAGATCACCAAGGATCGCAACACCGCCGCCTTTGCCGATGTGGATCTGGTGCCCGATGTGCTGGCCGGGGTGGCAGATGTGGACACCTCCACCACGATCATGGGCCGCGCATCCGCTTTGCCGTTGATGCTGTCGCCTACCGCCTTGCAGCGCCTGTTCCACTGGCAAGGGGAACGCGCGGTGGCCGCGGTGGCGGAGAAATTCGGCATCTGGTTCGGCATATCCAGCCTTGCCACTGTCAGCATTGCCGAAATCGGCGCGCGCTATTCCGGGCCGAAGATGCTGCAATATTACTACCACAAGGATCGCGGGCTGAACGCAGCGCTGCTGGAACAGGCAAAGGCGGCGAAGTTCGACGCGGTCACGCTGACGGTGGACACGATCGTTTCGGGCAATCGCGAAAGGTGCAAGCGCACCGGATTTACCAGCCCGCCGCGCATCACGCCCGCCAGTTTCCTGTCCTATGCCACGCGCCCGCGCTGGGCGCTGGATTACCTGTTTCGCGAGAAGTTCGACCTGCCCAATCTGTCGGGCCATGTCGCGGCGGGGAGCAATGTGGCGCTGAGTGTGCAGGACTATTTCAACACCATGCTCGACCCGTCGATGGACTGGAAGGCGGCGGAAAAGCTGCGCGATGATTGGGGCGGCACCTTTTGCCTGAAAGGCGTGATGTCGGTGGGCGATGCGCGCCGCGCGGCGGATATGGGGGTGGATGCGATCATGGTATCGAACCACGGCGGACGGCAACTGGATGGCGGGCGCGCCCCGTTCGACCAGCTGGACGAGATCGTGCAGGCGGTGGGCGACCGGGTGGAAGTGATCCTCGACGGCGGCGTGCGGCGCGGCAGCCATGTGCTCAAAGCCATGGCGCTGGGCGCCAAGGGCGTGAGCGGCGGGCGGCTTTACCTCTATGCGCTCGCGGCGGCAGGCCAGCCGGGGGTGGATCGCGCGGTGGGGCTGCTCGATGCCGAGATCCGGCGCGGGATGCAGTTGATGGGCGTCACGCGGCTCGACCAATTGACGCGCGCTCATCTGCGCTGGCGATAGAGGCGGTTTATTGGCAGCCTGCGCACCATGATTCGACTGCTTATCGCCTCGCTCGCCCTCACCCTTTCCGGCCCCGCCATGGCGCAGGATGCACCGCAGACGGTGCCCGTGGTGCTCGAAACCACGATGGGCAACATCACGGTGGCACTGGAAGTGGAACGCGCGCCGATCACGGCGGGCAATTTTCTGCGCTATGTCGATGAAGGCCGGCTGGACGGCACGGTGTTCTATCGCGCCATGCATCTCGACTGGGAGCCGCGCCCCAACGGCCTCATCCAGGGCGGCACGCAGTTCGATCCTGCACGCATCCTGCCGCCCATCGCGCACGAGCCAACCAGCAGCACCGGCCTCACCCACGCCCGCGGTGCGCTATCGATGGCGCGGCACGATCCGGGCAGCGCAACGGGCGATTTCTCGATCATGCTGCAAGCCCAGCCCGCAATGGATGCCGACCCGAATAACCCTGACCCCGCCTTTCACGATGGTTATGCCGTCTTCGGTTTTGTCATCGAAGGGATGGAGGTTGTCGAGGCCATCCACGCCGCTCCGCGCGACCCGGACAAGGGCGAAGGCTGGATGAAAGGCGAAATGCTGGCCGAAGCAATCGTGATCAGGCGGGCCCGGCGGGCACAGCCTTAACTGCCGGTTGACTTCACCTATGGAGCCTTGCGCAAGGCAGCTATGCAAACGCGCAAGGAAAAGAGAGATAAAGAGCAGCGGTCCCCAATCCCGATGCAAGGATGCCACCGCGATGTCCTCTATTCCCGAACAGATCAACGCCGCAATCGGCGCGCACGGCGCGTGGAAATTGCGCCTCAAGACCGCAATCGCCAGCGGCACGGGCGACCTTGATTGGCGCATTGTCAGCAAGGACTGCGAATGCGCCTTTGGCAAATGGCTGCACGGGCACGAGATCGACGCCGCCACGCGTGCCAGTGTGCCCTACCAGGTGGTAAAACGCCTGCATCAGGAATTCCACATAGCGGCGGGGCGGGTGGTGCAGGCGGTCCAGAACGGGCATAGGCAAGCCGCACAGGACCTGATGGATGGCGAGTTTATCCCGCGGTCCGAAAAACTGGTGCGAGCACTGACGAAGTGGAAAGGTGAACTCGCCTGAAGGCAGCGAGCAATCAGGAAAGGGGCCGGCGGCACCGCAGCCGACCCGCACTCCTGACTATCAGTACACCCGCTTCTTCGGCTTGATGTATTCGATATCGTCGGTCAGCGTATATTCGTGGACCGGACGGTAATCGATGCGGCCCATGCCGCCATTGCCGCCCCAGCCTTCGAACCAGGCAACGGTGTGTTTCATCCAGTTGACGTCGTCGCGCTCAGGAAAATCCTCGTGCGCGTGGGCGCCGCGGCTTTCCTTGCGGTTTTCCGCGCTGTTCATCGTCACCACGGCCTGCGCCATCAGATTGTCGAGTTCGAGCGTTTCGATCAGGTCGCTATTCCAGATCAGGCTGCGGTCGGTCACGTGCACATCCTGCAGGCGCTTGTTCGTCTCGGCGAGCAAGGCGACGCCTTCGGCCATCAGCGCGCTGTCGCGGAACACGGCGGCGTGCTTCTGCATCGTCTTCTGCATGTCGGCGCGCACCTGCGCGGTGGGCGATCCACCCTTGGCATGGCGGAAATGGTCAAGCCGGGTCAGCGCCATGTCCGCGCTGTCCTTGGGAAGTTCGTCATGCGCGGTGCCGGGCTTGATCGTTTCCTTCAGGCGGAAGCCCGTTGCGCGGCCAAACACGACAAGGTCGATCAGCGAGTTGGAACCAAGCCGGTTCGCCCCGTGCACCGAGACGCAAGCTGCCTCGCCCACGGCGAACAGGCCGGGCACGACATGATCGGGATTGCCATCAGGCCCGATGGTCACAACTTCACCGTGATAGTTACAGGGGATGCCGCCCATGTTGTAATGCACCGTAGGCGTCACCGGCAGCGGCTGGCGGGTAAGGTCCACGCCCGCGAAAATCTTGCCGCTTTCGGTAATGCCCGGCAGGCGCTGCGCCAGCGTTTCGGCGGGGATATGGTCGAGATGGAGATAGATATGATCCTTCTCCGGCCCCACGCCGCGCCCTTCGCGGATTTCCAGCGCCATGCTGCGGCTCACCACGTCGCGGCTGGCCAGATCCTTTGCCGAGGGCGCATAACGTTCCATGAACCGCTCGCCTTCGGAATTGGTGAGATAGCCGCCTTCGCCCCGCGCGCCTTCGGTAATCAACACGCCTGCGCCGTAAATGCCGGTGGGGTGGAACTGGACGAACTCCATGTCCTGCAAGGGAAGCCCGGCGCGCAGAACCATCCCGCCGCCATCGCCCGTGCAGGTGTGCGCGCTGGTCGCGGTGTAATAGCAGCGGCCATAGCCACCCGTTGCCAGCACCACGGCATGTGCGCGGAAGCGGTGGATCGTGCCATCGTCGAGGCACATCGCGATCACGCCGACGCAGCGCTTGTTCGCCCCCTCGCCTTTCATGATGAGGTCGATGGCGAAGTATTCGATGAAGAAGTCCGCTGCGTATTTCAGGCTCTGCTGATACAGCGCGTGAAGCATGGCGTGGCCGGTGCGGTCGGCCGCGGCGGCGGTGCGCTGCACGGGCGGGCCTTCGCCCATATTCTGCATGTGGCCACCAAAAGGCCGCTGGTAGATAGTGCCATCCGGGTTGCGGCTGAACGGAACGCCGGCGTGCTCCAGCTCGTACACCGCGGCGGGAGCTTCGCGCGCGAGGTATTCGATCGCGTCCTGATCGCCCAGCCAGTCTGCACCCTTCACCGTGTCATACATATGCCACGACCAGTGATCGGGCGAATTGTTGCCCAGCGATGCGGCGATCCCGCCCTGCGCGGCGACGGTGTGGCTGCGCGTGGGGAACACCTTGGAGATGTTGGCGGTTTTCAGGCCCGCTTCGGCCGCGCCCATCGTGGCGCGCAGACCCGAACCGCCTGCGCCCACCACCACCACGTCATAGGTGTGGTCGATAATCTTGTATGCAGGCTGTGTGGATGCGGTGGCGGCCATCAGGCTGCTCCTCCAGGCGAAGTGGTGGCAAGGGCAAGGCGGACAATGGCGAACAGGCCAAAGCCCGCGCCAGCGAAAGTGAAGATGTTGAGCAGAACCAGCGCGGCAAACTTGTTGCCTGCCGTATGCACATAGTCCTCGATCAGCACCTGAAGGCCCAGCCGCGCGTGCCAGAACACGCTGACGAGGAACAGCGCCAGGATCGTCGCGGGCACCGGGCTGGCAAAGTAATCGCGCACCGTGGCAAAGCTGGCATCGGGCAGGAACAGGAAGCTGGCGATAAGGAACACGCCGCCCAGAAAGTTTCCGGCGGCAGTAAAGCGTTGCAGCAGCCAGTGATGCGTGCCGTGGCCTGCCGCGCCCAATGCGCGAACCCGGCCGATGGAGGTTCCGTTACCCATTGTCCCTGCCCCCTGTCAGAACGCGAAGATCGCGGCCCAGAAAGCCGCTGTCAGCACCAGCGCACCGATCATCGAGATGATCGACCAGCGCTTGTTGGTATCCAGTTCGTACCCTGCGCCCATGTCGAGAACGAAATGGCGCAGGCCCGAACACAAGTGGTTGAAAAAGGCCCAGGTCAGGCCAATCAGCACCACCATGCCATACGGGCTCATCGCGTGGGACAGAAAGCTGTCATAGGCTGCAGGGCCGGATGCCATCGCGGCAATCCACCACACCAGCACCGGCAGGCCGACCA
This sequence comes from Alteraurantiacibacter lauratis, assembly GCF_037154155.1. NCBI lineage: Bacteria > Pseudomonadati > Pseudomonadota > Alphaproteobacteria > Sphingomonadales > Erythrobacteraceae > Alteraurantiacibacter > Alteraurantiacibacter lauratis. The sequence continues at coordinate 482,938 of NZ_JBANRN010000001.1, forward strand.
GCGCCAGCCCATCGCCCGAAATGCGGTGGAGAATGGAGACCAGCATATGCGGCCCCCATTTCCAGATGCCCAGATGCGGGGATAAGGGTCTGTTTGCCATGATCGCAGTCCTGCGCTTGAGTCCTTCGTTGCGCTCCACTTAGCGATTGTAAGCGCTTAGGCAAGCGGACCATTGGCTGTAATCCCGGCCTAATGGGGCATGACTTTGCGCCTGCGCGCTGGCATGAGGCTTGGCGATGACTACGCCCTTCACCAAATTCACCGCAATTCCTGCCCTTGCGATGTCGCTATCTGCCTGCAACGGCGCCGAGGCCGTGCCCTCGCCCGGCATCACACTCCCCGCCGCCAGCGATGCACGCGCCGAAGGGGCGGCTCTCGCCGCTGCCTGCGAAGGGCGCGAGGAATGGGATGACGCCGCCCCGCCCGCACGCATTCACGGCACCACCTATTATGTCGGCACATGCGGGATCGCCGCGCTGCTGATCGCGGGCGAGGACGGCCACATCCTGATCGACGCCGCGGTGGAAGAGGCGGTGCCCGGAATCCTTGCCAATATCCGCGCATTGGGTTTCGATCCGCGCGATATCCGCCACATCCTCTACACGCACGAACATTACGACCATATGGGCGGGCTTGCCGCCATGGCGCAAGCAACCGGCGCGAATGTGTGGAGCGCAGCCGTTGCAAAGGACGTGCTGGAGGCAGGCACGGTGGATGCAGGCGAACCGCAATTCGGCCTGATCGACGGTGCGCCGCCAGTGCGCGTCACCCACACCTTCGCGCCGGGGCAAGTTATTGCGGCGGGCAATGTCGCGGTTACCGCCGTGCCCACTCCCGGCCACACGGCGGGCGGAACAAGCTGGACTTGGCAATCGTGCGAAGGCGGCGAATGCGCCACTATCGCCTATGTCGACAGCCTGAGCGCGGTCAGCCGCGAGGGATACCGCTTCTCCGACAATCCCGAACGCGTTGCGCCATTTCGCACTACCTTTGCCACTGTCGCGCAGATGCCCTGCGACATCATGGTCACACCGCACCCCTCGTTCAGCAATCTGTTTGCCCGAATGTCAGGTGCGGCGCCGCTCCTCAATCCTTCAGCCTGCCGTGATCTGGCCACCATGATGGAGGCCCGTCTCGATGCGCGGTTGGCGCAGGAGGCCGCGCAGTGAGCTGGAAGCTCGCCGTCACCGCCCCGCGCTTGGCCGTGGAAGCGGCGCTGGCCCGGCAGGAAATGGATGCCGATTGGGATCCCGATCTGGTCGTGACGGGGTTTGAAGTCGACCCGAAGGAGCCGGAAATCTGGCAACTCGACGCCTATTGCCCCGGCAAGCCCAGCCAGCGGCAACGCAACGCGGTAAAGGCGCTGTTCGATGACCCCGCTCCGCAAATCCGCGCCGAGGAGCTGCCCGATGCCGACTGGGTCAGCGAGAGCCAGAAGGGCATGGACCCGATCCGCGCAGGCCGCTTCTTCGTTCACACGCCCGATCACCCGGCCCATGCGGAAAAGGGTGTGCGCAGCTTCTGCATTCCCGCCGCGCAGGCCTTCGGCACTGGGCAGCACGCGACCACCGCAGGTTGCCTGGTGATGCTCGACGCGATGAAACGCCGCGGAGTGGTGGTGCGCAATCTGGCAGATATTGGCACCGGCACGGGCCTGCTTGCCTTTGCCGCGATGCATTTGTGGCCCCGCGCCCGCGCTACGGCGAGCGATATCGACCCGGTCTGTTTGCCCGCCGTTTGCGACAATGCGGAACTCAACGGCGTGCCGCTCGGCACCGGGCGGGGTGAACTGGCCATGGTGATTGCCGAGGGGATGGATGACGGCCTGATTCAGCAGCGCGCGCCTTATGACCTGCTGATCGCCAATATCCTGGCCGGGCCGCTGATCGATCTTTCCCCCTCCTTCGCCGCCGCAATGGCGCCGCGCAGCCATATCGTGCTGTCGGGCCTGCTCACCACGCAGGAAGCCGCCGTGCGCCGCGCCTACCGCAAGGTCGGCTTTCGCCTGCAGGCGCGGCTGACCAATGGCGACTGGTCGATCCTGTGGCTGCGGCAGCGCTACCTTTTCTGAAACGGTCGCTGCGGGCGGCCGGCGCAGCCTTGGCCGTGCTGGCCGGGGCAGCGTTGGTCTTCCTGCTGAGCGCCTGGATCGGCAGCAGCCTGCCGCGCCCGACTCCTGCCTCTATTTCGGCCCCGATCTCGGCCCCCGAACCATCAGCGGGCGACAGCGTCACCATCATGGTGGAGACCAACGGGGTGCACACAGGGATCATCATGCCGATTGTCTCGGCAGAGATGGATTGGCGCGCGGTATTTCCCAGCGCTGGGCGTGCGGTAAATGGCCGTTACCCCACGCATATTGCGGTCGGCTGGGGCGAGCGGGAGGTTTTCCTCAATACCCCCACATGGGCCGATCTGAAGCTGTCCACCGCGCTGCGCATTGCCCTGCAAGGGGGCGAGCCTGTCATGCGGGTGAGCCATTATGTGCGCCCCGCGCCGGGCAAGAACTTCCGTCCGCTGACCATTGCCCGCGCCGATTATGCGCGCATGGCCGAAGCGATTGCCGCCAGCCTTGCCCCTGCGGGTGGCCCACACGCGCCACTGCGCGGCGTGGACCCGCACGATGCCTATTACCCGGCGCGCGGAACCTATACGCTGGCGCAGACCTGCAACAGCTGGGTGGGCGATATGCTGGCGCATGGCGGCGTGCCGATGGGCCGCTGGACGCCTTTTGCCGGGGGAGTAATGAAATGGATCGATGCGCCTTCCGCCTTGTAATGGCGGCGGCACTGGCGCTGCTGGCCGCGCCTGCCACCGCGCAGGTGAGCGCAGAGGATGTGCACGCGGCCGAGCGTGCCGCCTTCCATTTCGGCAGCCTGCGCCCCGGTGCCGATGGCAACAATCCCGCTGCGCCCAATGCCGCCAACACGCAGGAAGGCCGCGTCGGCAGCTACACCCTGCCCCCTCTGTTCGAAGTCGCGGCGCAACAAACCGCGCAAGGCTGGCCAGCGCGCCGGGCGGAAATTGCGCGGCTGGTGGAGGACAACTGGGTTGGCCGCATCCCCGCCGTGGTGGAAAGTTTCCGCGTGGAATGGCGCAAGACCGCCCTTCCCGCCCGCCCCGGCCTTGCGCTGGCCGAGGACTGGGAAGGTCGCGTAATCGCGCCCGATGGCCGCAGCGGCCCTGCCATCAGCGCGACCGTGACCGTGCCGCAACGCGCACAGCCCGTGCCCGCGATAATCAATTACACCTATGTCTGGCCGGGTGGCCGCACGCCCGATTTCGGCGGCCCGCCCCCGCCCGATGCCGAAGCGCAGGCGCATGCACGCGGCTGGGCCTATGTCGCCTATCGCCCGCAGACGCTTCAGGCGGACACCGCCGCGACCATGCAGGAAGGGATCATCGGCCTTGCCCGCTGGCCACGCGCGCAGCACGATTGGGGCGCGCTGCGCGCCTGGGCCTGGGGCGCAAGCCGATTGCGCGAAGAATTGGCGCGCGATCCGCGTATCAACGGCCAGATGATCGCACTCACCGGCCATTCGCGCTTCGGCAAGAGCGTGCTGGTCGCCGCAGCCTTCGACCACGCCTTTAGCGATGCCCATGTCAGCAGCAGCGGCGCGGGAGGGGCCAAGCTGATGCGCCGCGATTTTGGCGAGCGGTGGGAGAACATGGCCTCAAGCGGCGCGTTCCACTGGTTCTGACCTGCCCCCCGCTGGTCCCGCGGTCATAACGAGAGTCCACCGGTTTGATATTCGTGCTGCGCCACCGGCACAAGCGCGCCGGGTGGGACGCTTCCATCTTGCAGGCCCGCCCGGCGCGCTTGTGCCGGTGTTCGGTTCCCGAGGGATGAGTGCGGCCTGACGTTGTTGTAGTCGTAGCGCCAGACCGCCAGCTTGCGCCGGGCGTCTGCCAGGCTGTCGAACAGCTCCTCGTTCAGCAACTCGTCGCGCAGCGATCCATTGAACGATTCAATGAACGCGTTCTGCTGCGGCTTGCCGGGATCGATGTAGTGCCACTCGACCCGGTTCTCGCTGGCCCACTTCAGGATCGCCCGGCTCGTGAACTCGGTCCCGTTGTCGCTGACGATGC